>QHQO01000186.1 GCA_003221195.1 Verrucomicrobiota bacterium
GGCTGAGCTATCGAGATGCGGATCGCATTGCAAAGATGATCCCAAATGAGCTCAACATCACGCTCGATTCAGCCGTGGAAAAAAATCCGGAGCTGAAACGAGCGGTGGCCACCGAGCCGGCGACCCGGCAGCTGTTTGATTACGCCAAAATTCTCGAAGGCTTGTCGCGAAATGCGGGCGTGCACGCCGCGGGAGTGGTGATCGCTGATCGCGACTTGTCTGATTACATCCCGCTTTGCCGCGATGTGAAAGGCAACGACGTGATCAGCCAGTACGCCATGGGACCGCTCAATGACCTGGGCCTCCTGAAAATGGATTTCCTCGGATTGAAAACGCTAACGGTCATTGAGGATGCACTGGCCCTGATTCACGAGCGCGAGCCAAATTTTTCGCTGAAGAACATTCCACTCGATGATGTCGGTGCGTTTGCTCTCTATAACCGCGGCGAAACGATTGGTCTTTTCCAGATGGAGTCTGGTGGGATGACCAGTTTGTCGAAGCAGTTCGACGTAAAGAAGCTCGACGACATCATCGCCCTCATCGCGCTTTATCGACCCGGGCCGATGGAACTCATTCCGGAATACGTGAAAGCGAAAAAAGGGATTAGGCCGATCAAATATCTGCATCCACTGCTCGAAGATATTTGCGCCGATACCTATGGCGTGATGATTTACCAGGAACAGGTGATGGCAGCCGCGAGCAAACTTGCCGGCTACTCACTCGCGCAAGCCGATCTTCTCCGGCGCGCCATGGGCAAGAAAGACAAGGAGAAGATGGCCAAAGAGCGGAAAAATTTCATCGAAGGCTGTGCGCGCACAAACAAGATTCCCGAGAAAAAAGCGAATGCGATCTTCGATTTGCTGGAAAAATTCGCCGGTTACGGATTTAACAAGAGCCACAGCGCAGCCTATGGCGTGATCAGTTATCAAACCGCGTATCTGAAGGCGCATTACCCGGTGGAATTCATGGCGGGTTTGCTGAGCAACGAAATCAATAACACAGAAAAAATTTCTGTTTTTGTCGGCGAATGCAGAAGGATGGGCATTTCCATTCTACCGCCGGACATCAACAAAAGCGGCTTGAAGTTTACGCCGGAAACTGTCGCCGCGAGTGCTGATCGCGGCAGCACGGAGAAAACAAAGGCGACAGCAGCCAACGGCAACGGCTACAGCGCCATTCGTTACGGGCTTGCCGCCATCAAACACGTCGGCGAAATGGCCATGGAAACGGCGATTCGCGAACGTGAACAACATGGTGATTTCACCTCATTAGAGGATTTTTGCGCGCGGCTGGACTCGCGGGTTGCCAATCGCAAGATGCTTGAAAGCCTTATCAAGGCCGGCGCATTTGATTTCCTGGGCCGAGACCGTTCCGAGCTTTTTAACTGTATTGATGACGCGGTGACTGCTTCCGCTGCAGCGCAGCGTGACAGAATCGCTGGGCAAGTTTCACTCTTTGATGAAGCAACTGCTCCCACTGGATCAAGAAAAAGGCCAGCCACTCCCTGGAGCGAGCATCAAAAACTTTCCTATGAAAAAGAGCTGCTCGGCTTTTACGTCAGCGGCCATCCACTCGATGCGTACGCAGATGTTTTCGCGGCGAAAAATTATCGATCGATTGCTTCATTGTCCGGTCTGGACGATCGCGCGCCATTCAGGATTGCCGGTGCGATTGTGGAGGTTGAGAAAAAGTTTACCAGAAAAGAGGGCAAACCGTTCGCGGTCGTTTGGATCGAAGACCGGGCCGATATGCTCGAAGTGGTGGTATGGAACGAGGTTTACCTCAAAGTTTCAGGCGCCTTGGAGGCAGGGCGCGTTGTTGAAATAAAAGGAACGCTGGATAAACGGGACGAAGTTCCTCGGGCCGTGGCACAGGAGATCAAGACGCTTTCGTCCCGAAAGCCCAACGGCGCGACTGAAGAATCGACAGACCAGGAATCCGCGGTGCTCTTGCAGTTCTCTGCGGCCACAACTGGGGATGAATTGCGAGAGGTGCGTAGGATCCTTTCCAGCTCGCCGGGTCGCCGCCCGGTCCGATTGCTGTTCGATCGCGCAAACGGCAACGCGCTGCGTCTGGATGCAGGCGCGGAGTTCAGTATTAATCTCACACGCGAGCTCGAGGACAAGCTTTCGCGCTGGCTGGTGGTGGCGAAGCCCAAGTGCTCTGGTCCCGAGATACTCGATACTTGATTCTGGATTCTGGATCAAAAAATCCAGTATCGAGCATCCAGTATCTAGCATCGGCGCCATCAAATTTCCTGGGTAATGATTACCGCTAGTTGTGGGCTACGTTATCGCGGTTTCGTTTGCTTTTTTGGGGGCGTTGTTGCGGGATGAGCTTCGGACCGCGGAAGTGATCCCAGTAATAATGTTGCTGTCTCCAAGGAATTACTTGAGAAACAGAGCGGAAACTCCCGAGTGACACTATTCGGATCTGGAATGTCAGAGGATCCTGCGATCGTTCGCTCTTTTAAACCGATGGTCCCGTCGCGTTGAAAGAGCGATCCGCGGAATTGCAACTCTGCGACAGCGGGCGCCAGAGTGAATGGTACCGACGCAAATTCGATTTTATTCATGCAACCGATTTGGTGGGGCGTTAGATCGAAGATCGGCATCGCACCATCTATCCTGACCGTCACATTGTTCGTATCCTGAAAATCGATCTCTCCACGAAGTGAAAGATCTGTACTCTTGGTCGCAAGATTAAGAAACTCTATCGATGCGCGATTTCCTCCAAAAACAATTCGTCCGCTTGCTTCAGTGAGATTGATAGACCCTCCGGCGTCGCCGGACATCTTTCCGTTCGTCAGCTGGATGTCGCCATCGATGTGAGGATGTTGCAACGTTTCGGAAAGCGAAATGTTTCCGCTCAGAATGCCGTCGTTGAATATTTCTGGGTGAAAGAGCTGAGGCGCTTTTGCGAGAAAGACCGATGGAAAGTTGAGTGTGATATTCAACGGAGATATCCGGAAAGCGTTCCAATCCGTCCCGACTGGCAGAAGAAAATTGGCTGTGAAGCTCATCGGGCTCGAATTAGGCATGTGGATCACACCCCGTACATCCCACTTACCGGAATCGATCGTTGCCTGAACATCAGCCGGAATTTGGTTTCCTTTTCCAGCTGCCTCGCGCGGAATCGACAGGTAATCGATTAGGTTGTTTAATCTAGCTTCGAGCGTCCCTGAATAGTTGTGCTCGTGCGACAGATCGATTTTACCCTGTCCGCTGAGAGAATCGTTCTTGTGCGTCATCGCCAATTGTTCGATCTCCAGGTCTGTCGCCTTTAAATTCAGTTTTGCGCTCAGGTTGTCGATGGCAGTCTTAAAAAATGTGAGCGATGCGCCCTCAACCATGAGATGTCCGCCAAATTTGCGGTCACGAGTATCCATCGCTCCATCAATCGTGATCTTGCCCGCGAAATCGCCGGCGTTCGCGCCAAACAGAGCCGCGAAATCGCCCAACTGATCGATCGACGCGGAAATGTTGCCGCGAAAATCCGGACTAAGCCAGCCGGACGCGCTTGAGGGAAATGCAGCTTCGCCGTTTAAAGTAAACTGGTTTGCCTGTTGCTTTATGTACAGTTGCTGAAGCTGAATCCGGCGGTTATAGAGGGCGGCACCAAGCATCATCGCTTCGGCAGTGCGATTGCGCCAGGTAAGCCTGGTCAGTTCGCTCCAAAGTGACGCGGTCACCAGGTCCGGCTCAGCAAGGTTTCCGCGAAAAGTGAAGTTACCAGCGTGGAGCAAACCGCTAACACGATCGGCGAATCCGAATGCTTCCGAAGTTTGCTCAAGAGAAATATCGGTAGCTCCGCCGGCAATTTTCCAGTTGGAATGTTGGGAGCGCCATTCGTGCGAAATGTTTCCGCGGATTTTTCCGCCGAACGCGTCAGCGTCGAACTGCAATCCGACGCGTTGGTTTCCCAGGCGCGACAAGTCCGCCGTAGCGGACTGCAGATCGAGGCCATGCGTTAAAGTGAGCCCGGCGATTGTCAGATGATCAGCTTCCCAATGAGTTGCACCGCGCAATTGCGAAAACGTCTGGTGGAACCACGGCGAGGCTATCATCACCTCAGCAGCGCTAAAACGACCCGCTTCGATCTGATTCGCGGATAGAAATCCGTTTCGCAACAAAACAAGCGTCGGTCCATTTTCAATCCGCACCTCCGAGGCGCCAATGGTCAGATCTTCCGGAAGCATTCGGTGCAGTATTGCCCACCCACGGCGCGTCATCGCTCGCACAGTTGGATTGCTTCGGCGCAGCTCTCCATGCAATTCCCGAATCGACAGATTTTGGATGGCGCGACCTCGGGTGTGAAGGAGGATGTGCTTGAAGTTCAACTCGAACGTCGCATCCGCGATTGTAAGGTCGATGCGGAACATGTCATCGTGTGCGTTTCTCAGGCGCAGTTGCCGGATTGCAACCGGACGCAGGAACGGTGCATCGACCTTGTCGATATTAACAATGAAGCCCTCCTGTCGCGCTTTCCACCAAATCCACCAACGAACACCATGGGAAACGGCAAATGGCGTAAACCAAAGTGCCAGCAACGCAGCAAGCAGAAGAAACAAACTAGCCAGGAGAAATCGACTTTTTAGGGGCATTTAGATTTCCGTGAATGACGAATGTCGAAGAAAGTCCAATGACGAAGCTTAAGAAAACAGGCGGTCATTGTCTCTGTTTGGCCAGTCGCGCTTAGACATCGATTCCTGGTTAAATATTCGTCATTCATTTGGCTTGTTTTTCAGCGACACCTTTGAAAATCAAATGCAGGGGTTGCGGTGCGTGTATGCGTTGCTCGATTTGTTGTTGCAACGTGCGCTCGGCTTCGGCTGGCAAGTCACCTTCTGCTGCTTTTTCCCGTGCAAGGTCCGGCAGGATCGATAATTCGCTTTGCATGTCCTGCCCTGAAATGCGGTTCCACAATCCATTTTCAAACGCGAGGACGTCCACCTGCTCCTGTTCAATACCAAGGATCCGGGCGTGTGGCAGCTGAACGATGATCTCATTGGGCCGAATATCGACCGCCAGGTTTTGCTGTAGATCGAAGCCGGTTTTGACGATGAATGTGCCATGCAACTTTACACGCTTCGAACTGCCCACCCAGGTATGGAGCAGTTCATGTTCAACTTCGATGCGTCGTGACAAAACAACCAGTTCGCTCACGGGCGTCGTCTGTTCCATATAGACACGGCTGTTAATCGTGATGCGCGGCTGCAAATGCGCGATATCGATAAAAGCGCTGCGTAAATCCTTGCCGAGCTTCTCAAGCTCGGCGGTGCTTTGTTGCGCTGTGCGGGCCGGCCAGGTTTCGATGCGCCAAAAAGTGATTACAACCACCATGGCGATGAGGAACGCGATTAAAGTGATTGCGAGCGGCCAAGAGATCCGTCCTGATCTAGAGACAGAATGACAAAGCACGAATGACGAATGCCGAATTAATGACGAATGACAAATGACGAATGAGTGGACGGCTTATTTGCTTATTCTTCGCCTGTCATCTCTTCGTTGTTCATCATTCGGATTTGCCCTAAAAAATTACCGCCCCCCACACCCGATAGGCGTGAAGGGCGGCTGTTCCCCCCAGAACAATCTTGAAAAACTTCGAGGCTACTAAACGAGCTTCCGGCAGATCGCAACAAATTTTATATGAAAAAATTCACACGGAAGGATGAGGCTGGAAAAATAGCGAATGAGGAATGAAGTGAATGACAAAGGACGAGCGACGAATGACGAAATAAAGCGGAATGTTTAAATGACGGAGGCTCGATGTGTGTCTTCGTCATTTCTCCTGTGTGTCTGGCGTGCGAGATTCGATTGCGTGACCTGGGTTGCGCGAGCGCGGGTCGCGGTCTCTAGTTTTACATGGGTAATTTTGATGAGGAGCAAGCGGCGCGCAGCCTTGCTGGTTCATTGCTGGTCGCTCATCCGAATATGCTCGATCCGAATTTCCGACGCACAGTGCTTTTCATTTCCGAGCATGACCCAGGCGAGGGGGCATTGGGTGTCATCATCAATCGCCCACTCGACACACAGGTAGCCGATCTCGTCACCGAGGCGCCACCTGCGGGACTTGCTGAAGTGCCCGTTTTTCTCGGCGGACCTGTGGGGAAAAATCAACTGATGTTTGCAGCGTTCGAATGGCACCAGAGCAAAGGACTTAAGCTCAATCACAATGTCGGTCTCGAGGAAGCAAGCGACGCAGTTGACCCAAAAAAAGTAATTACAGTTTGCGCGTTTGTAGGGTATGCGGGCTGGGGAGCGGGACAGCTTGAAAGCGAGATGAATCAGAAGGCCTGGCTTCTTCAAAAAGCTAATCCCTCGGTGCTTAAACTCGATCGTCTTCCGAATCTGTGGTTCGAAATCATGCGCGGCCTGGGACCGTGGTATAAAATGCTGGCTGCCGCGCCAGACGATCCGTCGCTAAACTGACGAAGCGTGAGAGGTGAAACGTGAGAAGTAAGATGCAATTTGGCTTGATTCCTTCCTCTCACTACTCACTAATCACTTCTCACTTTCCAGATGATCATTGGTATCCCCAAAGAAATTAAAGAGCAGGAGCAACGCGTTGCCCTGTTGCCATCGGCTGCGAGTCAACTCACGAAGCGGGGGCATTCAGTCGTGGTACAAAAGAACGCCGGTATTGGCTCGGGTTATCCGGATGAAGAATACGTCAAAGCCGGCGCTGAGATTGTCGATCAAGCGAAAGAAGTTTTCACGCGGGCTGACATGGTCGTGAAAGTGAAAGAGCCGCTCGAGGTGGAGTTTCAATTGATGCGAAAGGGTCAAATCCTCTTCACGTATCTGCATCTGGCGGCGAGCAAATCTCTTACTGAAGCGTTGCTGAAGTCGGGCGTGACCGCAGTGGCATATGAGACGATTCAGATCAATCATCGTTTGCCGTTGCTCGAGCCGATGAGCGAGATCGCCGGTCGGATGTCAGCCGTCATGGGCGCTAATTTTCTTGCCAAATACAATGGCGGCAGCGGGGTCTTGTTGGGGGGAGTGCCGGGCGTTTTACCTGGACGCGTCGTTGTTGTGGGTGGCGGGACGTCGGGTGTGAATGCAGCACGCATTGCAACTGGCCTGGGCGCAGAAGTCATTATCCTTGATGTTGATTTGGAACGTCTGCGTTATCTCGACCTCGCGATGGAAAATACCAATACCGTCTATTCAAGCGAGGCAAACTTGCAGGACTTGATGGCGGATTGCGATCTGCTGATTGGCGCAGTCCTCTTGCCGGGAGCGAAGGCGCCGAAGTTAATCACGCGGCCGATGCTGCGAAAAATGAAGCCGGGCAGCGTGCTAGTGGATATTTCCATCGATCAAGGGGGTTGCGCCGAAACGTCGCGACCCACCACGCATCTTGATCCAGTCTATGTGGAGGAGGGTGTCACGCATTATTGCGTGGCAAACATGCCGGCAGCCTACGCGCGCACAGCAACTCAAGCCCTGACAAATGTCACATTTCGCTACGTAGAATTGCTCGCCGATCTCGGTCTCGAGGGCGCATGTAAAAAACAACCTGCGTTAACTGGTGGCATCAACACCCGCGACGGACGGCTCACTTGCAAGGCGGTGGCGGAGGCGCATGGACTCAAATACGAGGTCCCACTTTAATCGAGGCGCACCAAGCATTTACTTTTAAAAAGCAGAATCAAATGCGGTCAAAAACTGCCTTGCTCCGATTACTCTGTTAAAGCAATATGCCTCTTCCAATTAACACTATGAAAAAATACATCTGCATTCTGGCCGGTGCCGCGCTCCTCGCGGCGTGCGAGCAAAAGACCGAGACAACTGAGCCCGCGGCAAGTCCGGCGGCCACGAGTCCGCCGACAACAACTGAAACAACCAGTCCGGCTTCGACAACGGAATCTTCTACTGGAACGTCACCGTCGACTGGCGGGACAACCGAATCTCCTGTTGAGGCCTCGCCTACTCCCTAATTCGTCGGCTTTTTTTCTTCGCAAAAGTCTTCTCCCGGGATTTTCCGGGAGAAGACTTTTGCTGTACGGATGCGGATTGAATGACGAAATCCGAATGTCGAATGACGAAGGAAATCCAAACTGTCGATCGCAGGGAGGCTATAGATCGGTGACATGGCGCAGCCAACTTCGTTCTCTTTTTCAAAATCGCGTCGCCTGACGCGCGCGTCCGAATTCGAGCGCGTAAAACGAGAAGGCCTGGTACGGCGCGGCAAACTGCTAACACTGAGCGCAACGGTAGTCGAGCATTCCGGGTTGTGTCGTGTCGGCTTCGTTACGTCTCGTCGTCTTGGAAGCGCGGTCGTTCGCAATCGTGTCCGACGCCGTATGCGTGAGATTGTGCGCCAGCACCAGCATGATCTGCAACAGGACCTTTGGATCGTGCTTATCGCAAAGCCCGACGCTGCGAACGCGAGCTATCGAGCCTTGGAGGATGAATGGTTGCGTCTCGCGAAACGCGCTTCTATTCTGCTCTGATGCTCTGGCTGCTTCGTTCTATAATTCGCGTTTATCAATGCACGCTTTCGCCTCTGCTTGGTTTGCTGTGCGGGCCTGAATCGGGCTGCCGATTTACGCCGACGTGCTCGGCCTATTTTCTGGAAGCGGTAGAGATACATGGCATTGGCCGCGGAAGCTGGATGGGATTAAAACGTCTCGCGCGATGTCAACCCTGGGGCGGATGTGGCTATGATCCAGTGCCACACCGGAAAAATCCAGAATCGAGCATCCAGTATCTAGCATCCGCATCAGATGCCACATCAGGCTCTGCTGAGTAGCCGCTCAACGACGACCTACTGTTTATGGATCGAACTGCATGGATTGTCGTTGCCCTTTGCGTAATCGGGCTCGTAGGGTGGCAAATTTACATAGCGAAACAGATGCCTCCGCGGCCCGCGCGGGTTAATGCCGCGTCCGGTCAAGCGTCGCCTACGGCAACACCCAAAGTTTTTGAAGCATCCCCGCCACCGGCTGCCCCAGAGACTACGCCGAAGACCGCCGAGCCGGCTCCGAGTTTTGCTGAGAAAATAGAAACACTGCGAAACTCGGATGTTGAGTTGCGTCTAACGAATCGCGGAGGCGGCATCAAGGAAGCCGTTCTCCTGAAGCAGATGGCTGAAAAAGGACAGCACGTTGTGTTAAATTCGGCGCAGAATGCGCCAATCGGCGCAATCATTGAGTCGCGATTTATCGAGACGCCAACGCTTGCTGAGTTTACCGCATCGACAGAATCAAATTCGGTTGTGCAATTTGAGGGGACGACAGGCGAACAAGTCGCCATGCGGAAAAAGTTCTTCTTCGAAAAATCCCCGGAGAACAAAGACAACTACGTGATCGAAATGGACGTCGATCTCGAGAACCGGGGGACCAAGCCATACCAAAACGGTGGCTATTTTGTGGCACTTGGGTCGGCAGCGCCTATTCATCCCAAAGATTATCCTTCCTACACGCGGCTCGTCTGGTGCATCGATGGCAAGGCAAAAGGAATCGATGTGGGTTGGTTTGGTAGCAGCGGCGGCTTCCTCGGCCTGGGCCAGCGCGCTGCGCGGCCTTATTACCAGGAGAATATTGCCGGCGCGGAATGGGTTGCGGTGAGTAACCAATTTTTCACGACGCTGATGGCGCCACTCACGGCGAAGGCCAGTAGCGTATGGGGCCGGCGCTTTGAAACCGAATATGCGTCGGATCAAAAACTACCCGCGATCGAAGGCGCGCTTGGGATGCCGGGATTTCAGTTGCAACCCGGGCAAACGTACAGCGCCCGTTTTGAAATCTATGCCGGGCCGAAGCTTTACCATCGACTCGCGCAACTTCCGCATAATGAAGCGGAGGTGATGGACTTCGGGATCTTCAAGCTGGTGTGCCAGTTTCTCCTCAACTTCATGAACCTGCTCCACAGTTGGCTTGGGGACTATGGCCTCTCCATTCTTGCCCTCACGACGATTATCAAGCTGACGCTCTGGCCGATTCAAAATCGAGCAAACCGGTCCATGCGGCAGATGGCCGCGCTATCCCCGAAGATGCAGGAGTTGAAGGAAAAGTACAAAGACGATCCGACTCGGATGAATCAGGAGTTGATGAAACTTTACAAACAGTACGGCATCAATCCGGTCGGTGGCTGTTTGCCGATGATGATTCAAATCCCTATCTTTTTCGGTCTCTTCAAAATGCTGGGCCAGGCCGTCGAATTGCGGAACGCAAAATTTCTTTGGGTGAGGGATCTTTCCCAGCCTGACACAATAGCGCACCTGCCACTGCTTGGTTGGCCGGTAAATATCATCCCGCTGTGCATGGCGGCGACACAGATTTGGCTTATGGCGATGACGCCAAAAACCGGCGATCCGACTCAGCGCCGCGTAATGATGTTCACGCCGCTGATCTTTTTATTTATCTGCTACAATTTTGCCGCGGCTCTGGCATTGTATTACACCGCACAGAATCTTTTCAGCATCTTGCAATTTTATCAGAATAAACGACAACCCATGCCCACGCTGGAAAAAGTCGCGCCAACAGCAAAGCGAAAACGATGATGACACCGAAGGATCTGCTCGATACTTTGCTGGGTTACCTCGGTTTCGTGGTGCAAATCGAGGAGACCAGTAATGAGGGCGGCAACCCGACACTGCAGATTTATACGGAGGAAAGTGGTCGCCTGATTGGGCGCAACGGCGAGACGCTGGAGGCCATCCAGTTTTTGCTTAACCGGCTGCTGCAAGCCAGGGACAAGGATGCTGAAAAGGTAATCGTGGATTGCGAGCATTACCGCTCGATGCGCGAAGACCGCATCGTGCAACGGGTTCGGGAATTGGCCGAACGTGTGCGCATTACCGGTCGCTCGCTTCAGCTCGAGCCAATGAATTCCTACGAACGGCGTCTCGTCCACAATGCTTTCAAGGACGATCCCGATGTCGCGACGTGGAGCCCGTCCGATTCAGCGCGCATCAAGCAAATCACGCTGGTCAAGCGCCAGCCAAAAAAAGAAGCAGCGCAAAAAGAGCAGATATCATCCTGAGTCAGGCGAAGAATCTCTCTTGGAGTGGCAGCTTGCTCTAATCACACTCGTTAGGCGGCGTAATAAACCGGCTTCGCGTACCGAAAACAGCTCCATCACAGCAGATCGGGCGTCACTTCAACTCGAAGGCCTGGAAGAAAAATCTTGTAATTATCTGGTAGCGGAGTGCCGAAAATCTGACAAGGGTAATCGCTTAAAATCATGAAAACACTCGCGCTTAAGCTATTTGCTCTTTGCCTCGCCATTTTTGCCCTCGGAGGAACCGTATTCGCACAAAACGATTTGAACCTTCCTGATGTCAGTCAGGCTGCCGAAGTTAAACAGCGCATCGCGCTGACGGATATTACGGTCAAGTACCATCGTCCATTGGTAAACGGACGAAAAATTTGGGGAGGCCTCGTTCCGTACAGCAAAGTCTGGCGCGCCGGTGCGAATGAAAACACGACGATTGAATTTAGCGATCCGGTTTCGATAGAGGGGAAACCACTACCCAAAGGAGTTTATGGTCTGCACATGATTCCGAACCCGGATTCGTGGACGGTCATCTTTTCAAAGACCAATACGGGTTGGGGAAGTTACAGCTACGATCAAAAGGACGATGCCCTGCGCGTGAATGTAAAACCGAAGCCCCTATCCCAGTCGGAAGAGGCCCTTGAATTCGAGTTCGAAGATTTGAAACCAGATTCAACGGCGGTGACTCTCAAGTGGGAAAAGTTGGGTGTCCCCTTCAACGTCTCGATTAAAGATGCGGAGCAGACGCTGGAGAACATCCGGGCGCAACTAAAGGGTCGCGGTCAATTTACCTGGCAGGCTTTGGATGAAGGGGCGCAATTTTGTTTAACCAGAAAAATCAACCTCGATGAAGCGTTGCGCTGGGCTGATGCCTCAATTCAAAATGAGGAAAGGTTCGATAATCTCAGCACCAAAGCGGATATTCTCAAAGCTTTGAACCGCCCGGAGGAGGCGAAAACCACCTGGAACCACGCTGTTGAAGTTGCGACTGCACCGCAACTCTATTCCTATGGTCGACGCCTGCAGTTTCAGAAGCAGAACGCTGAAGCAATGGAGATTTTCAAGGACGTTGACAAACGGTTTCCGCAGGGAGTTTACGGAGACCTTGCGCGCGCCCGCATCAAGTCTGCAGCAGGTGATTTCGCCGGCGCGGCCAGCGATGCCAAGAAGGCACAAGCTGCTGCTCCTACGGATGCGCAGAAACAGAGCATCCAAGCATTAATCACGCGACTCGAAGCAAAGCAGGACGTCAATAAGTAGCGCGTAGCGCATGCTATCCTCGGAGGAACGG
>QHQO01000187.1 GCA_003221195.1 Verrucomicrobiota bacterium
CCCGGAGCGCTCATGCTGGCGTCGATTCTGTATGGCGTTGACAAGGAATCGATGAAGCTTGGGCAGCTTCACAGTGGGGATTGGTGGGGAATTCTCTGCATGGGTATTGGACTAGGCTCACTGGTCGCCATGCTTGAGGAAGGCCAGCGAAAGGATTGGTTTGGAAGCCCATTCATTCGCAACTGCGCGATCCTGGCTATGATCTTCGTTCCACTTTTTGTTATCATCGAACTCGTCCGGGAAAAACCTTTCGTGAATTTGCGTTTGCTGACCTGTCGCAACCTGGCCTTCACGTCCATCATTGCTTTTGGACTCGGTCTGGCACTCTACGGCACCATTTTTTTGATCCCCCTTTATCTCGGTACCGTTCAGGGCTACAGCCCGCTGCAGATCGGTGAAGTGCTCATCTGGGTGGGCTTGCCTCAGTTTCTGATCTTTCCGTTTTTGCCACTGTTGATGAAACGATTCGATCAACGCCTGCTTGTTTGCTGTGGCTGTCTCATTTTCGCTGTGAGCTGTTACATGAACATCAGCATGAGCTTTGATTACGCCGGCGATCAGCTCAGGCTCGCCAATCTCGTGCGGGCATTCGGGCAGCCTTTCACGATTGTTCCGATCACTGGGCTTGCTGTGGCAACGCTAGCAGCACAAGATGCCGGGAGCGGCTCCGCCATCTTCAACATCTTCCGCAACATCGGCGGCAGTTTCGGCATTGCCATTCTTTCCACGCTGGTCACGCGCCGTGAACAATTTCATGACCTTCGCATCGGCGAACTGGTCACGGTCTACTCGCCGGCAACCCAGGCGCGACTCGCTGCGGTGCAGGAAAATTTCGTCGGCAAAGGTTTCGATGCGACGATGGCGCTCAAGCAATCATATGCTGCCGTCAAGTCAGTAGTTACTCGCGAGGCATTTGTTATGGCGTTCAACGACGCTTTTCTTGTTATCTCGATTGCCCTGCTCGTCTGCGCAGGCGCCATCTGGTTCTGCAAAAAGCCTAGCGCAGAGGAAACGCGGGTGCCTGCTGGCTGAAAGCAGAATTCCCGTTACCCACCCAATCGATCAGTAATCCAAAACGCGAGGGCGTAGCAAAGAAAGATCGATAATCCACCACCGATTCCGGCCATAACAGCCTGGCGCCACGAACCCCGTCGCAGGGTTCCCGCGAGCAACGCGAGTGCGATCGCAATTCCGAACTCGCCAAGAATGATGTACCACGGCGTGAACGAAATCATTCCCCGAACACTTTCGGCGCTGTACTGCCACCAGTGGATTCTTCGCGCCATCTCCTCATAAAACGGAATATTGATTGCGCCAAGCAGTCCGATCATGAGCAAGCCGACCTTGCCAAACCGTTCCCACAACCGCAGTCCGATGTATCCGAATTGCACCGTCACGACTTCCCAAGCCAGTGGCATCCATAGCGGCGATCGCCAAATCATAGGGCCGCCGCCAATCGAATAGTCCAGCGTACGCGTGTAATCGACCAGCCAGGCGTCAGCCGGGAGCTCAACGAAGCCGACCAGGAGTCCAAAAAGAAGAAATCGCGCGAGCAATGCATCGCGCCTAACGAGTACAAAGCCGACGAGAAGACAATTATCGACAATGTTGAGCGCTGCGCCGGTGCGCCAGTCTGACCAAGGCGCGAATGTTAATAGCGAAACAGCGACGATATTGATCACAATCGTTACGAGCACAATCCAAAGGCGTCCGCGTTCGAGCGAAATTTCATGCGCATTTGTAGTGATCATTGTGGTGATATGGCTACGGCAGCAACAAGGGCTTCATTCTGCAAGATCATTCTCTCGCTTGACGCATGCTGCCATGCACCAACTTGATAAGAGTGGTTTCCAGCAACGCGGTTACAAAGTCATCTGGTTCGAGCCTGAAGATCTTCCGCAGACTAAAATTCCTGGTCTGGTTTCAGGAGCGAATCCATCCAACCGATCTTCAAGGCACGCTGATTTGGTCCGGTGTCATTGGCTTCTGCGGAGGCATTTGCTCGATCGCATTTCGTGTCGCAACGAGCGTTGTTCATAAGATCCTTACTGGCAGCTCGGAGCCGGGCCTGGTCGAAAGTTTTTCCCAAATGCCTCTATTACTTCGGCTGATTGTTCCAGCAGTCGGCGGACTACTGGCCGGCGCGATCATTCAGTTCGGCACACGATTGCGCGGAGAAGTTACAACGACCGACTACATGGAAGCGGTTGTGCTTCGTGATGGGAAGATCTCCGCGCGACGCACGTTACTGAAGTGTCTCTCCTCACTTTTCACCATCGCTTCCGGCGGATCTATCGGGCGTGAGGGGCCGCTGGTTCAGCTTTCGGCCCTCGCGGCTTCTCTCGCCGGACGGATGAGAAAATGGTCCACTCCACGCCTGCGATTGCTCGTCGGCTGCGGTGCCGCAGCAGGGATTGCCTCCGCCTACAATGCCCCGATCGCCGGTGCGGTGTTTGTCGCGGAGATCGTGCTTGGCTCCGTAGCCATGGAAATCTTCGGGCCTCTCGTTTTCTCGTCGGTCATCGCGACTTTGACTGTACGTGGGTTCCTCGGCGCAGATCCGCTTTACGCCATTCCGGCATTTCGACTCAACCACAACTGGGAAATTCTGCCGTACTTGTTGCTCGGTCTCAGTGCGGGTCTGCTCGCGCCTTGGTTTATCCGGCTGTTGCGTTTCAGCGAAGAATGGGTGGCACACATCGCCGCGCCGATTTACGCAAAAATGTGCGTCGGTGGTTTAATCGTAGGCGCTCTCGCTATATTCTACCCACAGGTCTGCGGTAACGGTTACAGCACGGTAAGTGGGATCTTGCGCGGCGAATGGTTGTGGCAAGCGCTCGCCGTCATCCTTATTTTTAAAATCCTTGCTACTACTGCGACGTTTGGTTCCGGCGCAGTTGGCGGCGTTTTCACGCCGACGCTTTTCATTGGCGCCAGCCTGGGATTTCTGTTCGGCAGTGGCACACAGCACGTTCTTGGCCATCTAGAGGTTAATCCCAGCGCGTTCGCGCTCGTCGGCATGGGCGCATTTCTGGCAGCCACCACCCATGCGCCCATCATGGCTATCATCATGATCTTCGAGATCACGCTCGATTATCAGATCATTCTCCCACTGATGTTGGCGTGCGTAGTTGCCTATTACACATCCGCGAGCATCGAGAAACAATCGATTTATGCTGAAGCGCTGAAACGGAAAGGCGCAGGCGATTATCGCAAGCAGCTCGCAGAACTTCATGTTCATGACATCATGAAACCGGGCCCATTGACCATTTCGCCCAGAGCGGGCTTCTCAGAGATCGCCGAGAAATTCGTCGCAACCCGGTTTAATTACCTCTACGTGGCCGATCGCGATCGCTTTCTCGGTGCGGTATCGCTACACGACGTCAAAAATTACCTGAATACGCCGGAGCTCGCGAAAGTCGTTATTGCGGGAGACCTCCCGCACGATTCCATCCCGGTAGTCCGACCTGATGCATCACTGATCGAAGCGCTCGAGCGTTTCAGGCACCACGATGGCGAGCGATTGCCAGTGGTTAACGATTCGGTAACGAAACGTTTAATCGGCACTATCGCGAAGACCGATGTGATTCTCGCGCTCGCCGGAAGCACTACGCGATCCGCCACCATGGTTGGTTCTCCGGCGTCTTAGTAGACTCCCGTCCGGGCAGTCCTCACGTCGTCGAGCGTCTTGACCTGGATGACTTTTCCCTGCTAAGCCGATGCGATGAAGCGGCTCCTTTGGATCGACATTTCAAAGGGGATGGCAATTCTTTTCGTCGCATACTTTCATTTTTTCCGGACATATTTTCAGTACGGCCTCCTTCCACCGGCCGACTGGAGCAGCTTTACGGCGAGCACGCTGACTATCCTTAGACTGGTTTGGTTCAAAGTGTCAGGACTCGGTTTCCATGCCGTCGGCGTTTTCATAATCCTGAGTGGTTGGACGCTGATGCAATCAACCATGCGACGTGCCGAGTCCGGCGCGATCGGGTGGGGCGTCTGGTATCGAGCGCGGTCTCTGCGGCTCTATCCGATGTACTGGGTGGCGCATTTCGTTTATCTTCTCTCGCCATTCGTTGCGCGGCTGGAACCAGTGGACGGCCGCATCATTCTGAGCCTGCTCGGCCTGCGTTTCATCGATATTCAGATGAATTTCATGTACCTCAACGCAGCATGGTGGTACTTCTCCATGCTGATCCAGTTCTGCCTGATTTTTCCGCTGCTTTTCCTGATGGCGCGCCGCGTGGGTCCATGGTGGTTTTTGTTCATTGCGTGCGCCGCCGGATTTTTCGCTCGTTATATGTTGCTTGTCGTCTGGCAGCAAAATGGCCTATGGGTGTTAGGCGGTTTTGCGATCTGTCGTTTGCCAGAGTTCGCGCTGGGAATGTCGCTGGCGATGTGGCACACGCGGTCGCCTGCACGCGTAGATTGGTTTTTCCTTCGCGGGGCGGGACTGATTCTTGGACTGATTCTCTACCCTGCCGCGCTGCAACTCAATGACGGCCTCTACGAGTACATTTTCGTGGATTTTGCCACCGGCGCATGTTGCATGCTCGAGATCGTCGGCATCGCTGGAATCATTTCGTTATTCAAGGGCCCAGCGAACCTTTTCGGTCTCGTAGGACTCTATTCCTACGGATTGTATCTCATTCACCAACCCTACGTCATCTGGCTCGGACTACGCATTCGTGAGGTGCCAATCTGGGCATTCCTTCTGATCTGCGTGCCAACTCTGGCTGCGCTCAGTATGTGGGGAATGTTTTTGGAAAAGGGCACTAACATGCTCGTGAAGAAGCTTATTTCGCTGAGAAAACCAGCTCACGAATAACAGAACCAGATGCTTCTCGGCTGTTAAGACCGAACGCGTTGCGGAGAACGATACGGATTTGTCATGGCTCGAGTTTCAGGTTTGGAGAAAAAGCAGGCGCCGTGGCATCTGCGCTGGTTCTACGGAATGATGCGCAAGATGTTTGGAAAGGATTTTACGCCGGCGAAGATCCAGATGCGTTTGCCCAGTCTTGTTTGGGGTGGCATTGCCATGGAAGCCGCTCTCGGCCGAAAACGATTAATCTCATTGCGCTACATTCAACTGGGGAAAATCCGCGCCGCATCCCGGATCGGCTGTCCGTTTTGAGTAGACATCAATTCTGCCGTGGGCAGAAAAGCAGGCTTAAGCGATGAGAAACTACGCGCCGTTCCCGACAACAATTTGACGTCCTTCAATGATACGGAACGATTGGTCATTGAACTGGCTGACGCGCTGACCAACACGCCGTCGGATGTTTCTGATGAGTTGTATGCCCGCTTACGCAACCAATTTTCCGAGGAACAGCTGATGCAACTGGCAGCGCAGATCGCGTTCGAAAATTATCGCGCCCGGTGGAATCGGCTTTTCAACGTCGAGAGCGACAATGTTTATTATGGGCATAACGCTTCCTAGTGAGGGACGAAGTCAACATTCGGTAGGGCGCGACCGCCGGGCGCGCCGAACGGAGTGGACCGCTTGCAATTGCGCGATCCACATCAGTCAATAGATGACCTCAAACCGTTTCAGACCAGGCCCAGCTTCGCTTTGATTTCCTCGACAAGCTCTTGGGGAGATCGCCCCAACTTGATCGTTAGTACATCTTCATCGGGCTGCGGCTCCTCCAAATCGGCAAACTGACTTTGCAACAACGTAGGATTCATGAAATGACCGGGTCTTTGGCGGAGTTGGTGTTTAATGAGCGCGTAATCTCCGCGCAGAAATACAAACTTCACGTCGTCGCTGACGCGTAAGCGCTCCCGATACGCGCTTTTCAATGCAGAGCACGCAAGCACCGCGTTCTCTTTTACGGCAAGAGAACGGGTAATCTGCTCGCGCAAGAGTGTCAGCCACGGCCATCGGTCTTCGTCCGTGAGCGGATGACCGCTACGCATTTTCTCGATATTGGCGCGTGGATGAAAATCATCCGCTTCATAAAAACGCCAGCCAATCTCTTCGGCGAGTAGTTTGCCGATCGTCGTTTTCCCTGCTCCCGAGACGCCGAAAACAATCACAATCACGGTGCATTAGTTTGTCTCCGACTCCCGATTTTCTCTATCAAGAAAGCGACAACGACAAAGAGCGTATAGAAAACCCAAACGCCCATGGCAGTGGCCTTATCTGTCAACGGTGTCCGAGGCACGTACGTATGACCTATCTGGATGACAACGAGGGCGACTCCGAACGCGATCACGGCTGTTTTGCGAATTGCCGGCATCGCATTTCGCGTCAGGTAAAGCATGATTCCGGGGCCAAGGAGCCCAATTTCCAACGCAAACTCGGGATCGCGATAATTCCACAAACCGAAACCCACTTTCCACGTGTTGTCGTAGATCGCGAGATCACGCGGATGCGCGATTAAGTCGAGAATCCAGTGCGAAAGAACTGCCGCGCCTACAATAAGAGCAGCGTATTTTCTATAGAAGCTGTGCCGCCCGCAAAATATCCTGTAAGCAAGACCGGCAATGCATGACCATGCAATCGCCGCAATCAAGCTGTGGGAATACGGGTGGAAATACGAGTCGAGCATGCTGCCAGCGGTGAACCCTTTGATCACGCGTAGCTTCTCAATCCCAAGCAGCACCAGCGTGGCCCAAATGTAATCGAGGAACTGAACGGCAACGAACAAAACCCAAAGCGGAATCTTGTTCTTGTGACTCTTAGCCGCGAAAGCAACGCTGTAATGCCCGACAAACATTTAGTCGTAGGGTAGCACAGGCATCCTGCCTGTGGGGCAACTGGGCGTCTCGCCTGGTTGATTAACAGCTTCCAGCAGGCAGGATGCCGGTCGGCGAGGGGACGCTTCCAGCGTCCCGACTTTGATCGGGAAGCAGACTGCTTCCCCCTACAGATTTAGCGAATCGCAGCCAGCCTCACAGGCACACGCTGTGCGCCCCAATCGCCGCGTTGCTCTTCGAAAACGCCCGCGACTTTGTAACCGCAAGATCGACACCTGCCATTTTCAAGGCTCCATTTGCCGAGCTCATACCAATCGCGCTCGATGAGTAACGTGCCGCAATCAGGACACCACGTGCTGCCGCCGTCGCGATCGTGCACGTTTCCGGTGTAAACGTAGTGAAGCCCCTTTGAGCGTGCGATGTCTCGCGCGCGCGTAAGAGTTGTCGGCGGCGTGCGCGGCTTGTCTAGCATTTTGAAATCGGGATGGAACGCGGTGAAATGCCACGGCACATCGGGCCCGAGATTTTCCATGAACCATTCAGACGCGCGATGCAGCTCGGCGTCGCTGTCGTTTTCACCAGGAATGAGCAGTGTGGTCACTTCAAACCACACGTTTGTTTCGTGTCGCAAATATTTCAGGGTCTCGAGCACCGGCTGAAGCTGAGCAAAACATAGTCGATGATAAAATGCGTCAGTGAACGCTTTCAGATCGACATTCGCAGCGTCCATATGGTCATAGAATTCCGGGCGTGCATCGTCAGTGATGTAGCCGGCGGTCACAGCAACCGCCTTAATTCCACGCTCGCGACACGCATCCGCAACATCGATCGCGTATTCGGCAAAGATCACCGGATCATTGTAAGTAAAGGCAACCGATCGGCATCCGAGCTGTTCGGCCGCAAGCGCGATCTGCTCCGGCGAAGCAGCATCTGCGAGCTTGTCCCATTCGCGCGCTTTGGAGATATCCCAGTTCTGACAAAACCGGCAACCCAGATTGCATCCGGCCGTGCCAAACGACAACACGCTCGTGCCAGGCAGAAAATGGTTCAGCGGTTTCTTCTCGATCGGATCGACACAAAACCCGCTGCTGCGGCCATAAGTGTTCAACACCATCTGACCGCCGATCCGTTGCCTAACGAAACAGAATCCGTGCTGTCCTTCGTTGAGCTTGCAAAACCGCGGACAGAGGCGGCACTCAATGCGTCCATCCGGCAAAATCGCCCACCAGCGCCGGGGATAATCAGGTTTCCTCAGCTCTGCGACCATTGCAGGCAATATCGCTTAAGAGATCCGGGAATACAGCAATTAAAGGCCGCAGCCAACGGCAGCGACTACAGTGGAAGCGTGAATGATACGATTTCGTTCGCGGCCCGATGATTCGACCAAAAATTCGCGCCATCGAATGTTAACGACCGACATGCGAACGGCACGACTGCGATCTCTTTGACTTCCGGCTTTTTCTCTCGCGGATCGAGTCGCGCGATGGTCCAGCTCTCACCGTTCTGTTCGGTCCCGCGCAAGACGTAGATCATTCCATCGACAAACGAGTGGCCTGAGACTTCGGCACCGACGTCGATGACGCGGATGATATTGCCATTCGCGTCTAGTTCAAGAATGCGATGTTTGTACCATTGACTCAGGTAGAGATGTTCGCCGTCATAGCTGAGGTATGACCCCGTAAACTCAGGACAGGCGATCCGGTCGGTCTCGGAAAAACCGGCTTTGGGAACGAACCGTCGAATGTAGCGATCGTCATTTGGGTCTTCCCCAATCGTAAAACAGAGCGAGCCGTTCGTCGCGACAGCGGCCCATGGGATGCCAGGCGGTTCTTTCTCTTCGAGCACCTTCCACTCTGTCGAATCGATTGCATAGATTCGCCTCAGATCGCGCGAACCCATCCACAATTTGCCGCCGCTCCATGCCAGCGCCTGCGGCGCGGCCGCCGGTGAAGGAAACCGTCCTCGCTCTATGATTGTCGAAAGTTTCATGTTACGCGATCAACATCGGTTTGAGTTCGAGGTCCTGCAACAAACGCAGAATAGAGTTGTCATGGGTCGGTCACCTTGTCAGACTCAGTCCGGAGGTCCCCATGAGAACACAATATGTTTTGCCCAAAATCAGCTGGCTAGCGCAATTCTGCGCTCTCGTTCTAGCCGCGGTTCCTACGGAAGCTGCCAACTCAAGTATCATTACATTTCAAGAAGGAAATGCCACGTCTTCACAAAATTCGAACGCCCTGATTGGACATTGGCGAAAAACCACAATCAGTTATACAGGCCCGATAGATGAGCATCTTGTCCTTCATGTCGATGGTACTGTTGAGAACTGGACCGCCACGGCCTACGAGCGCAGGGAGTCAGTGGAAGGCCATTGGAACGTTGAGGGCAAAACTCTGACGTTATCGTTCGGTGGCAACGACCGCTCCAACCCGTTCACCTTTTACCAGGGCCAACTTGTTTTCCCAAATATTCCGAATCACCGGGGGTTCTGGGAAAAGATCGAGTAGCAAACTATCCTTTGCGCTGCTCGGCAATGAAACGGCGGGCAATGCCCACCACGTTGCCGTCAAATTCGAGATTGCAAGGTCTCTTCCATGAGTACCGCGCGAATTTTCATTCTCACGCTGCTTGCGATGATTGCCTTCGCGAGCAATTCGCTCTTATGCCGAGCCGCATTGAAGGAAAGCAGCAGCGATCCCGCGACTTTCACGTTCGTTCGTATTTTCTCCGGGGCCATTGCGCTTTGGCTCCTTTTAAAAATCCAAAGGCTGTTGAGAGCTGAGGGAACGGCTTCGCCTTTGGTTGAGAGTTTTTCTGGCTCGTCACTTAGATATGGAAACTGGATTTCAGCGGTCGCGCTGTTCGCTTACGCGGCCGGCTTTTCGTTCGCCTATACATCTCTTTCAGCCGGAACCGGCGCTTTGCTTTTGTTTGGAGCGGTTCAGGCGATGATGATTCTCTGGGGACTGCACAAAGGCGAGCGGTTAAACACAATCCAAATTGCCGGATTCATCGTCGCCGTTGCTGGACTCGTCGTGCTTGTATTCCCTGGACTTTCCGCTCCGCCATTAATTGGTTCGATCCTGATGTTAGGGGCCGGTTTAGCCTGGGGCATTTATTCACTGCGCGGTAAAGGAGAAGGGAATCCGGTAAGCGTCACGACCGGAAATTTTGTCCGCGCAGTTCCGTTCGCAATTGCTCTAAGCATCATTTTCTTTCCATCGACAAATTACAATCTTGCTGGGATCACCTGCGCCATAATATCGGGCGCGGTTACATCAGGTCTTGGTTATGTAGTTTGGTACAGCGCCCTACGCGGGTTGAAAACTGCCAGCGCCGCCACTGTTCAACTTAGCGTTCCGGTGCTGGCTGCCACTGGCGGAATACTGTTGCTCGGTGAACCGATCACGGTGCGTTACATGCTCGCCTCTGTTGCTGTGCTGGGCGGAATTGGGATCGTCGTAGCATCTCCGCATCCGCAGATAAACTTGTCCAAACGCTAGGGCGCGGCGAGCCGAACGGGGAGACCAAAAAAACGCGCAGCTTGCACGTCGCCTGCGATAAAATAAGTGAAGGAGAATTAAATCACCATGGCCAAAGTCGTTAAAGTTATCGAACTGATGTCACAATCGCCGAAGAGCTGGGAGGATGCCGCGCAAGGGGCGGTGGAAGAAGCCACGAAGACACTGCGGAACGTTCGCTCGATTTACGTCAAGGAATTCACCGCCGAAGTGGACGAGGGCAAAATCACAAATTACCGCATCAATGCAAAGGTCACTTTTGATTTGGAACGTGGCTGAGCCTGGGCTCTGTTCTAGCCGCTTCGCTGTGCGAAGCGCTATGCTGACGTGGTAATCGATACGTCGCTCACAGAGCAGCGACAGCTACAGCATCTTCGGTCGCAGCAGGGGAAAAAGGATCACGTCCCGAATCGACTCTGCCCCGGTTAGCAGCATGGTGAGCCGATCGATTCCAATGCCGATGCCGCCGGCGGGGGGCATGCCATGTTCAAGCGCAAGGAGAAATTCCTCGTCAATTTTTTGTCTCTCTTCGCCCGCCTGTTCCAGAAGCCGCTGGCGCTGCACGAGCGGATCGTTTAACTCGCTGTAACCGGGCGCGATCTCAGCTCCGTTAATGATTAGTTCGAAAACGTCCACCAGCGAGTCGTCCGCCGCGTTTTGTTTTGCCAGCGGCACCAACTCTTTCGGGCAGTGCGTGACAAACAGCGGATCGATCGTCTTCTCTTCAACGAGTTTTTCGAACACATGTTGGGTAACTTCGAAATCTGCAAGTTGCGGCAGGATTTCTAGTTTGAAATCGTTCGTGGCGCGATCTCGCCGTTGCTCGTCGGAGAGCTCGAACCAGTCATGCCCTGCAACTTCCCGCACCAAATCGTGATAGCGCGCTCGGCGCCAGGGCCGTTCCAGGTTGATCGTGCGAACAATTTTTCCATCTGCGTCTCGATGCTCGATTTGGAGGGGGGAGCTCCTGCGAGGCTTCTCAACGCGCGGCGCCGGCGTCGCAGGAGCGCCCCCCTCCAATTTCGCAGCGTCCAGCGCGAGAATTTTCTCGGCGAGATAACAAATCAGTTCTTCAGTGAGATTCGCCATTCTTTCAAAATCGGCATACGCCCAATAAGCTTCGAGCATTGTGAATTCCGGATTGTGTTTTCTGGAAATACCTTCGTTACGAAAGTTACGGTTGATTTCGAATACCTTGTTGAGTCCACCGACAAGTAAACGTTTCAGATAGAGCTCCAACGCAATGCGCAGATAAAGATCGATGCCAAGCGCCTTATGATGTGTTGTGAACGGTTCGGCGGCCGCACCTCCTGGGATTGTCTGCAAAATCGGCGTCTCCACTTCCAGAAATCCGCGGTCCTCGAAGAAGCGCCTCGTCTCCCGGACAATTGCGATGCGTTTTTCGAATACCGCGCGGGAATGCTCATTCGTAATAAGATCCAGATAACGTTGCCTGTACCTGGCTTCGATGTCCTGTAATCCGTGCCATTTCTCAGGAAGCGGCCGCAAAGCTTTGGCCAGTAATTGGAACGTGCGCACTTTCAATGTCGACTCCCCGCTTTTAGTGACAAAACAGGTTCCCTCCACGCCGATGAAATCGCCAAGATCGAGTAACCGAAAGAGGTCGATCAGTTCTGCCCCGACCTCGTTCGCGTGAATGTATATTTGAATGCGCCCCGTCGCGTCGCGCAGATCGAGGAAATGACTCTTGCCCATGTCGCGATGCGCGGTAATGCGGCCGGCTGCACGAAGGGTCTCGCCTTCCTTAAATTTTTCGCGCACCTCCGCAATCGATCCGGTTACCTCAAAGCTGCCGCCGAATGGCTCGATGCCTTTTGCACGAAGCGCGTCGAGTTTTTTGCGCCGCAGCGTGATTAACTCATTTTCTTCATCCATTGAAGGTGAATCCAAGTTGCGAAGTTTGGAACTAAAGCCTCGCCCTGTTTCAAGTTGAACGTGCTTCAATCATTGTCCGGTGAGTCGGTTGATAAAGACCGATCTCGCCGCCGCTCGGCAGCCGAACACTCGTGCTGATTCCCCACTCGGCTTCCACCGGATTCGCACAGGCCACACCCTTACTTTTTAACGATCCGATTACGCTGCCCAAATCGTCGCACATCAGATAGAGAAGGCCTCCTAGCATGGGATGTTCTGCATGCATCTGCACAAATTCGCCATCACCCGGATGGATCGCCAGTTCGACGGGCGGCAATGCAAATATCAGCCAGCCATCGCCAAGATCGACCGACGGGAATTCCAGCACAGTCTTAAAGAACGCACGATCGGCTTCAGGATCCTTGCTGTAGAGAAGAAAATGCGCTCCCGCAATCATTGCGGCAGTATATTGACGTGGCACAAAATGAACAGCCTCAATAACGCGTTGTTGTTGAAATATATTCGTTTGCCAATGAAAGACCGAAAATGAGATAGTTTGCCTGGCGCACCTTGGGATGTTCCAGCAGGGTGTCGCTATCGAAATGACTACG
>QHQO01000143.1 GCA_003221195.1 Verrucomicrobiota bacterium
CGAAGGCCGCAACGAATCCGAAAAACACGAACGATTGAATGATTTTTCTCTTTTCCATGTGAGAACGAAACGTTCAACGTTTTGCTTCAATTTTCAATGCTGAACTATCGCCGCGCGGGTGATCCTGAGCGAAGCGAAGGACCTCACGCAGCTCGTGGCCTCACACATGTTATTCTGTGTGGTCCCCACTTCGATTGTGAGGTTCCTCGCTACGCTCGGAATGACAATGCAACCGTTACCGCGGAATTTACGGGGTGATTTCCGCAACGACTTCGGCTCTGACAACTTCATCTTCTTGATTTGGAGCTGAAGGCGTGATCGGTTCGCCCTCGGTTTGTTTTCTGTACGGCTGAAGATAAAACATCATGAACACGCCGATCACAACGAGCAGCGAACCGATCCATTTCAATAGCCAACCGGGATCGCGCAAGATCTGCACGGTGCTTTGTCCGAGGTTTTCCGGGTTCCAGGACGCCTGAGAAATTTTGTAGGTGAGTCCCGTCCAAGTGTGCCACCAAGTGCCGGGATAACTAAACGGATTGTTCATCCAGCACGAGCCGGTGGCGGTTTCGCCGTCTGCCGTTGCGATTTGCAGAGTGCTCTTGAATCCCGCAGGGCTGTCGGTGCCTTCATTGCGTTTTACTACAAAGTCGAGCAGTTGAAGGCCTATCGGTAATCCAATCACTTCCCAGCCATAAGCAATCATGGTTTTGTTAGGCGCAGTGGGAATTGCTATTTGCCAGCCACCCGGAACCCATTGCTCCAGCGTTTCGCCATTTTGCTGAATTCGAACGCGCACGGCATCGGGCAAATCGGCCGCGGCGGAAGATGCCGATCTTTCTTCGGATTTCACGGGAGTGAAATCCGTCCATTGCTGCGCGTGCGCCATTGTCCTGTCAACGACGAGCTGCCAGTCGGCCCAACCGGTGGCGAGCGGTTGATTGAAATCGATCTTGCCCAAAGATTTGCCGTTCTTGCGCGAAACGAGCTCATAGGTGATCGCGCCATCGTCGGCAATAAACAACGTTAGACGGTTCGGTGTTTCTTCACCGGGTGCGGGCATTGCTGGCGGACCGCCAGTTGCATTGCGTTCTTTACCATCTCCGTGCGGATTTGTTTCGGCAGCGGCAACCGGAATACCTTTGCCATGTATCGTAACAAGCACCACGGGATTATTTGGCTGATCGCTGAGCGAACTCGGTTTGCGATTCTCGATCCGAAAATCGGGCCAGTAGTTGTCAATCTTTAGCGTGAACGGCGTTCCGGCGATTGCGACGTCACGCCCGAGATTTTCTGCGACATCGAAACCGGCTTCTTTATCGCCTGCGGAAATTACGACTTGCCCTTTGTTCCCGTCCTTGGGGGCGAGCAAGCGAACCTTCGCGCCGATGCTGCCCCCTTTGCGAACACGACTGATTTGTTCGTCCGGCGCCTTGCTAAAAGCGAAAATCGATTCCTCAAGATCAACCGCTTGATCCTTCGCGGTCGATGCGGGGCGATTCGATGACTCGCCCGTACCTGAGTCTGGAGCGGTGCCGCGTTTGAGTTCGATGTTGGCGAGACCCATCGAGAATTTTCCGTGCTGCGGATGATCAGCGAGCAGCCAGCTCTCCAGATGCTGGTTCATCATGGCAGTGGCAATGGTGAAATGGAGCGCAGATTCGCCGCCGTCGCTTAGTGGTCTCGGGTTTAGTTTCGCTTCAATCGCCGGTGCGTAATCGACGATTTGCAAGCGCGCCCCAGACGCGAGCTGGCCAAGATTGCGCGGATGCTGTGGCGTCGGCGCATGATGCAAAAATTCGGCGGCGAATCCTTTCACAATTCCATCCACGTCGTGCACGCGAAGCTGGCGTTGATCGACCAGGAGCCGATTAGCTGGCGGTTCGCCTTTGAAGAGCGTCATGGTTCCTTCGATTCCCCAAATTCTCCCAATAAGCGATCCGATCAGCAGCGTGATGATACCGAGATGCGTGATGAGAAACGCGAGGTGATGTTTGCGCCACGGCCAACGAGAGAGCGCAGAGCACGTAAGGTTTGCCCCGAGCAGGACAAGCCAGATATTGAACCACGGAGCCCCGTAAATATAAGCGCGTGCCACTTTCGCATCGAAACTCGATTCGTAGAGCGTCCCCGCGATTGCGGCAATGATCAGCACCGCCAGTAAGACAACGGCGAGCTTAAGCGATGCAAAAAATTCGAAGAGCGGATTTCGCTGCCAAGCGGGATGCTCGGATGAATTCGAGTTCGCCATGCGAAGAGTACACCTTCCGCGAGGTGAGGCCGTTCTTCAACTTGCGAAAGCTTTCGGAGTCAATGACGGAATTTGCTCCGTCACACCTTTGGCGAAGACGCACTCAATTTCGGTAACGTTCTCGGAGGTGAAACGAAACGCGCGGATGTCGTGCGACCTGATTAGAGCGAGAAAGACTTGAAGCATTACCGCGTCGAATTGAGGTTAGAGTGAAGCGCTCCGCTACTGTGTCTTGAAGGTTTTTACCTTGCTGGTGTATCCATCGCTGGTGCCATTGGCTTCCATTGAGTCGACCTTATAATAGTAGGTTGTTCCAGACTGGAGGCCTTGTATACGCACGCGGAAAACCGTATCGGAATGGCTGGGGTTCAGCCTGATTGGAGATTTCGCTGTCTGGCTAAGATCCTTGGGATTCGTATCGTAATGCACCACTCCGTAATGCTCCGGCGATCCCCCAGGGTTATTGGTCGTCCACCTGAGGATTGTCAAATAGGAGTCAGCGCGTTCAATCTCTGGTCCTTGGGTGATCTTGACGCTCGCGGCTTTTTTAGTAGTAGGGGCCACCTGCGCGGCTGCTGGCATGGAGCAGAATAGGCTGGCCACCACCATACTCAGCGCCAGCTTTAGAAGCAGTCTATTCATGGACAGACCTCCAGTCGAATCACCTAAATTGATATTCCGTTGGCAAGATGACGAAAGGGGCATGGAGGCCCCGGGCGGCCCCCATGCGTCGATATTTCATCTGCCGTTTAGCGGTTTGCACTACGGAATAGGGTTCGGACTCGGACGAGGCGCAACGCCGCAGATTTCTGGTGCGCAGGGCGGAAGCGGTGGAGTAGGGATAAGAAACTCATTACCCTGGGTCGAAGCCGAACCCCCGGACATGCAAGTTCCCGTAAAGGTATCGCGGAAGGGGTAAGGTCTCGTGAAACCATCGGTAAGCGTTTGCAGGAACGCGACAATCGCGTCTTCTTCTTGATCGGTCAGGCCGAGATTACCGGTGGTCATATCGATATTGTTCGGCACCTCGGGCATCGGCCAGCAGTTTACTTTTTCGATCGTTCCATCCGGACAATGTCCGGAAGTAACGTTGAACGCAAACCCCTTGTTTGTCGCGCGTGTTGTAGAAGTGGACGAGTTGCTTCAGGCTCTTGATGTAGCCGTTGTGAAAGAACTCCTTCTGGAAATAAGGCCCGGGCGCCTCGGTGGTGGGACACCGCGGCGGGGTCATAGCTACATTGCGCGCCGAAGACACCTGCATTTGGCCGTCGGTCAATGGTGCAAATCGTCTCCAACTTGCGTTCGGGTTGGGCCAGGAACCGGGACCGCTTCTGAGGAAGGTCCCCATGCCCAAGTCTCGAAAGCCGAAGCCGAAGGGATTCCCAATGAAG
>QHQO01000188.1 GCA_003221195.1 Verrucomicrobiota bacterium
ATCCGCCGTATCGATGAGGTTGATGCCGAGCCCGACCGCTCGGCGCAAGAATGGGATCGCTTGCGCTCGATCAGCTGGCTCGCCCCAAACACCAGGGCCCGTCAGTTGCATTGCGCCGTAGCCTAGCCGGTGAATGGGAAGGTCACCACCGATTGCAAACGTGCGGCTCCTAGCGGCAGGTCTCGTTTTAACACTTGCCGCAGGAGTTAGTTTAGGAGGTCCCATGTGGTGCTGAATAACGTCGATAGTCTTGCTCATAAATGTCCCTGTTATTCTTCTTCTCCCCTCTTTGTCTTAGTCTTACTAGTGCTTGTTCAAGCCGGAGCTTCGTACGTGCCAGGACTCTTAGGAGTAGCACGCCACTCCGGTTTGCGCTGCTTGCTCGCTTTTGCCAAGGCGGTTCGCACACCATCGGCGTTGAGGTCTGTGGCATAGACCGGCGTGTCGGGTTGTTGCCGCCAGGATTCATCCAGTCCACCAGCATCGACGCCATCAAATCCGAGCTCATCAATTAGACGCAGCACAACCGCCTTCGCTGCGGGATCGTCACCGGCGACGGGTAAGGCAATTCGCCTCGGGCTGCCTGGCGGCCGCCCCAATTCGTAAAGGTGCTCGGCATAAGTGGTGTTGAACGCTTTAACTACGGGACGACCGAGTTGCTGTTCTACCCAGCGACTTTCGGTCATGCCTTTTTCGATTCCATCAATGCGACCGTCACGTTGCTGCGGATAATAGTTGCCTGTGTCCACGACGACCACGTTCTTTGGCGTTTTCGCGAACAAACCGGCTGGCAAGGATGAGATGTTCCTTAACGGGATGGTCACAATAACTACCTCACCAGCCTGAGCCGCTTGCTCGACTGTGACCGGAGTCGCGCCAGTCTCTGCTGCCAACTCGGCCAGTGTTTCAGGTCCTCTCGAATTTGCGACGAAAACCTTGTGCCCAAGCGCACTGAATCGACGAGTCAGTGTTCCGCCAATGTTGCCTGCTCCAATAATCCCGATTTTCATGTCCGTCTTTCTATTCAACTTCGCATCAGGTCAAGTTTCCTGACGTTCAAGTTAGATGAAATCTCCCGCCATTGCGCGTGCGAGAGATTTTTCGGTATCCCAAAAGTTATAATCTTCCCGTCATGCAGCATCGCAGGAGATCGGCTTTACAATTTAGTGGCGTTGGAGAAAAGAAGCCTTTTGATCCGGCGGAGGGTTTGGCTTCATAGTTTTTCCATTTTTGCGGCGCCTGGAAGATTGGATGACCGTTCCGTTGGGACCAACAGCTGCGGTCCGCGGATCGCTCGTGTGGCTTGCTCGAGCAGGTCTATTCTTACGTTAAATTTAATCTGATCAAAGATTAGAATTTCGGTGGCAACAAGCCAGATGGTGAAACAAACCATCACGGTACGGAGCGGGAATGGATTGCGGCGGGAGATCGCTGCTCCAGGCGCACTCGGCAAATCGCCGTTTCCAAAAGTCCGATTAGCTATGGCGCGATCAGCGTCCGTTGCTTCTTCGATTGGGATGTTCATTTTCATGGTTGAGGATACATGGGGACGACAGAGGGCTGCTATTTCGCATTCGCGAGATTTTCCAGTATCACCGGCGAGGTCATTTGTTATCCCTCCTTGGAGATAAAGGTAAAGGCCACCATCTCGCCATGTGAATGATAGCCCGACCTTGTGCCCGTTGGGCTATAGGCCGAAAGAGGGAATCGCAATCCTTTCTTGTGTAGCACCGCAAAATCAACCGCACGCGCCGTGGCAGCAGAAGGACGGCATCGATAGAGTGTGAGTATGAAAGCAAATAAACCAGCGATTATCGCGCTCGTGCTCTGGTTGCTGTTTGTTGTGTCAAACGCATTCGCAGTGTTCAAGCCACCTTACCCGTTGAAGGCGTATCCGCCAGATCAGACAGTCGTTGTTACTGGTGGTTACGGAGAAGATGCCGTTGGCACTGCAAATCAGCGGAAGTAGTAACAAGATCACGGGAAACACAGCCATTCTAGCTGTGAGACCGGCCGGCACTCTGCCTGTCGTGCAAAACGAGCAGCCATGTGAGACCCGCGTTGCGTGATAGGCAGAATGCCTGTCTGCAATCGCCACGTCTCTACGTTTTGACTGCAGGCTCAGGCTCGCTCTTCGGCTTCATAACTTGCGGCGCTGCCGTTTTTTCTTTACGCCCGGCAAAGAGCCGCTCGATCACATAAAACGTTACTGGGATAAGGAAAATTGCGATCCCTGAGGCGGCGATCATACCGCCAATGACGGTCGAGCCCAGTACGCGTCGCGCCACTGCGCCGGAGCCGGTTGCGAACCAAAGCGGTAAACATCCAAAGATGAAGGCGAACGATGTCATCAGGATCGGCCGGAGACGCAAGCGTGCGCCTTCGAGTGCGGCGTCGAGGAGTGGTTTGCCTTTCTCGTATTCGTCTTTGGCGAATTCGACGATAAGGATGGCGTTCTTTGCCGCGAGACCGATGAGCATGATCAACCCGATTTGCGCGTAGATGTTGTTTTGCATTCCGCGCAACCAGAGCGTCGCGAACGCGCCGAACACGGCGACCGGTGTTCCGAGCAATACACTGAATGGCAACGACCAACTTTCATACAGTGCAGCCAGAATCAGGAACACGAAAATGAGCGACATTCCGAACACCACCGTCGGCGAAACGCCTTGCTGCGCTTTCTTCTCCTGATACGAGATGCCGAGATAATCGTATCCCATTTCATTAGGCATGGTTTGTCGGAAAACTTCTTCGAGCGCGTTCATCGCCTGATTCGAGCTATAACCCGGCGCAGCCGCCCCGTTGATTTGCGCAGAGCGATATTCGTTATACCTGAGCGTGAATTCCGGACCCGCGATGTCTTTGACTGTCGCGATGGCGTCAAGCGGCACGGGGTCGCCGTGCGCATTGCGAACGAAGAACTGACCCACATTCTTCGCATCGGTACGGTAATCGCCTTCCGCCTCAATGTAAGTTTGCCACGTTCGGCCGAAGCGGTTGAAGTAATTCACGAAAAATCCGCCCATGAACGTCTGCAGCGTTTGATACACCGAGGCGAGATCGATTCCCTGCTTGATCACTTTGTCCCGATCCACATCGACGAAGATCTGCGGGACGTTCGGCAGAAACGTCGGAATAAGGGTGGCTAGCTCCGGCCGTTTACGCGCCGCGTCGAGAAACGTGTTCACGTTTTGAGCGAGAAAGGCGACGTCTTTGCCGGCGCGATCTTCCAATATGAATTGGAATCCGCCGGAAGTGCCCACGCCCGGAATCGCCGGCGGCGGAAACGCGAAGGCCAGACCTTCGGTAAGACCGGCGAGCTGTTTGTTAATGTTGGCCTTGATCGCGGTGTACTGTTCTTCCGGCTTGGTCCGTTCGCTCCAGGGCTTAAACGTGACGAAGAAGAACGCGCTATAAGTATTTTGCACGAGACTGAGCAAACTGAATCCGACCACGCTGGTTGTGTACCGGACGCCCGGAATTTTGCTGAGAATCTCTTCGATTTTGCGAGACGCGGCATCGGTTCGTTCGAGCGATGCGGCGTCCGGTAATTGCAACGCGAGAAATACGTAGCCCTGGTCTTCTTCCGGCAAAAAGCCACTCGGCAGTCGCGATCCAAACAGTCCCGCGCCGAAGGCGAGCAATGCGAGCAACGCGAAGCTGAGCACCGCTTTTCGAATGGCGAGGCGCGACCAGTTTACATATCCGTGCGTCGCGCTGCCGAACACCCGATTGAACTGATCGAAAAACCAAGCGAGGGGGCCGCGCGTCTTTTTTCGCGGCTGCAGCAAGATCGACGAGAGCGCCGGACTCAGTGAAAGCGCATTGAAGGCGGAGAAGATGACGGAGATCGCGATCGTTAGGGCGAACTGTTGATACAAACGTCCGGTGATCCCGGGAAGAAACGCCGTGGGAATGAAGACCGCAGAAAGAACAAGCGCGATGCCGATCACCGGGCCCGACACTTCGCGCATCGCCTGTAGCGTCGCTTCGCGCGGCGTCATTCCTTCTTCAATGTGACGCTCGACTGCTTCGACAACGACGATTGCGTCATCGACCACGAGACCGATCGCGAGCACGAGACCGAAAAGTGAGAGCGTATTGATCGAAAACCCGAACAAGGGAAACAATACGAACGTGCCGATCAATGACACCGGCACAGCGCACAGTGGAATCAATGTCGCGCGCCAGCCTTGCAAGAAAATGAAGACAACCAAGACGACGAGCGCGAGCGCTTCAAACAACGTCTTCAAAATTTCGTGCATGCCTTCGGTGACCGAGAGCGTTTGATCCAGCGAGACGGCGAAATCCATGTCCGCCGGAAAACGTTGCTTCGCTTCCGCCATGACTTGCCGCACACCCTGCGCGGCTTTGACCGCATTGCTGCCCGGCAACTGATAACATGCGAGAATGGCGGCAGGCTGTCCGTTGAGTCGGCCTTTCAAGTTGTAAGTTTGCGCGCCGAGATCGATCCGTGCGATGTCTTTCACTCGCACAAAGGAGCCGTCAGGATTTGCCCTAACGACGATCTCGCCGAATTCTTCCGGGGTTTGCAATCGTCCCTGCGCACGGACGGTGTAGGTAAATTTCTGTCCGCTCGGAATCGGTTCGCCGCCGATCTGCCCAGCGGGATTCACCGTGTTCTGTTTTTGCACTGCGGTGATAATGTCGGGAACGGTGATGCCGAGCTTGGCCAGTTGATCGGGCTTCACCCACAACCGCATTGCGTATTGACCGGCGCCGAACACCTGAACAATGCCAATTCCAGGAACGCGCGTCAGTTGATCGACCAGATTGATGTAGCCGTAGTTGGCGAGAAAAACTCCGTCGTAGCTGCCTTTCGGCGAATAAAGCGAAATGAGCATCAACGGCGCAGTCGTCGATTTTTTAACGGTCACGCCATAGTTGTTCACGTCGGGCGGCAATTGCGATTGTGCTTGCGAGACCCGGAGCTGCGTCAGGACTTGATCGATGTTCGGATCGGTGGCGATGTCGAAATTCACGATCAATCGGATGTCGCCACTGTTCGCGTTGATCGAGTACATGTAGTTCATGTTGTCGACGCCGCTCATCTGCTGCTCGATCGGCGCCGCGACCGATTGCTCGATCGTGAGCGCGTCCGCGCCGGTGTAGTGCGTTTGCACTTGAATCTCCGGCGGGGCGATTTGTGGATATTGCGCGATCGGCAGCGCCAGAATGCACACGCCGCCGATGAGCGTCATCAGAATCGCGATTACGATCGCGACAATGGGCCGCCGGACGAAAAACTCGGACATTTCTTAGGGCTTTTTTTGCTGGTCCGCTTTTGAAACAAACGCGTCGGCGGGAGGAGTCCAGTCTTTTGCGGTGACTGTCGATCCTTCGCGCGCTTTTTGGAGTCCTTCCACAACAACTTTGTCGCCTGGCTTCAAACCTTCCGTGACTTCCCACATCGCGCCGATACGCTCGCCCATTTTCACCGGACGAATGCTGACCTTGTTGTCCTGATCGACAACCGCGATTTGAAAGTTGCCCTGCAACTCGTTCACCGCTTCCTGCGGAATCACCATCGCGCCTTTTTTCATGTCGGCGACGAAACGCACCTTTCCGAACTGTCCGGGTCGCAAAATGTTTCCCGGATTCGGAAACGTCACATAGTAGCGGATCGATCCAGTCTTCGGATCCAGGCTGCGATCGAGCGCATAAAACTTACCTTTATGCGGATACACCTCGCCGTTGCCGAGGAGCAAGTCGAAGTCGAGGGTTTTTATGTAAGCATTGCGCTCAGTTGCATCAGGATGGCGCGAAACGAAATCGGTGAACGGCCCTTCGCCCGCAGTCACGACAGCTTTGATCGGATCGATTTGCGATACGGTTGTGAGCGGTCCCGTACTTGGCCCGACCAGATCGCCAACCTGCGCGATTGCGAACCCAGCAACACCGTCGATCGGCGCGGTGATCTTTGTGTATCCAAGATTGAGCTGCGCTTGTTCCACCGCCGCTTCATCGGCTTCAACGTTTGCTCTGCTTGAACCGGCGGCTGCAATCGCAGTGTCTCGCTCTTGGTCGCTGATCACTTTTTTCTTAAACAAGTCGAGCGCGCGCTTTTCGTCTGCATCACCTTTGACCTGGTTGGCTTGGTCTTTTGCCAAAGTGCCCTTCGCTTGTGCTAATGCAGCCTCGAACGGGCGCGGATCAATCTGAAAAAGGAAGTCACCCTTCTTTACCACGCTACCCTCCTGGTAGTCGCGTGAAATAAGGTAGCCTTGTACCTGTGCGTTGATGTTGGCGTTGATGAAGCCATCCAGCGTGGCCACGCGTTCCAGCACACGCGGCACATCTTGCGGTGTGACGGTTGCAACGAGTACTTCCGGCGCGTTTGGAGGGGCCTGAGCCGGCTTGCGCGAACAACCGGTAACGAAAGACACATAAATCAGCAGCGCGGCGAGAACAGCAAACCGTTTCATCAATTTATTATCGTTGATTGTGAACTGAACTGTCGAGCGCAGACCCCCCTAGGACTGTTCTTTATCTTCGCTGTCGCGCAAATGCCCATCAGTATTTCGACGAACTCGCGCGTAGTCTCATTTTTCGAGCGGCGTTAACAGTTCCTTTTCGTCCGTATCGACCACGAACACCGCCAGCAGCTTCGCGGCTTCGGTCTTGCTCGCGTTCTCATCAACAGTGTGCCGATCACCAGGCATCTCGGAAAAGTTCTGTCCGGCGCGATACGTAACAACCGGCCCGTTATTGACCGAAGTTCGAATGGCTCCTTCCAAAACCGTTGCGTAGATGAAAGCAGACTTGGGATGCGTATGGCCCGGCGACGCATCTCCGGGGCCGTATTCGACAAGCACAGCCTTGATGCTCTTGCCAGGCACATTCGGCAGAGCATGCTCGTAGACGAGCGTGGCCTTTGGATGTTTATCAGCGGCCATGCCTGAGCCCACGCCGAGAATGGCGACGACTGCGCAAACAATGGGTGCGTAGATGAAGCGAGACAGCTTGTTTGGTTCTGAAGTTTGGATTCGTTTCATTGATATCCTTTCTGCTATGTGAGTTTGGTTGAGGTTTGGGTTGTGATAAACGGTTCAGCGCTGTGCAGCCGAACGGCTAAGCCAGTCTGCGAAATGGCAGGAGCCGAGCAGCGCGTTTTCGCCCGGGACGAGGCTGCGTTTCTCAAGCGTCGTGCCGAAGTAGCGGGCTTGCTCCTCCGTTACGACAGAGCGGGGATCGTGATGCGCCACGAGGTATTCGCGCACCAGCTCATCAAACGGGACAGCATCAGGCCCGGCGATCTCGATGGTTCCATTCAACGGTTTCGCGAGGGCGATTTTGGCAAGGTTAGCGGCGAGATCGTCCGAGAAAATGGGCTGAAACAACACCGAGGGCAGGTGAACAGTCTGCCCGCTGGTCGCCTCATCAGCGATGCGCCCAACGAACTCAAAGAACTGCGTCGCGCGGACAATCGTGTAAGGAATTGGCGAAGCCTTGATCAGTTTTTCCTGAGCCACCTTCGCGCGCAAGTATCCGCTCGCGGGAAGCCGCTCGCTGCCGACGATAGAGAGCGCGACGTGGTGACCCACGCCGGTTTTCGCCTCAGCGGCGAGGACGTTGCGGGTCGAAGTTTCGAAGAATTCAATTGCGGCCCTGTCTTCGAACGAAGGAGAATTCGTAACGTCCACCACTACCTGCGCTCCAGTTAGAGCATCAGTCAAACCTTCTCCGGTAATCGAATTGATGCCGTGCGAAGGAGATGCCGCAACGACTTCGTGGCCGCCTGCACGGAGGAGGTTCACGACTTTGCTTCCGATGAGCCCGGTGCCCCCAAGGACGACTATTTTCATATTTTTGGTTTCAAATGTTTTCTCGTTCATGATGACGACATCATAGTAGCGTTATGGCTGCCGTGTAGTCAGGAGTTGTGTATACGGTCATGCGAGATTTGCATGAGACGCTTTGAAGACCTCACCATGCCGTTTCGAAAAACAGGGATCCACCGATCGGGTGGTTAGGATTACCTTTCTAAGAGGCTTATTTGCCAATCGCGGCCTTCCCAGCGCTGATCGCGTTTCCAAAAGAATGTAAAGGTAAACAGTGAACCGGCCGGCCAATCTGCGGTTCGAAAGTCTGCGAACCAGAGGTTCAATCTGCTTTCGTGAATTGCGTCCAAAAGATTCGTACGCGTGCCGCCATCGATTGACCAGACGACCGTTGCCTGGGCAGCAATGATAATGCGCAAAATTTTTCCGCGAGACATGCGCCGCATGGGATAGCGCAGAGTCCAGATCTCGTAATCGCTCCGCGCCGGGTGCAACACATAGCGCTGATATGCCGGTTCGATGCAGCCAAGGCAGACGCCATCATGGCGGCTCCGTACGAGCGAAATGTATTCGGCATGCGACCAACACAGCGGCATTGCTGCGCCGGTTGGGCAGCCGCGTTTCATATGCGCATCCGGCAAGTCGTGTCCGTCCCATAGCTGTTCGGTAATCATCCCACCCTGATTGGCGAAATTTTCCATTGCTGTGATAAACGGCTTTGGATCGCGTGTGGCCGCCAGTTCGTAATGACCGCGTTCGCCGGTTAGAATCGGCCAGCAACGTCCGACGCCTGTACCGTCGAAAGCACCGCCGTCATCTTTTTGCCCGTAACCGTCGTGATTGTAACGACGCCAACATGGACCCTGTGGCAGATCATATTTGATCACGCGATCTATGACTTCGATCGAATCGCGAATGACCGGATCGTTGGCGTCGCGAATCCCGAATCGCACCAAGTGAAGAAAATCGCCGCCGACCACATTTCGCGCCGGGTGCAGACCGCCGCCGTTGGCGAGCTGAATCATTGCTGTATTCGGATCGGGATGAGGATCAGGCGCCTTAGGATCGGTCGGATTGATGCGAATATAGTGATGAGGGAATCCCTCGACTAGTTCACCCTGCGTTGTGACTGTCCATTCTTCGACGTGCGCCGCCAGCCAGTCGGCGTAAGCAAAAACAAAATCCGCGGCTGCTTTTTCGCCATATTCCGTGGCCCACTGCGCTGCGCAGACCAGAGCGGCAATCACGGTAGCCAGCGTCGAAGGCGAATAACCGGCGTTTTCTTCCCATCGATCCTGGCTGGTAACTGGGCCTTGCAGGATCAAGTGTGCGGCAGCGCGCACAATCATCGTGCGTGGATTAAACAAGCCGAGCGCGTCTTGTTTGTGCAAACGCCATGCCAGTAATATTGGCGCGGCAATCTGGTCGAGTTGCAGGCCAGACCAATAAGCGGTCCCATCGATCCAACTATTCTGAGGAAAAGTTCCATCCGGTCGCTGAATGGCAGCCAGCCAGATCAACGCGCGCAGAGGCGTGCTCGTCTGCCCCGTGGCGAGAAGTGCTGTTGCGCTTTGTACCAGGTCGCGGGTCCACACCAGATGATAACCTCCCAGATCGTTGTCGCCCTTGGTTTCGCCCCAGGGGATACTCATCGATGCAACAATCGCGCCTTGAAAAACTTTGTCTTCATGCGCAGTCAGCACACAGCGGCTCAACCGATACATTCCGCCGCCGTCGGAGGTGTCGGCGCTGAAATCGAATTTTGGATTCACAACCGCGCGCTGCCATTGGCGGACATACGCCTGACGGTGTGACTCGAATGGCTCGGCCAGCGATTGGAACAACTTCGCGGTTGTACTTTGGTAACTGCGGCCGAATGCGACAGCCATTGTGAATTCACCGGTGCCTGGAAGATTGATTTCGCCTGTCAACGCGATGTTGCCCTCCTCGGCTGTGCGAAACTCCCAGTCCATTTGGAAATTGTCCATGAGATCCTGCCAACCATCGCTGAAACCGACGTAACCGACCGAGCGGCGAGAAAAACCGGTGCTGCACGCCATGATCAGGTGAACGTCTTTCCGCTGAGCGCGGATGAGTTTGATACCGCCAACTTCAACACACCACCCGGAGTTGCCGGCGCCAAAGCCGGCAATGTGAGGAGCTAGTAATGCGTAAAGTTGCAACTTCCCAAGTAGTGATTCATCCAGCACTTCTACTTTGGTATGAACGAGCAGCACCGACTGATGCGGATCTGCGAAGACATGTTTTATGACACGATAGCGTCCTTTCGGTTCCGAATTCGTGAGACGGTAAAGAAGGCAATCACGCTCCGGGTAATCGATCGTATGAATCAGGTCGCGTTTTTCCTCGTGGCAAAATGTTTCGCCGTCGCTTATGAGAAACTGAAAGTCGCGCGTGTTGGGTTGATCGACGTGTGGATAATAAATCTCGTTCACGATGCCATGACTCAGTGTGAACCAAACACGGCAGCTCGTATGATAGGCTGTCCCCACGCCTTCTTTGGCGCTCGAAGTCCAGCGCGGCTCGATTCCAGGCGCGCCAAATGCGATTGAATTCTCAGGCGGATTCATCGGTGAGCGTTGCGCTTTACCATGGAAACTGGACTCCCGTCGTGCTTACTCTTCACGTTCCTCGAGCTTCCGCTCAATCCGAGGGTCGGGTATCAACCAGAGAAGCGCGACGAATACATAGATTCCGCTGGCAATCCATGGGCTTACAAACGCGAGTGGAATGGCGGCAAAGTAAAGCACGGGAGAAAGTTTGCCTTTCCAATCCCTGCCAATTGCCCGTGCCAGGAGTGAGTCCCGACCTTCCTTGGCAATGATGGCGCGCTCCAGAACATAGTAAGCGATAGCCGCCATTAGTAGCACAAAGCCATATACGGCAGTCGGGATTGTTGCGAGATGGTTTTCGCCCATCCAAGCTGTCGTGAAAGGAAACAGCGATAACCAGAAGAGCAGATGCAAGTTTGCCCAGAGAATTCCGCCGCTGACCTGCTCTGTGGCTTGGAACAAATGATGATGATTGTTCCAATAGATGCCGAGGTAGATGAAACTCAGTACATAGCTCAACAGCACGGGCAACACCGGTTTCAATGCGGCAAGTTCGATCGCATGTGGCACTTTCAATTCCAGCACCATGATTGTGATGATGATGGCAAGCACTCCATCGCTGAACGCCTCGAGTCGGGTAGTTTTCATCCTGCTTCGCGCTGGGAGGCTTCGCAGGATTGGGGATGATTCGTTGCGCGAAGCAGGATGCCCTCCGAAGCTTCAGCGAAGGAGGGCCAGTGTATTACGTGTACCTTATTGAGAGTCTTTCTGCGCAAGAGGAGCGCTACGTGGAAATGACCACAGATCTCAAACAGCGTCTCCGAGAACACAATCAAGGGAAATCTTCTCATACTACAAAGTTCAGGCCATGGAAGCTAATCAGTTACATCGCGTTCACTAACCGCGCCAAGGCAGAAGCTTTCGAGCGTATCTCAAATCCGGTTCAGGTCACGCATTCGCTAGAAAGCGCCTATGGTAATTCACTACTCAAGTTTCTCGAGCCAATCTCGTGCTGTTGTGACGTCATCACTGGTCAGGCCGTGCGCTGCCTTTGCGAAACGAATTGTGACGTCGGCCCCTGCGCTACGAAGGAGTTCTGCGAGGCGCTTTGCCTCGGATGCCGGAATGATTGGATCCTGATCACCCGCGCTGATCCAAACACGCACAGACGAAAGGTCGGGCAATGTCTCCGGAATAAGCGGCACCATGGCGCGAAATAGAATCGCTGCGTGCATGATTTCCGGACGAAGTAGTAACATGCTTGCGGCGATATTGGCGCCGTTAGAGTAACCAACGCCAACGATGTGGTTCGCTGCTAGTTTGTAATGCCGCACTGAGGCGGTGACGAAATCTGCAAGTTCGTGCGTGCGTGTTTTCAAATCTTCTAAATCGAATACACCTTCCGCCAGGCGCCGAAAGAATCGCGGCATTCCGTTCTCCAGAATTTTTCCGCGCGGGCTAAGCAACGACGCATTCGGATCGAGTTCGCGTCCGAGCGGTATGAGATCGCGCTCATTTCCACCGGTGCCGTGCAAGAGCAAAAGCGTTCGGTTCGAGTTACCCGGAACGAATTCATGAAGAAAATCTGGCTGCAGTTTCATTGTTTGTGTGGCACGTGGATCGCCGGAAGAATTTTCTCGATCTGCGAGCGTGCGGAGTCTAGCCACGGCGGCAACTGCAAATGAGTGCCAAGCTCCTCCAGTTTTTCGTCCCAAGTAAAACCGGGCGGCTCAGTTGCGATCTCGAAGAGCACGCCACCCGGTTCGCGGAAATAGATCGAATGAAAATAAATTCGATCGATTACCGGCGTAACGTTGAAATCGAGATCGACCAGTTGTTCGCGCCACTGAAGTTGCTCTTGTTCGTCACGCGCGCGAAAGGCGATGTGATGCACAGACCCGGCAGCGACACGTCCGGCGCCGGAATCAGGCAGACAAAGCAGATCGACGATTCGACCTGGCGCAGTGTCGTCATGCGATGCGAACCGAAACCGGTTTCCCGATTCCTCGATCAAACGGTAACCAAACGTGTCGGTGAGTAAACGCGCCGTCTTTTCGTACCCTTCTAAAGCACCCGACACACTGTGAAACCCCTGAAGTGCATGTTCAGGAGGAACCGAGCTGTCCGGCCACTGCTCAACTGATACGAGCGAATTTGAAGCGATGAGTTCGAGCAGGAGCCCGTCAGGATCGACAAAGCGAATCACTTCTTCTCCGAAACGCGATGGTATTCTTTCCGCCGCAACGTGCTGTTGTTTCAAACGCTCCAGCCAGTATTCGACCGAGTTAGGTGAAATCGAGAATGCCGTTGCTTCGATTTGGCCGGTGCCGCGAATTCCGCGCCGCGCGCCCGGCCATGGAAAGAATGTCAGGATCGTTCCAGGCGTTCCTCGCTGATCGCCAAAATAGAAATGGTAGGTACCCGGATCATCGAAGTTGATGGTCCGTTTTACGAAACGGAGACCGAGAAGTCCCACATAGAAGTCCAGGTTTCGCT
>QHQO01000189.1 GCA_003221195.1 Verrucomicrobiota bacterium
GTTGTTTCGGGCGAGGCTGTCTTATTCTTGTTGTATTTGCGTTCGTGCTGGGGATAGCTTGCGTTGCTGGCATGTATTGGGGGCTGCACCGGCACTCGGCGATTTTTCACGGGCTTTATTGGCTGACGAAAGCGCGAGCCCTTGCTCAAACGCCCGTGCCAGTACCTCAGTTCACCGTTTCGGACGCGCAAATTCAATCGGTCCACGAGCGGTGTGAGGATTTTGAGCAAAAAGCGCGCGCCGGTCAGCCGGCCGAACTGGAGCTGGCGCCGGATGACATCAATACTTTGGTCGCCACCAACCAGGATGCGCGCGGCAAGGTATTTGTGTCGATTGACAAGGATCGACTGCGTTGTCAGGCGAGCGTGCCGCTTGGAGAGTTTATCGGCAGAGCTGGTTATTATTTTAACGGTGACGTCGCAGTCGAACTAAGGAATGCGGGATCAATCGAGAATCCGCAGCTAACCGGAATCACGGTAAACGGCGAGCCCGTCCCGACGGATCTATTGAATTGGAAATATCGTTCGAAGCGATTGCGAGATTATCTCGCCGATTACCGGAACGAATCCGGCGTAGGCACAATTGAGATCAGAGATGGCAAGTTGATTCTACGATCGCGGACCGAGTGACACGAGGATTTGGTAGGGCGCGACCGCCGGGCGCGCCGTTCCTACTGCATGATTTCGCGCACAAAGACGTTAAGCTGTCCGTCTGCCTGTTTGCGCACTTCGGTGATCTCGTAGGGCCGCTGTTCATCGCGGCTCACTTCCGCTCCTTGCCGCGGTGGCACGTAACCGGCTGGAAATTCGACAATGATACGCGTAGAAGAACCCCCACCGAAGTGCAGCATTTTCTCCGTCAACTTTGTGCGGGGACGTAGCACTGCCTTGTTAGCATCGGAAAAATTCACGACGAACTGTCCCTTCAAATAGACCCGTTCGCCCGCAAGCCCGTGTTCAGCAACGTCACGCAGATCGCCTGTTCCTATGAGGCGGCCAAGTGGCATTCTGCCTGGCGGAAATGTCTTCCAACTGCCACCGCCCGCGTTTGAGGCCAGAGCTACGTTGGAAGCGTCCGCTGGAACGGGCTGAGCGGGCAGAACTGGCACTGGCGTCGCTGTTGGAACAGACGGGGCTTGGGCGACCGCCGCAGGTTGAGCATTGGAGGCGTTCGCGGCTGGCGCTGGTGTCGCCGCAGGAATGTTTGGCGGCGTCGCTGCAGACGCAACGGTGAACGGCGTCGCTTTTGGTGCACTTGGTTTCTGGGCAATCACTGGTGCCGGAGTCACTGCCGGAGGAGGAGATTCGAGCTTCTGTTTCTTACCCCATCTTCTGCCCTTTGGTGGCGGCGTGGGGTTAGCCAGCTTTTCATTCTTAGCTACGACTCGGCCGGTCGGCGGTGTTCCAAGAGGGATCGCTTGTTCAACGCGCACCAATTCATTCGCAGCGGGTGGAGGCGTCGCACTGGGGCTGATGCCTGGTATGGATATCGGCCTTCCTTGCGCTACTGCCGCTTTTTTCTGGTACTCTGCGTAACGCTGTTCGATTGAATTGCGTTCTGGCGCCTTAAACAATGGCCAGCCCGCGGCGAGGTTAAGACTGAGCGGTGGCTCAAGGCGAAATGTTCCCAGACCACGTGTGACCGTATAGCTTCCATAAAGCAATGGCACGGCAGTAATCATCATGCGGCCATCGACCAATCGCTCGGCGTGGATCACCGATGAAATGTCATGTGAGCGCTCCAGCTTGATTTCCAATCCGACATTAAGCGTCTGTTTCATCAGTGGCAATGCCTCCGGATTCGCCGGGTAAAGATGTTCCATGAGCAACTCGCCGTTATCGACAGCATTGGTCAGCGCCACCATGCCAGACGTAAACACGTCGCCGGGTCCAAGCTCTCGCGCCGCAACAATTTTGTACCTGCCTACCACGTACGGAACCAAGCCGCGCACCATCTGATAATTCCGAATATAATTACGCGCCAGCTCGGCGTTCGTCCTAGCGAGCTCGGCGTTGCCCATCTCCGAATAACGCTCGTAGAGGTCCTTCGGGTTTAGAAATTCACCTGCCGGTGCCGCGGTCAGCTCAAAGCGCTTCGGCGGCTCGATCTTGTGCAGCCTTTGTAAAATCCGGTAGCTGTCAGGGCGTTCCGGTTGATTGAAGATATAAAAACTACCGAGCCACGCGGCTAACGCGAACCCAATCAGAAGCAGAATGGCAACCGTCCAGGCAAAATAATTGATACGTCGTCGCGGACGAGCGTACGGCTCGTCATATGGATAAACACCATAGTCCATCAGGCCAGCGCGAGAAGATTACCTGGTTTCAAGCTGATTGTGTCGTTTCAAACGACGAACCACATCCGCAGGTGCGCGATGCGTTTGGATTGACGACCCGAAAACCGGCGCCAGTCAAGCCACCGCTGAAATCCAGGGTTGCGCCACGCAGGTATGGAACGCTTTCCGCGTCGACAAAAAAGTGCATTCCATCGCGCTCCAACACAGCGTCGCCGTCTTTTTTTTCATCGAGAGTCATTTCATAATGCAGACCTGAACAACCGCCCTTCGCAACCTGGACGCGCAGACCTTTTTGCGCATTCTCTCCTAGCGCCGGAAGCAGACTTTGCAGCTGTCGAACAGCGTTGTCCGTGACGTTAATCATAACTCCACAAAATACGGCTGCAGCGTAACCAAGTCAAAAACCGTCGAATCATGGGTACGGACGGTGTGCCTGCGTCCATCTGTGTCTAGCGCCAGCGGCGCTATTTCACTTTTAGCTTGAGGGCATCGCCCCAGGAATTCGAATCGCCGTGTAAACAAGCGCTGAAAGCGCGGTTCAATTGGGCGAGTCAATCGAACTCCTGCTGGTGATGAATCGCGCTTTCAGCATTTTAAGCCCCCATAAATCCTAGGGCGTAGCCCCAGACTCAAGATTGAATGCTGGCGCCTTTGGCGCGAAACACAAACTTCGCTTTAGGCGGATCAGATTTAGAATTTTCTATTTCTCGTTTTTCTTCGCAATCGGCGATCAGGAATCTACAGTTTGAATACAAAATGAGCCGGATCCGATTGTTACCAGAGGCGGTGGCTAGTCAGGTGGCCGCGGGCGAAGTCGTGGAACGTCCGGCGTCAGTAGTAAAGGAGCTGATTGAAAACAGCATCGACGCCGGCGCCCGTAAGATCGATATTCTCATTCGTCGTGGCGGAATCTCGCTGGTCCGAGTCGTCGATGACGGCTGCGGGATGGATCGCGATGACGCGTTACTGTCGCTGGAGCGGCATGCCACGAGCAAGATTAGATCGGCTGCCGATCTGCAAGCGGTGGCCACATTGGGATTTCGCGGCGAAGCATTGCCGAGTATCGCCAGCGTGTCGCGATTTCGTCTGACCACGCGAGAGGCCGGCGCAGTCGCAGGAACCGAGATCGTCGTCAACGGTGGTAAGATCGACATCGTGCGAGATGGCGGCGAAGCGCCAGGAACTCAAGTCGAGGTGCGCTCGCTTTTTTATAACTTGCCTGCGCGCCGAAAATTTCTTCGCTCTGAAAACACGGAAAGCCGTAACATTGAACACCAGATTCATTTGCAGGCGATCGGTCATTCCCGGATCGGTTTTTCTTTGTTACGAGACGACCGCATGTTATTCCAGCTGCCGTCGGCGGCGACACTGGGCGATCGAATCCGAGACTTATATGGTATCGAGTTACTGCAGCGCCTTGTTGAAGTAAACGGCACACCTTCGCGAAATATTCGCGTAGCCGGATTTATCGGGCAGGCAGGACTAAGCCGGCAGACAAGGTCGCAACAGCTCGTCTTTGTAAATGGCCGCGCCACTGAGAGCGGGCTTCTCACGGCAGCACTTCGTGAGGGTTATCATACCGCTCTGATGAAAGGCCAGTATCCGGTAACGTTCCTCTTTCTCAAAATCGATCCCGGGTCTGTTGACGTAAACGTTCACCCAGCAAAACGCGAAGTACGTTTTCGCGATCCGATCGCAGTCCGTGAAGCAGTCGTTCGCTCGATCCAGCAAACTTTGGAACGCGGCCGGGTCGGGTGGCAGGAAAAATTTCGCTCGCCTTTGACCAGACCCGCAGCTGTTCCAGAAAAACGAACCTCCGACTTGAAGTTACGGCCCGAAATACCAGTTCCAGAAGAATCCCATCGTGAATTGCCACATCTAGCTCCGGCTGTGGCCGGGATCGCGACTGTAGCCGGAGTCGTTGAATCCGGCCGCCTGCCAACTCCCCGCGTCGATTCGACGGACGATGCGCTTGCCGCACAACGATCGCAACAGCTCACTGTCCAGCAGCAGTTTCAGATCATCGGTGTGTTAAACAAGCTTTACGTCTTGATGGAAAACGCCGATGGGCTCGTCCTCGTCGATCAGCATGCTGCGCACGAGCGAATTCTCTTTGAAGAGTTGCGGCGAAGAATGGAGGAACACGGGGTCCCAACGCAAAAGCTGCTCTTACCTCACACATTTGATGTGCCGCCGCGCGATGGCGACTGGATTGAACGCAACCTATCGATCCTGCAAAAGATGGGGATCGGCATTGAGAGTTTCGGGCCGGGCACGTTCAAGATCGATAGTCTCCCTGGTTTCTTGAGCGTCTCGGATCCAGCCCAATTCATGCGCAAAGTGATTGACGACTTAAAAAGCGCTGGCAGCAGCACCTCACCGATGCGGTTAGGTGAGGAGATGATTGCCAAGACAGTTTGTCGGCACGCCGTCAAAGCCAATGATCCGCTGCGTTACCCCGAGATAGAGAAACTGATTCGTGATCTGCTTGAGTGTGATTTGCCTTATTGCTGTCCCCACGGACGACCTACCATGATTCAGATTTCGCTGACGGAATTGGAGAAAAAATTCGGTCGCAAGATATGATTATACGTCAATTCTTGCCTCAACGTTGCGAACCCTGACTAATAACGAACGAAGCCTCAATCATCGAATGAGGAAACATCAGCTGCGCCTAAATTCTGACTTCGTTATTTTTCCAACCCAGGTCGCAGCGCCACTGTAGCTTCGCCTGGCAGCATCCACTGCTCCGGACTGGCGGTTATGGGCGAACCTGCGCCGCCGTAGCGGGAAGACTCGCTCGTCCAAAGTGTTTCCCAAGTGCAGCCCAATGGCGGCGCGAGGAGAGGCTCTGAAGCAGGATGCAACACCTGGCGCTCTCCGAAATTGACTAAAAGCAGACGATCGTCATTGGTCTTGGAAAAATATCTGAGGACGAAACTCGTCGTACCCAAGACTGCGCCATCGATGCCGCCAGGAATTTGCTGGCGAAAGCGCGGATCTTCCCGTCGCAATTTCAAAAGGTCGGTATGCATATCGTAAAGCTGTCGATTTTTTTCGCGCTCGGAAAAATCGAGTTTGCAGCGGACGAATACTTCCGGATCGTCCGGCGTCGGCAAAGTTGTTAAAGCTTCTTGCTCAGGAAGTGACAGGAAGGGCGCCAGCCACTCGGCGCGGCCTTTCCGAATGGCGTCGCGCACGGATGCATCGCCTATGTCGGCAAAAAACATGAACGGGCTCGACGCGCCGAACTCCTCTCCCTGAAACAACAGCGGTGTCCAGGGTCCAAGCAAGAGAAGCGCCGTCATCGCGCGATAACGCGCGGGTGAAGTTTGAAGACGCACTCGTTCGCCCGGTCCGGTATTCGCGATTTGATCGTGGTTTTCGATAAAACAGACGAAAGCCTCAGGGGGAATGTCGAACGCGGACGATCCACGCAATGCTTTTTGCCATGAGAGCGCCTGACCTTGATAAAGGAAACCGTATTTCGCCGCGGAAATGAATTCCTGTGGCGTACCGCGGTAATCGCAAAAGTACGCTTGCTTGCGACCGGTCAACGCGACTACTGCGCTATGATGAAAATCGTCGTTCCACATTCCATCTAGATCGTCACCACCTTCGGTACGCGGGCGTACCATTTTCGCTTCCTGCAAATCGTTCTCGGCGATCAGAAGAATTGAGCGCGCGCCAGCCGCCTTGCGCGCCGCGCGCCCGACTTCGCTAATAATGTACTCAGTCGATCGATCGCGAATGGCGTGTAACGCATCGAAGCGAAACCCATCGAAATGAAATTCCTCAACCCAGTAACGCCCATTGGTGATGAAGAACTCGCGGACCGGTCCCGAATTCCGGTCATCGAAATTGATCGAGTCGCCCCATTCATTTTCGTTTCCGCGGATTAGATAATCGTCGGAAAAAGCGCTGAGATAATTTCCGTCAGGTCCAAAGTGGTTATAGACGACGTCGAGGATCACACCGAGGCCTAACGAGTGCGCGCGATCGACGAATGCACGCAAATCATCCGGCGTTCCGTACAAATGTGAAGGCGCGAACAGATCAACGCCATCGTATCCCCAGCCGAACTTCCCTGGGAAATCGGCGACCGGCATCATTTCGATCACGGTGATTCCGATGCGCGCCAGCTCCTCCAACTGTTGCGAAGCTGCGGGCCACGTTCCCTCCTTTGTAAACGTGCCGACGTGCATTTCATAAATGACCTGTCCTTTGAGCCCCGCGGCCGGGACGCCGGGCCACTGCGAATCGTTCCACTGAAACCGCGTCGGATCGACAATGCAGGACGACCCGTGAGGTCCATCAGGTTGAAACCGCGACGCAGGATCCGGGTAAAAATTCTTGTTTACGCGGAATCGATAGCGATCGCCTGCACCAGCTTTGACAGCTCCGAAAAAGTATCCGTTTTCTTCGGCTTCGAGTCCTTGAAATGTTTGCCCTGAAGTTTTCGCTGCGCTGCCTTCCAGAATCAGGTCCACACGCTGGGCCTTTGGCGCCCAGACGCGGAAGTGGGCTTGGTCAGGCCCGATTAGTTCTGCGCCAATTGGGTAGCGACGCCGCACCCGGCGAGTTTCTCGCGTGCTGTAAAGCATGGGTCATCAAAGATGCGAGCGCTTGCGTACGAAGCAACCAAGGATCCCAAATGCTTTCGGGGTTGATCGCCTGGGTCGAACTGTTTCAGAATACGCGCCATGAACGGAGTCAGACCCAGGATCGAAATCTTCAGACCTTTTGGCGAAGCGTTCGACCTGACGAACAAGATTCTATTTCAACCGTTCGACCTGAAAAAATGGCTTGTAATTGGTTTCGCGGCGTTCTTGTCCGGACATTTGGCAGGGGTTGGCTTCAATTTCCCATCGCCATTCGGCAATTTTCAATCGCATCGGACGACTCCGGAAGTGATTTCACCTCACTTTGAACAATGGAAACCGTGGCTCGTGGTGGCCGTCGTTGTGCTTGCGCTGTTTTTTTTCGCGTTGGTAATCGCGCTGACGTGGTTGAAAGCGCGCGGTAATTTCATCTTTACAGACTGTGTTGTTCGAAATCGGGCGGCAATCGTGGAACCATGGCGCGAATATCGGAAAGAAGGGAACAGTTACTTTTTATTCCAGCTCGCAGTCATGTTTGCCGTATTGCTATTGGCAGGGCTAATCCTGGCAAGCTTTATCGGGCTGGCCTGGTTGAAACAAGGCGCGGGTGAAACGGGATCGATTACTCTCATTGGACTTCTCGTTTTCCTTGGTCTGTTTTGGGTTTCGATTGTCATTTTTGTCAGTATCGCCACCTATTTCATGGTGCCGGTGATGTACCGGAGGCGATGTCGAGCAGTAGAGGCGTTTCGCGATGTAACGCGTCTGATATGGCATCACCTGGGCTCTTTCTTTTTGCTTTGCTTGTTTGGGATGGTTTTGATTCTGGCTGTGCTAATGATTGGCGCGATCGTGACATGCGCGACCTGTTGCCTGGCTGCGCTTCCCTACCTCGGGACAGTTATATTGCTACCATTATTCGTATGCTTGCGCGCGTTCGGGCTCCTGTTTCTTCGCCAGTTCGGTCCGGATTACGATGTCTGGGCGAGTTTCATGCCACCGGAATTTCTGCCTATCTTGTCAGGACCGCTGCCTGCGCCACCACCAACGACCCCTGAGCCGAATCCGCCGCCTGAGCCACCATTGCCTCCAGCCATGTGAAAGAGGACAGGCAAAGTCTGAAGTCCAAAAAAGATTCGACCGTATTAGTCGACTGTCCTAAGAATCTCTTATGAAAAGAGAATTTATCCCTTGTTGTTTCAGCTTGGTTGCAGCTGCTTCCATTTGCTTTGGTCAGGAAAGTCGGAGTCCAAGTCCAAGCCCAAGTCCGACTCCGTTCAAGACGATCAGATCAGCAACTAAAGAGGCCACAATTACGAAGTTGGAAAAGTCGGTCACCGACGCGTTTAAGAACAAACAGGCGAAGGCGTTTAGGGATTATTTGGCGCCCGAGTTTAGCGCGATCGACGCGGAAGGAGTCAAAGATGCGGATGCCGAAATCGCGGACATGCAGAAGACTGATCTAAGTAACTACTCGTTCGCCGATATGAAAGTGGCGCTTCTAAGTCCCAAAATGGCGGTAGCTACCTACAAAGTCACTACCCAATCCACCTCATCCGGGCGGGACACATCAGGTACCTATTACGCGGCTACAGTGTGGAACAAACGTGGCGCAAAGTGGCTAGCTGTTTTGCACACTCTTGTTAAAGCGCAGTAAGATGACCAGTCGGAAAGACCATTATTCTACTTATTTGCGGCTATCCTATTTCGTTCTGACTCTCGGATGAAATCTTTAAGACTCCCTCTCGCGGTCTCTGTGACAATATTTGTGGGCGCTTTGTTTGCGCAATCATCCAACCTAACGATGAAGGCAGTTGTTGTGCATGAGTACGGTGGTCCTGAGGTATTGAAATACGAAGAGGTGCCGCGACCCGAGCCAAAAGAAGATCAGATTCTCGTGCGCGTAATGGCGGCGGGTGTGAATCCTGTCGATGCCCTGATCCGATCGGGAATGTTTGCGAAATATGAAAAGGACGTTTTCCCAATCATTCCGGGCGCGGACATTGCTGGAGTCATTGACAAGGTTGGAAGCAAGATCACGAAATTTGAAGCAGGCGATCCTGTGTTTGCGTACGTGAGCCTAAAGGGAGGCGGCGGCTATGCAGAGTACGCGTTGGGTACTGAACGTGACACGGCAGCCAAGCCCAAATCGCTCAGTTACGTCGAGGCTGCAGCAGTGCCGATCGTGGCATTGACTGCCTGGCAGGCGCTAGTTGACACCGCCAAGCTCGCCGCAGGCCAGACAGTTCTTATTCATGGTGGATCGGGCGGAGTTGGAAGTTTCGCGATCCAAATAGGCAAAGCGCGCGGGGCGAAGGTAATCGCGACTGCATCGACCGCCAATCAGGATCTCCTCAAAGAACTCGGGGCTGATGTGGCGATCGATTATACCAAGCAAAAGTTCGAGGACGTCGCGAAAGATGTCGATGTAGTGCTCGATTCAGTCGGGGAAGATACGCTGGCGCGTTCCTACGGGGTAGTAAAGAGAGGCGGATTTATTGTGTCGCTAGTGGCGCGCCCAGAGCGGGCTGGGCTCGACAAACACGGTATCCGCGGTGCAGCACTCAGTGTGGAGCCAAATTCAGATGAGCTGGCGCAAATCGGCAAATTGATCGACCAGAAGAAAATCAAAGTGATTGTGTCGCAAACGTTTCCGCTTTCTGAAGCAACGAAAGCCCAGGAACAGGTGGCGACTGGTCACACGCGCGGCAAGGTTGTTCTCAAAGTTGCTGACGAGCCGAAGTAGAACCCATTCCTAGATGCTGCTGTCATGTTGAGTGAAGCGATACACCTAAAGCTGTGGTATTGGAGTCGGCCCCGGCAATGATCGGAGATTCTTCTCCCGCGACTGCGGGATCAGAATGACATTATGAGGTCGATTGTCATAGCCTGCGAGTTGCCCGTGGTATAGGAGAAGCGATGAACTGGGACGCGATTAGTGCCATCTCACAATTAGTGGGTTCGATCGCTGTGGTTTTGTCGGTGTTATACCTCGCGTTGCAAGTGCATCAAAGCACACGGGTTGCCAGACTCGCTACCCAAGACGCCGCGGCCACCGCTTTGCGCGAGGTGACTGCACCTTTGATGGAGAACGCGGAACTGGAACGCATCTGGCGGATAGGCCTGGAAGATATCGGCTCGCTCTCTGTTGAAGAGCGGGCTCGCTTTTTCCACGCTGCCTATCAATTCTTAAAAGCGTTCGAGACAATTCATTTTCATTACGTTTACGGATTGATGGACAAGCAGCTTTGGGAAGGCTGGCACGGACTGCTTCGGCATTACATTGCTGCGCCCGGGATGGCTCAGTACTGGAATCTTCGCCCTGAAGTTTTCTCCGAGCGGTTTCGAAATTTTGTTAACTCGCTCGAACCCCCGACAGAGCAACGCACCGTGGGAACTCTTTTTGGTGAGGAACGAAAATAATGGGCCGCTTCCTTGTTTCAGAAATAACACACTAGTGGCTGCGATACATTGAAACTGGCGCGAGGACGCGTGCGCACTCCCAAAGCTTTCGCGAAACAGCGCGCAGATCTCCTGTCGATGTCGCATGAAGTGCTTTTGGAGTGCGATGCGTCCCCGCATTGCTTTTTTTAGCGCACTACAAACCTACCCAGGGTTGTTACTTACACGGCCCGGGCACAGGAATAACAAATTTGCCGTCTTTCTCGGCTATGAAGTTTTCGCTGGTGCTGGTTGAGCTGCCGTTGGCGTCTTTTTTCTCGACCTTGATGATGAGCTTTTTGGTCGGCTTAAGTGTCAGGCAAACTTTGCCACCCGTCGGCGAATCCATTGGCGTCGCGGCTTTCTTTGCGTCCTCGGGCGTAAGATCGACAAGCTCGATGTTGGCTATCTTCTCTCCGGCTTCTCCTGACTGCATCATTTTGTAGAAACCGAGAATCGCCGGGTCGGCCCCTTGCGTGTAAAGGAACGATTCCAATGTGGCGCTGTCCTTCCCCTCGAACGCGGTTTTGTATTTGTCGGTAAAGGCCTTCTCTTGCGGCGACGTGCCAGCGAAAATCAGCAAGGTCATCGTGACAAGCAATGCGCAAAGCAGACTAAGGAGTTTGATCGAGGTGTTCATGGCGCAACCGTAGTGGGTTTGGTTTTCAAGAGGCAAGCCAATTCGGGGACAGAAAAATCTTTGCCGATTGGTCTTCTGCAGGCTATTGCAGTTGCCTTCTGGAATTCAAAGGCGGCGGACTAGAGACTCCGAAAGGTTTCGCGAGCAGGCCGCCGCTCCTTGTTATGAACATTCACGAATACCAAGCCAAAGAGCTGTTGCAAAAATTCGATGTAGCGACCACGCGAGGGAGGGTTGCATCGAGTCTTGACGACGCTGAGCAAATCGCGCGTGAACTCGGCGATGTCGATATCGTTGTTAAGGCGCAAATTCATGCCGGTGGACGGGGCAAGGGCACCTTCAAGAATGGATTCAAGGGTGGTGTGCATATTCGCAGGACGCCAGACCAAGTACGCGACGTCGCCTTGAAGATGCTTGGTCAAATCCTGGTTACGCACCAGACGGGACCAGCCGGCCGCAAGGTAAACAAACTGCTCGTAGCGGAATCCGCCGACATTGCGCGCGAGATTTACTTTGCCGTCTTGCTCGATCGAGCCACAGCCGCACCTGTAATTGTCGCCAGCACCGAAGGCGGGGTTGAAATCGAAGCCGTCGCGGCTAAATCGCCGGAAAAAATCATTCGTGAACCAATCGATCCATTGGCAGGTCTGCAGCCATTTCAGGCTCGGAAATTGGCGAAACAACTTAGCTTTGAGCCTCCACAATTGAAAAGCGCTTCGAAATTATTCGAAGGCCTCTACCGCACGTTTGTTGCCTACGATTGTTCGATGGTCGAAGTGAACCCGCTCGTCGTGACAACCAAAGGCGAGGTCCTCGCGCTCGACGCGAAGTTTAACTTCGATGATAACGCGCTTTATCGTCATCCAGAAATCGCGGCGCTGCGTGATATCGCAGAGGAAGATCCGCGCGAAGTCGAAGCTTCGAAGCATGGTCTTAATTATATTGGTCTCGACGGAAATATCGCCTGCCTGGTGAACGGCGCCGGGCTGGCGATGGCCACGATGGACATCATCAAGTTTTATGGCGGCGAGCCGGCCAACTTCCTCGATGTAGGCGGTGGCGCGACGGAAGAGCAGGTGACCGAAGCCTTCAAGATTCTGATCGCCGATAAAAAAGTAAAAGCGATTCTGGTCAACATTTTTGGCGGTATCATGAAATGCGACATCATTGCGCAGGGAATCATCAACGCAGCAAAAACACTAAAGTTATCGGTGCTGCTGGTGGTTCGCCTCGAGGGAACGAATGTCGAAGCAGGAAAAAAATTGATCGCGGATTCGGGTCTGGCCGTCATTGCAGCCGACGATTTGGCCGATGCCGCGCAGAAGGCCGTGAAAGCGGCAGCAGGAAAGAAATGAAAGCGAAGAAGATTGCATGGCACCAGCGTCGCTATTGAAGTCGAAGACTTTGACGCTGCCATCAAGAGCCTCAAACAAGCGAAGGCTCGATTTGCCGTCGAAGGAATCGAGAGTCCGGTGTGCTGGATGGCCGTCGTGCAGGATCCGGACGGTAACAAGATTATAATTCACAAACTCAAACCGAAAAACGAGAAAGGAATCTGCAAATGATTACGAACGAAGTAGCTTTCGTCGCCATCGCGGTTTCTGACAAAGAACGCGCGCGGAAATTTTATCAGGAGACACTCGAACTCAAGCCTACGTCCACTCAGATGGATGGTGCATGGGTCGAGTATGATCTTGGCCCCGTCACAATCGGTGTCGGCTGTCATCCGGCCTGGAACCCATCACGCGATGGAACAACGGTCGCCTTTGAGGTCGAAGATATCGACGCCGCGATCGATAAACTTAAAGGACGCGGTGTCAGCTTCGATATTGAAAAGACTGAAACGCCTGTGTGCTGGATGGCGCAATTTCGCGATCCAGACGGAAACAAGCTGGTCATTCACAAGCGAAAGAAATGACGAAGCACGAATGACGAATGCCGAAGGAAATCGGAATGCTCAAATGACGAAGGTCTGCGAGTTTCGTTTTGTTATTCGGATTTCGTCATTCGTAATTCCTTCATCATTCGTCATTCGTCATTTTCATCATGTCTATTCTGGTCGATAAGAGCGCCCGCCTCGTCGTGCAGGGCATCACTGGAGGCGCAGGGGCATTTCATACACGGCAATGCATGGATTACGGGACCAACGTTGTCGCCGGTGTTACTCCAGGCAAAGGCGGGCAGATGTTCGATGGCAAGGTGCCAGTGTTTGATACAGTCTCGGAAGCGCGACGAGAAACTAGCTGCAACGCCTCGATGGTTTTTGTGCCCGCTCCGGCGGCTGCTGATTCAATTCTTGAAGCCGTGGATACAGGAGTAGAACTGGTCGTTTGTATCACGGAGGGAATTCCAGTGATGGACATGATGCGGGTAAAAGCCCTGATGCGCGGAAAGCAATCGCGACTGATCGGGCCGAATTGCCCGGGGATCATTACTCCGGGCGCATGCAAAATCGGCATCATGCCGGGGTACATTCACAAGCCCGGCAACATCGGTGTGATCTCGCGCTCCGGCACGCTCACTTACGAAGCAGTCTGGCAACTCACTTCGCGCGGTTACGGCCAATCGACTTGCATCGGGATCGGTGGCGATCCCATCGGCGGACTAGCGCACCTCGATTGCGTGAAACTGTTCAACGAAGATCCCGGCACGGATGCGATCATCTTGATCGGTGAAATCGGCGGCTCGGCAGAAGAAGAAGCCGCCGAGTGGATCAAGAAGAACTGCGAGAAACCGGTCGCGGCTTTCATCGCGGGGATGACAGCCCCACCAGGGCGACGCATGGGTCACGCCGGAGCAATTGTTTCGGGCGGCAAAGGAACTGCGGCAGGCAAGATCGAAACACTTAAAGAAGCAGGCATCGCCGTTGCCGAGACTCCGGCGGCTATCGCTGACACATTGATCGCGCGAATGAAAGCGTGAGCCTGAGCCGTCCTTTTTTTATCTCCACGTTTCAAAACGAAGATTGATTATGAATACACTAGCCCTCATCGCTATTACCTGGATCGGAAAAGAATACCGCTTTTTTGGACTGGATTGGAGTTATCTCATGGTCCTTGGTTTCATTGGAAACGCTCTTTTCTCGATGCGTTTTCTCGTTCAATGGCTCGCCTCCGAGCGACAGGGCGAAAGCATAATTCCAGTCTCGTTCTGGTACTGGAGTATTGCCGGAAGCGTTCTCATGTGCATTTACTTCATCTTCCGGCGCGATCCGGTTGGAATTCTCGCGTACCTCCCCAACTCGATGATTTACATTCGAAATTTAATGCTGATTCGGAAGCGCAAGTTCGCTTTCACTGCTGCGGCGCCTTCGCAGCACCCGCGTGAGACGGAATAGTGGGCAGACAGCTTCGAACTGGATAGCTCGTTAGTGAGTCGCGGATTGGTTGTCGGGTTCGCGCGATTCCCCAGCCGGTAAAGCTGCTGCTTTCCAATCCATTGCCATTCGGATGCGTGCGCGACCGCTGGGATGATCGAAAAAGATGAACTCTTCCAGGGGTGTCGGATCGAGTTTGCGATAGGCGCCGAGTTTCAGCGCGACTTTTGCCATGCCGTCGGGCTCGCGTGAAGTGTTGATTCCGAAAGCGTCTGCTTCTCGTTCTGTGATGCGTACGATCGTATTGAGCACCGGCGTGGCAAAAAAGACTAAGGTGCAAAAAATCAGCGCGAGCAATGGAAGACCCGCAGGGTCGGCGATACCGCGCACGCGACATTTGTGCCCCCAACGCGTCACTGCGGCATCGAAGAGAATCCGAGTAAGCGCGAAGCCGATGAGAATAAGAATTCCAAAATAGGTGAGCAGTTTTGCACCATGATTGAGGACGTAGTGACCCATCTCGTGCGCCATGACGGCGCGAATTTCCGGAAGCGTGCATTGCTTAAGCAGATTGTCATTGAGCGCTACGCGGGTCGTGCCAAGTAACCCTGAGACATTGGCGCTTACACGTGACGTCTGACGTGAGGCATCGACTTCGAAAACGTGTTTCACCGGAATTTCGTTCGCTCGAGCCATCGCAAGAATTGGATCTCGAATTTTTGGATCGGTTAGCGGTTTATAGGTGTTAAAGAGCGGTTCGATATAAACCGGCGCGATAAGGACAAGGATCCCCGAGTAAATAATCATGACGATACCTCCCCAAATCCACCATGTACGCGATGCGCGCCGAAAGACGGCGTAGAGAACGACCACCAGTAAGGTTCCGCCGACTAAAGCTAGTGCTAACCCGAGTAACTGTTCCCGAAACCATGGGGCGAAACTCTGGGTCGCTAGACCGTATTGATGTTCGCGAAAAAAGTTTTCGTACAGGTTGAGCGGAAAACTCAGTGCGTAAACGAAAAGCAGATATGGGATCGCATAGCAGACGATTTGGAAATTCTTGACCTTTGTAACACGTTCGGAAAAATCACGCAGTCGCGCGGAAAACCGTGAGGCCAGAAGAAAGACCGAAATTGCGGCGGCGAGGAGAAAGTTCCAGAGGATTAGCCAGTAACCGCCTTCAAAATAGGCATCGGACTTTTCTCGTTGATTCCTCGGGACGCTGTCCAGCCATGCCAGTGTCGCCGCAGCCGGATCGAACGAGTTTACGTCACGCCCGGTCGCGGTCGAACTGAAGCCGGCATTGTTGACTCGGGCAGCGCGTTCGAACGAGCTAACTTTGTCAGAGATCGCGGGCGAGGCAGTTTGCATCGGTCCGTCTTGCGCCGAGGCAGGCATCAAAGTCATTGCCGACGTAACAACCAGCAAGATCAGCATCGAAGGCTGGGGCATCATGCGCTCATGATAAGCCGGAATCGAAAGGGAAGCAGCGTTAGTGCGATCTTGATCGCGTTGAGATCATTGATCCGGTTTGCAACATCGCATGCCAGGCGAATCGATATGACCAGATTGGACCAGACGTTCAATAAGCTGGACTACCCGCCTCGCCCAATAGAAAATGCAAGTATGAAAAAGCTTGTGTCATTGGTCTGCGTGTCCTTTATGGGAATGTGCGCAGTCGGCAATTTACGCGCGGAAACCCAGCCGGCCGATGCGGAGCGCTATGGACCGTATCCCACTAATTACAAGGAGATCGTGATGAAATGGCTAGACACGCAGCTAATCGACGCGGGGAGTGCACGCATCGAATGGAATGGCGATCCCAAACCCGCGGATCTGGGGACGAAAGACAAGCCTCTCTACGGTTATTTGGTCAATTTCAAGGTGAACGCCCGAAATCGTTTTGGCGCTTACACGGGAATGCAAAGCCACGGCGCGTTGATCCGTAATGGTGAAGTGATTAAAGGCATGGGTTTCGGCTATTAACAAATAATCTTAAACAAAATGAAAATAAAGTCTCAGTCGAAATCATCAGGACAAATTCTGGTTATCGTAATCATTTTGCTGGTATTACTCGGCATTGCATACTGGTGGCTTGATTCCAACAAACGGCAAATGGCGCGGGAAGGGGACCAATTCGGGAGGCAAGTGATCCAAGAGCTCATCATGCAACACAATGTGAAATTTTTTGCGGACCATTTGAGTCCCGCAATGCGTCTTCAGTATCCGCCGTCAGCGCAACAGGATCTCATGACTCAGGTGGCCAAGCTCGGATCGCCACTGTCTCCGCCAAAGGTGGACGGTGATATTGTGTTTCAGTCACATTTTTTCGAGCCAAACGGCAACTTCCACGCGCACATTGATTATCCAACCAGGGGAGCTGATATCAACGTGGCTGTTTCCCATCCAGTCGGTCGTTGGCAAATTGATGAGATCGGATTTACGGCAGAACAGGCACGATAACGGTGCCTGTCGATGGGTTACGCCAACAATTGGTCGATCGCGTCCACGCAGATTTGCGACCAGGTCTCCAATGATTCGCGGCGGGCCATTAATTCTTGCATTGTCAGAAACGTCAGGCCGGTGATCATTGCTTCGCGTTTTTGCACTTGCGGCTCTTTCAATTTGAAGATGTGCACGATCCCCAGGTGAACGCGCCCCACTTCGGTTGAATCGTCATTCAAGAGCGCAACGATTCGATCTTCAAACGGAGTCTCGATCTTGACTTCCTCGCTCACTTCGCGCTCCACGCCTGCGCGGTAAGCCTCCTCATCCATGGCAAAGAGCGATTCATCCGTCTCGTTCATATGGCCGCCAATGCCAATAGAACCTTTCGCCACTAACCGCTGTTCGCCTGCTTTTTTACCACGCACATAATGAAGCACCGTCTTTTCAAAGGCGATCAGTGCATAAGGGATGATTTGCTTGTAGCCGGGATTGGTCTCGGCTTCGGGCCGCGGAATGTAAAAATTGCTTCCGCGCGACAGAATCGCCTTCAAGTATTTTTCGGGCTCGAAATTTAGTCCTTGAAAACTGCCGAGCTCGTCAAACAAGCTGCGCCTGATGACCAAGACGTTTTCCGTCGCCGCGTTCATCTTTAAAACTTACTTTGTGCTGTCATTCTGAGCGGAGCGAAGAATCTTTGGGCATTTGCACACTCGGTACTAAAGGAATGATCAGAGCTGTTTCGCCTCGCTCAACATGACAAAGACGTGTGCTAAAACGAATAGCTCACTCCGACCTGCGGGCCGAAAAGGTTCAGGCTGGGATTGGGATCTGTTTGCCCGCCATTCGAGAGATGCTGATAAAGCGCGCCCACGCTTATCTTCCAGTGATCGTCCACGAGATAGGAAATCCCGGCTGCCGATAAAATATTGAACGTAAAATCCTGACCCTGGCCACCGGGAACTTCTGGGTGACTGTCGATCGATCCTAAACCGAGCCCGCCTGAAAAGTAGGGAATGAAACGGCTGCCCGGCCGAACAAAGTTGTAACGCATTCCGAGATTCAGCCCGAAATAATGGTTCTCGATTCCGCGGAAGATCGGCTCCGCGATCGCGCTGACATAGAATTGGTTGTAGCCGCGAAGCCAGGTGTCGCGCCGCATAACTCCCCATCGAACGCGCGCGGTTATGAATTCAGCACCAATGTCGTAATCGGCAGGCGGGTTAAACGCGCCAAACAAAAACCCGGACTCGACGGCCAACTCGAAGCGTTGCGGGTTAAGTTCTTCCGTCGTTGCCTCGGTGCGGGTCTGTTCAGTGCCGGCGAATATTTGCGAGCACGCGAGAACGATCACACAGGCAGCGAAAGCGCAAAGCGTTTTCATTCGGCGCGCCTACGATATGGACGCCTGATTGGATTGCAATTGCTAGGACAGCGCAGCGCGTTGTATCCCTATGTCATAAATTCCGCGAGATCCTGAGGCAATGGGCTGTTCCATTCACGGTCGCCTTCGATTGTAAGTCGCGCCGAGTGCAAGGCATGTCGCGGAAGGAACAGCTCACATTCGAGCTCAGGGGTCCATCCGGTCTCAATAAAATGGAGGTAAAGCTGTTCGTCAGGTCCGTAAATTTTGTCGCCCACAATGGGATGACCAATCGAGGAGAGGTGCACTCGAATTTGGTGCGTGCGTCCTGTGTGTGGAATCGCGCGGATTAAGCTGAATTTGTCGCTTTTCTGCGCGTTCTCCAACGGCGCGCCCTCGCCACGGCGAGCAGGCTGTGGTCGAGCGCTACCAATTGATCGAATGAATCGCCGCTCAACCTTAAACTCACTCTGCGCCGGAGCGCCAGATGGGTGAATCATTTGTTTGAGCCAGATCGCAGAGTCTCGGTGTTTGCCTTGTCGATCCAAAGCGGCATCAACGAGCGTGTTTTCCCACTCGGGCCAACCGTACACAATCGCCAGATACTCTTTCTTTAGTTGTCGCCGTTGCATCAAGAGCCCAAATCGGCGTGCGCTTTCGGCTTTCTTGGCAATTAAGACCAGGCCGCTTGTCTCGCGATCGAGGCGATTCACAATGGATACCTGGCCGCCGGCAGCAATTTCGAACGCGAAAAGACCGCGCAATTCCTGCCACAATGTTCGCGTGCCATCCGGTTTCGTGGGATGAATCAGAAGAAACGGCGGTTTATCGACCACAGCATAATCGTCAGTTTCATCAATGATTTTGAAATCGAGTAACAGCGGCGACTCAATCATTCATCGCAACAATAACCACGATTGCCTTGACCTCATTCCCAAAACTGCTTTACCTAGCCTCTTTAACTTTTGACAGGAGCACGTGGTGGAGCCCAAAGACATCAAAGAAATCAAAACCATCATCGATTTGATGAAGAAGAACGATCTTTCGGTCTTCGAAATCGAAAAGGAGGGGTTTCGCTTAAAACTTCAAAGAGGTCCTTCGGCTCAGGCCGCGCCAGTCGCTCCGCCGCCTGTGGCAGGTCAATCCAAAACGGCCGCAACAACCGCTGAAGCTGCACCAGCTATTCCGAAAACAATCGAAAGCGTACAGCTGAAAGAAATCGTTTCGCCCATGGTGGGAACGTTCTATCGCGCTGCATCGCCGGACGCCGCGCCCTTTGTTGATGTTGGAAAAACCGTTACGGAGGAAACAGTGGTTTGCATTATCGAGGCGATGAAAGTGATGAACGAAATCAAGGCAGAGACGAGCGGTGTCATCGCCGAAGTTGTGGCTGAAAACAGTAAGCCAGTCCAGTTTGGCCAGGTGCTTTTCAAAGTTCGTTAGACAGGTAGGGCGCGACCGCCGGGCGCGCCGGATCGGGCGTCCCAATGTTCGAAAAAGTCCTAGTTGCCAATCGCGGTGAGATCGCGCTGCGGGTGATTCGCGCCTGCAAGGAGCTCGGCATTCGAACGCTCGCGGTTTATTCTGAAGCCGACGTGGATTCGTTGCACGTTCAGCTTGCAGACGAATCCATTTGCATCGGCGCGCCGCCTAGCGCGGAAAGCTATCTCAAAATCGATCGAATCATGAGCGCAGCCGAGATTGGCGATGTCGATGCGATACATCCCGGTTACGGTTTTCTCGCCGAGAACCCGCATTTCGCGGAAGTCTGTGAAAGCTGCAATATCAAGTTCATCGGGCCTTCGTCGCAGGCCATGCAGGCGATGGGCGATAAGAATGTAGCGCGGGGCGCCGCGCGAAAAGCCGGCGTGCCAGTCACGCCAGGAAGCGATGGAATTGTCGAGACAGAGGGCGACGCGATCAAAATCGCGAAGAAGATCGGTTATCCGGTAATGATAAAAGCGGCTGCTGGCGGGGGCGGACGCGGAATGCGCATGGCGCACAACGAACCAAGCCTGCAATCAGCCTTTCACAGCGCGCGTCACGAAGCGGAGAAAGCTTTCGGAAACGATCAGGTCTATCTCGAGAAGCTCATCGTCAATCCGCATCATGTCGAATTTCAGATTGTCGCCGATAGCCACGGTCACATTATCCATCTGGGCGATCGTGACTGTTCCATTCAGCGACGCAACCAGAAGATGATCGAGGAATGTCCGTCACCGCTGATGACGCCAGGACTTCGCAAGAAGATGGGACACGCTGCGGTGAAACTGGCCAAATCTGTCGGCTACGAGAACGCGGGCACAATCGAGTTCCTTGTCGACAAGGACCGCCATTTCTACTTCATGGAAATGAACACACGCATCCAGGTTGAACACACGATCACCGAAGAGGTTTACGGATGCGATCTGGTAAAAGAACAAATTCGTATTGCCGCAGGCGAGCCGCTTTCGGAACACGTCGCGCATGCAACGCCTCGGCTCCACGCAATTGAATGCCGTATCAACGCGGAGGATCCGGCGAGAGATTTTCAGCCAACGCCGGGACGTATCGACTTCTATTATGCGCCAGGCGGTCGTGGCGTTCGAATCGATTCGCACGTTTATACCGGTTACACTGTGCCGTCTTATTACGATTCGTTGATCGCAAAAATCATCACGGTGGGCGCGACGCGGATCAATGCCATCGAGCGGATGCGGCGCGCCCTCGACGAGTATTACATCACCGGCATCAAAACCACCGTGCCCTTTCACGCCGCTATCATGCGCAACGGCGAATTTCGCAGCGGAAATTACGATACCGGATTCATCGAGCGAGTCATGTCATCGGGCAAACTCGATCTCAGATCGCGGCCGATTCGATTGCATGAGTAAACCAAGGCAGCGAAAGCTGGTTTGCCTCATAAGTGGAGTTGCCTCTCAGTTTTGATCTCGACAGACGTACGAGATTTGTCTGAGACTCCACGCCCATGAAGATAACAACATCATTCGTTCTCGCCGTACTTTACCTCGTCTGCGTCGGCCCTTTCGCAAAAGTTGAGGCGGTTAGCCCGCCGCCGGATGGCGATTATCCTGGCGGTAACACCGCAGAAGGTCGGGACGCCCCTTTTTAGCCTCACGACCGGCAGTTACAATACTGCCCTTGGCTGGGATTCGCTTGCGAGTGACAGAGAAGGCAAGTTCAACGCGGCCGTTGGCGCTGGAACGCTGGTATTCAACGTCGCGGACAATAACACGGCCACTGGCGCCGGCGCGCTCTTAAACAACACCACCGGGAAGGAGAACACGGCTAATGGAGCGTTCGAGCTCTTTAGCAACACGGACGGCGATTTCAACACGGCCATTGGCAATGAGGAGCTTCAGAACAACACCACTGGCAATACCAACACCGCCGTCGGGGACGCCGCGCTCTCGATCAACACCACCGGTGTCAATAATACAGCCATCGGTTCTGATGCGCTCCAAGCCAACCTCACTGGCAACGGCAATGTCGCCTTGGGTGCAGGGGCGGGAATCCTTATTACTCAAGGCAATAACAATATCGATATTGGCAACTTGGTAGGCGTCACTGGCGACTCGGCTACGATCCGCATCAGTGATGTCCAGACAAAGACTTTTATCGCCGGTATCAGCGGCGTACCAGTTACAGGAACAGCAGTTGTGGTCGATGGCAGCGGTCAACTTGGAGTAGCACCCTGTTCCAAGCGTTTCAAGGAGGCGATTAAACCGATGGATAGCGAGAGTGAAACGATCCTCGCGCTCAAACCAGTCACGTTCCTTACAAAAAAGAAATCGGCCCGAAGAGCGCTGCGCAGTTCGGTCTCGTTGCCGAGGAAGTTGAAAAAGTGAACCCAGATCTGGTGGTTCGCGACCAAGGCGGCAAGCCCTACACGGTGC
>QHQO01000190.1 GCA_003221195.1 Verrucomicrobiota bacterium
CGGCGGCAATGGCTAACACAAACCTAACGAATTGTAAGCCATGAGCTGCGTGGAGAAAGTGCAATAGGCGACCAATTAAGCTTATTGCCTAATGAATCGCTTTCATTCAACATCGCCGCATGCCTGAACGCCAAACAGCGCCGCCGCCGTTGCCAAAATCGCAGCCTTCATTTGGAAAGCGCTATAGTACCATGATCAAGTTGCTGGGGGTCGGCGCGCTCGTTCTGATTCTGTTGATCCCGCTGGCGATGATCACCGGCGTGTTGCGGGAGCGATTGCAGCGGCGCAATGAAGCGGTCGCCGACATTACATCGTCGTGGGGTGGCGAACAAAATGTGATCGGGCCGGTGCTCGGGATCCCTTATCAATACAAGTTTAAGGTGGTCAAAGAAGTGCCGGCACCTGATGGGAAGATGGAGCGACGCGAAGTGGAAGAAAACGGTACAGCGATTGCATATTTTCTTCCAGAAACGCTGCACATCGCAGGTGACGTGGAGACACAGATGTTGCATCGCGGCATCTATGACGCGGCAGTTTTCCGTGCGCAGGTTACGCTATCCGGCAAGTTTTCGGCGCCGGATTTTGGTCCACTCAAGATCGACGTAAAGGACCTGCAATGGAAGGATGCGTTTGTCACTATCGCGGTGAACGATTTGCGAGGAACACGCGAGGCAATGATGCTCGATTGGGGCGGCACCAAGCACCCGTTGCTGCCGGGGTCGCAGGTTCCCGGATACACAACCGGGGCGACCGCGTCGCTGGGTACCGATCAACCGATTGCGAGCGAAACGGAATTTTCCATTCCACTCGATTTCAACGGGAGCGAAGGAATCTATTTCGCGCCTTTTGGGGTACAGAATGAGGCTACTTTAAAATCGAACTGGCCTGATCCGGCCTTTCGCGGCGCATTTTTGCCTGCGGAACGGTCGGTGCGCCCTGACGGATTCGATGGGAAATGGAAGGTGTCGTATTACGGTCGCGATTATCCGCAATCGTGGACGAGTCGCACCGGCAATGAACGTTTCAGTGTTTTGTCCGTTACGAATTCGCGTTTCGGTGTTCAGCTTTTGTCGATTCTGGACGCATATCGCTACGTCGAACGCTCGATTAAATATGGTGTGCTGTTTCTTGTGCTGGTTTTTACAACTTTCTTTCTCTTTGAGGTCACGGCGCGACAGAAAATTCATCCGTTTCAATATCTGATGGTCGGCGCTGCTCTTTGCTTGTTTTACCTGCTGCTATTGTCCATTTCAGAATTTATCGGATTCAGCTGGGCGTACCTGATCGCTGCGGTTGTATCGACCGTGTTGATTACATGGTATTGCCGATTTTTCCTTGGCGGCGGGGCGCGAACGCTGATGACTGGCGCAGGTCTCGCCGGCGTTTACACATTTCTCTATATCACTTTGCGCCAGCAGGATTACGCGCTGCTCATGGGCGCGATCGCACTCTTTATTGTGCTGGCGATCGTAATGTACGTGACGCGCAAGGTAGATTGGTACGCGCGCGATGCGGGCTCAGTCTCGGTCCAGGGATAGAACTGACGCAGATTGACAGGAGCGGCGCGGTTTTGTATCACGCTGCTTTCGTTCGCCCGAACAGATATCCCGAAGTATGGCTGAATTTTCCGTCAATCCGACGCGTTTTGATCCTTACAAAAACTTTAAATTCCGCATCAAGTGGGATGGCCGTCACGTTGCAGGCGTCAGCAATGAAGGCTGGGAGCGAGATCGAACAGTAAAGGAGCCGGTCGAGCCATCTTCAAAGAAATCATAACCGGCTCTGCTGGCCGGCTCGCCTGAGTTGCCGGCAGGGACAATTCGCTGTGACGATTTCGTTTCGCGAAGGTTTTTGTGGCGGGTTGGTCATCGCTCTTTGCGCAGGGCTCTATCTCATCTGGCTGTGGCAGCCAGAGCGGCAGGTGAGGCGTCACACCGAGAACTTTTTCCGGGCGATTGAGCGTAAGAACTGGGACGCCGCGGCCAATTTCGTTGCAGCGGATTATCAGGATCAATGGGGCGACAACCGCGTGCGCGTCCTGGAACGCCTGCGCGAAGGCTTTCGATATGTGCGCGGTCCACGAATCATCGCGTCCAATCCGAGCGTACAGATTGCAAGCCCGCGCGCGGTGTGGAGGGGCAAAATTGCGCTCTACAGCTCCGACGACGACGTGATGGAGGTGCTCGACCAACGCGTCAATTCGTTACCGTCTTCCTTCGAACTAGAGTGGCATCATCTCTCGAGCACGCCATGGGATTGGAAGCTCGCGGGAGTAAGCAATCCGGCGTTTGAAATTCCGGCAGATGTGTATTGACGGCGCAACCCTGGTTCGGCGCTCATAGAGCGCCGCTACAGATCATTTACCCTGCGCCTGGCGAAATTGACTCTTGGCAGTTTCCACGTCGCGCGGCGGTTGCTGGCAAAGCAGAATCCCGCGGAGTTTGTCTCCCTGATAGTAGCGCGCAGTGAATTTTTTCTTTGCGTACGTGCCCTGAACATCAGCACGTGTGGGCAACACGCTGAAATCGCCAATAAAATCCATCCGCAAATCGAAGATTGCCGTCCAAAAGTACGGGACCTGCTCATAGCGGATGCGCTTTTTGCCGGTCATATTGGCGCCTGCAACCAAACCCTGGCTCCGTGCGTTGTCCCAATGCGTCTGGCGTCGGACGCCGCCCATTATCCGATCGGGATAAAATGCCAGATCGCCTACCGCAAAGATCCCTTTTTCTTCCGTCTCGAGATATTCGGTCACCGGCGACCCATGTGGTCCGGCCAGCGGCGTGTTGCGGACCAGGTCAAGATTTGGTTCGGCACCACAGGCAACCACTGCGAGGCCAACCGGAAATCGGTTGCCGCTTTTTGTCTGGATATTGCGCAGGACAGTTTTGCCCTCAAAGCCATTGAGGCTTTCGCCCATCGACAAGGTCACTCCGTGTTTTGCAAAGTAGTCGGTGAGCCAGGTGCCGGTGTCCGGATCGATATATCGGTTCAACAAATAGGAATCTCGATGCATGAGACCGACCTTCAGTTTCATCATCCGAAGACTGGCCGCCGCCTCGCATGCGAGCAATCCGCCACCTACGACCATGATGCCTTTCTCCAGGGTTGCCATCTCTTTTAGCGCAAGCGCATCGCGAATCGTTCGCAGATAAATCACATTGCCGAGGCTGGTTCCGGCTACTAGTGGACGCACCGGGCGGCTGCCCATCGCAAGGCACGCCTTATTGAACTCAATACTTTCGCCGTTGGCGAGCACTGCCAGGCGCCGATCGATGTTAAACTGTGTTACCACTGCGCCAAATCGTGTCTCGATGTTATGCTTCTCGTACCAGGCCTCATTGGGCTCGAGTAATTTCCTGGGCTGTGGATCTTTCTCGCGCAAAAAGTCCTTCGATAGAATCCAGCGTTTGTAAGGTGGAAACGCTTCGGCGCCGACTAGCGTCACGCTGCCGCGCTTGTCGTGGCGGCGAACTCCTTCGCAGGCGCTGGCCCCGCCGATGCCGCCGCCGATGATGAGATAGTCGCGCTGAATCATATGCGAAGTGGCACCATAATTTCGGCGCTGGTGTGCCGACAAGTTAAATCGTTAGGGAGCGCACGTTTTTGGGACGTCCGATATTGTTATTGCGCTGTCGAACCTTCTTTCGCCAGACTGTTCGCGCCATGAATGAATCTGTCACTCAAATCAAAGACACAACCGGAAATCCTGCCCCCCTTGGGCTCCTGGGTTTTGGGATGACAACTGTGCTGTTAAACCTGCACAACGCCGGTTTTTACGAGTTAAACAGCATGATTTTGGCAATGGGAATTTGCTATGGCGGCGCTGCGCAGATTATCGCTGGAACGATGGAGTGGAGGAAGGGCAACACATTCGCCACTACTGCGTTTCTTTCTTACGGATTGTTCTGGTTCTCGCTCGTAACGTTGATCATTCTTGCGAAGCTAGGATGGGCTTCGCCTTCTAATGACACGGCCATGGCCGCTTATCTCGCCATGTGGGGCTTGTTCACGGCCGTTATGTTTATCGGCACGTTGCGACTGCACGTCGCAGGGCAGATCGTGTTTGGCTCGCTGACGATTCTTTTCTTCTTGCTCGCGATCGGCGACTACACGAATGCGAGTGTGGGCTTCAAACATTTCACCGGCTACGAAGGGATCTTCTGCGGTTTCTCCGCGATCTACGCCGGACTCGCCCAAGTGCTGAACGAAATTTTCGGTAAAACTGTGCTGCCGCTCGGGTCCGTGATGAAATAATGGCCTTTGACCGCGATCAGGTAAGGGCGATTCGGCGAACCGCCCCGAGCGATTGAGGTCAATCGCCCCTACCTAGCAAATTCGCAGCGAGCTTGAGCGCCGATTCGCTTTTGCCGCCGAGCATTCGCGCGATCTCTTCCTGACGATCTTTCCCAGTCACTTCGTGCAAATTGGAAAAGGTGCGCCCGTGCGTGACGTCCTTGGTCACAACGAAGTGTGAAGATGCTGTCGCAGCGACTTGCGGCAGATGCGTGATGCAAATCACCTGATGATCGCGCCCCAGCGTTTGCATCTTCGCGCCAACTGCGTGCGCAATTTCGCCGCCTACATTCGTGTCGATTTCATCGAACACGAGGAGGGGAATCGCATCATGCGCGGCCAGCGCAGATTTAATCGCCAGCATCAGGCGCGAGATTTCGCCGCTCGACGCGATGGCGCGTAGCGATTTGAGCGGTTCGCCTGGATTGGGCGAGAAAAGTAATTCTACCGAATCGAATCCATTCGGGCGTGGTTCATCGAGCGGGGCAAGTTTCGCTTCGAATTCAGATTGGCGAAATCCGAGATCCCGCAGGTTGCGCCGGATGTTCTCGGAAAGTTTTGGCGCGGCTTTTGCGCGCAACTTTCGAAGCGCTTCACCGGCGCGATTCATGTGCTTGCGAACGTTTTCGATTTCTTTTGCAAGACGCTCCAGCTCGATGTCTCGACCTTCGATTTTTCGCATTCGTTCCGCCGCGCGCTCGCCAAACGCGATTACGTCGGCGATCGAGCCACCGTATTTGCGCTTCAAAGTTTCAAAGAGCGAAACCCGTTGCTCCAGTGAGGCCAGTTGTTGTGGATCGAGATCAAGTTTTTCGGCGTACGCGGAAAGAGCGCGGGCGATCTCGGAAAGCTCAACCACACTTGCTGTATGTGCCGAAGACAAATGCGCGATTGAACTATCGATCTTTTCCAATTCACGAAGCAGCCGCTGCGTTTCGGAGAGTTGAGAAACAACAGAATCATCTGCTTCGGAAAGTTTATTGGCGATCGTGCCGGCCAGTTCAATCAGCCGCTTACTACTGCTCGCGAGCTTGTAGCGCTTCTCGATTTCTTCCTCTTCGTTTGCGACCAAATTCGCAGACTTGATTTCAGCAACCTGATGACGCACAAGATCAAGCTCCTGTTCACGCGCGGTTTCCGCCGTGTCCAACGCAGCATGTTCCGCGAGCAATGCTTGTAATTGCCGATAATGCTTCCGATATTCCTCAAGCTCCTCTTCAGCCCGCGCGAACGAATCAAGCAAGCTCAATTGCGTCTCGGGCGAGAGCAACGATTGGTGATCGTGCGGCCCATGAAGATCGACAAGCTCGTCGCCGAGCTTTTTCAAGATCGACAACGTCGTTGGCGAACTGTTGATGAACTGACGCGTGCCGCCGGCAACCGAGAAACTGCGCTTGATGATTAGGTCATCCTCACACGGCTCGATTCCCGCCTCGACAAGTTCTGGATTTAGTTTTTGCAGGTCGCGACCTGCAAAGACCGCTTCCACTGTGCAAAGGTCGGCGCCGGTGCGAATCAACGATTTATCCGCACGCTCTCCCAGCAAAAGCTGTAGTGCGCCGATGATGATCGATTTGCCCGCGCCGGTTTCTCCAGTTACGGCGACAAAGCCCGGCGTCATTTGCCACTCGAGCTCCTCTACAAGCGCGAGGTTTTTGATTCGCAATAAGCTGAGGACAGCGGGCATGGGAAAGTTGAGTGTTATTAGTTGAGAGCTGAGAGTTACGACTCTGACGATTTCAAACTCTCAACAACCAACTTTCAACTCCCAACTTGCGGTCACATTCCTTGGGACCGGAACGTCACAAGGCGTGCCGATGATTGGCTGCGATTGCGATGTCTGCCGGTCGCCCGACCCCCGCGACCAGCGGCTGCGCTCGTCGATCTATATCGAAACGCCGGAATGTGCCTGGGTAGTGGATACCGGAACCGATTTTCGAACCCAGGCGCTCCGAGAAGACATTCGCCGAGTAGATGCAGTCGTTTTCACGCATTCGCACACCGATCATATCATGGGCTTTGACGATCTCCGACGCTTTTCGCACGCGCGAGGTTCCATGCCGGTCTATGCATCGCCTGAAACAATGCGTGATTTGAAGCGTGTATTTCAATTTGCGTTCAACACCAGCAATCCGGTTCCATATTATCTAAAGCCGGAGGCGCATATAATTCACGGCCCCTTTAAACTGGGTGAGACCCTCGTCACACCACTGTCGGTGCCTCATGGCGACTCCATGGTGAACGGCTATCTTTTCTCGCGTGCGAATCGAAAACTTGTCGCCTACTTAAGCGACTGCAGCGCAGTGCCAGATACGATTGTCGATCTTATCTCTGGCGTAAGAGTCTTAATCATCGATGCGCTGCGGGACAGACCGCATCCCACACACCTGAGCGTTGGGCAGGCCCTGGATGCGGCAGCGCGCGTAAAGCCTGGATCGACTTACTTTACTCATATCTGCCACGATCTTCCGCAGTCTGCAGAATGCCGGCTTCCCATTGGCGCGCACATTGCGTACGACGGATTGAAGCTCGAATTCTAATATCGAGTCCGCGGCGGCGGCTGAAATCTCAGCGAATAATTCCCCGCTCGCTTTGTTCGATGAATTGGATGATTTCGGTGATTTCTTCGGTCGGCGGCAATTCTTTCTGCATCGCTTCGATCGCCTGGCGCGTGTTGTATTTTGAACGGTAAATCAGGCGAAACGCCTCTTTGATTAGCTTCACGCTTTCGGGCGGAAAATTCTTGCGTTCCAATCCGATTAGATTAATCCCGCGAATTTCCGCGGGATTACCGTCGGCGATCATAAACGGCGGAACGTCCTGCACAATTTTGGAACAGCCACCGGTGATCGCAAATCGGCCGATCCGACAGAATTGATGCACAGCGGTGAGGCCGCCCATCACGGCATGATCTCCTATCTCAACATGGCCGCCCAACGTGCCGTTATTCGAAAAGATAACGCCGTCGCCCACGGTGCAATCATGACCGATATGACTGTAAGCGAGAAAGTTTCCGCGATTGCCGATTCGCGTTTTGCCTTCGCTCGTTGTGCTGCGATGCGCCGTCACGAATTCACGAAACGTGTTTTCGTCGCCGATTTCCAGATAAGTCGGTTCGCCGCGATACTTTAAGTCCTGCGTTTGCTGGCCGATGGAGCAGTACGCGTAGAACCTGTTCTTCGCTCCAGCCTTCATCGGTCCGCAGAGCGTGACATGATGTTGAAGCCAGCAGTTTGGGCCAAGCACAACGCCGGAATCAATAACGCAGTAGGGTCCTACGATCGTTCCCGCACCGATTTCGGCGCCTGGATCGATAACGGCGGTCGGATGAATCCGCCCGTCGCTCATTTGTCGAGAAACGTGAACATGAGTTCAGCTTCCGAAACGATTGCGTCGTTCACCACGCAGTAGCACTTCGTTTTCGCCATGCGATTGCCACGCGCTCTTGTCAGCTCGGCGTGAATGAAAATCGTGTCGCCCGGAAAAACCGGTTTGCGAAATTTCACCTGGTCCGCACTCATGAAATAGCCGACACGACTCGAAGTCTTCGTCAATTTGAACAATAGAATACTGGCCACTTGCGCCATCGCTTCCACTTGCATTACTCCAGGCATGACTGGGTGACCGGGAAAATGCCCCTGAAAAAACGGCTCGTTAATCGTGATGGATTTTATGGCCGTAATTTTATTTTCGCCCTCGAAGCCGATGACCCGGTCAACCATCAAAAAAGGGTAGCGATGCGGAAGGATGTTCATCACCTCGCCAGTGTCCAGACCGGAATCGCCTATTGGGATCGCGCGCGGTGTGCTCATCGCGCTTCTCCGCGTCTGCTCGCGAGCGAGCGCACGAGCCAATTCCGCATTCGCAGCATGTCCGGGCTTCACCGCCACGACGTGACCGCGGATACGCCGGCCGACTAGCGCGAGATCGCCGATAATATCGATGATTTTGTGCCGTACGAATTCGTCTGGAAAACGCAATGGTTCCTTGCTTAAGACCGCCTCGCCGCGCACGACAATCGCGTTTTCGAGGCTGCCGCCCTTGATCAAGTTCTTCTCCATGAGTGGCTCAACATCCTCGTAATAAACAAATGTTCGTGCCGGCGCGATCTCGCACTCGAAGCCCGTGGGGGTGATTTCCATCGATAGAAACTGCGCGAAGCGATTGTTCGGTCCAGCTTGTGTGCATGAGATGCGAAATTTGTCATCCGGCAGTAAAACGAGCAGCGCGCCCGTTTTCGCTTCCACATGCATCGGCTCGCGCACGTCAAAGAATTTTCTCCGTTGCTCCTGGGCCATTACACCGGCTTTCTTGATGAGATCGACATAAGGCTGTGCGCTGCCGTCTCCGATTGGTGGCTCGTTTGCATCCATCTCGACGATGGCGTTGTCCACGCCCATCGCCGAGAGCGCGGCCAGAATATGCTCCACTGTGTGCACTCGCACAGGCCCCTCACCGATAGTCGTGGCGCGCTCGACCGTTTTGAGATTCTCGATCTTCGCATCGATGGTCGGCTCATCCTGTAGATCTTTACGCTTGAATTTGATGCCATGATCTACCGGCGCGGGATGCAGTTTCAGAGTGACTTTGTCACCCGTATGCAGTGCCGTACCGCTAAAGCTGGCGGTCTTACCAACTGTATGTTGAAACTCAGGAGCAGGCATCGGCGTTTTAACTAGCAGAGATTTTGCCTCGTGACCAGCGGTTGTCGACGAGTGCGGATCAATCAACGGAATCTCATTAACACACTGCTTCAGCGGGGTGGTAGGCGCTGGCATGAGGCTCTCAACCGCTTGAGCGGTTTCCATCACGTTCCTCGAAAAACTGCTAAAGCGGTTTACTTAATGCAGTGCCCGGATCACATCTCGCTGAAGCGAGGTGTTAATAGGAGTCGCTCATTTCAATTCGAATTCACCACAATCGAACGCCATCATCTGATCCACATTCGAGATGCGGAATTGGTGGAAGACAGTGCCATCCGTTTGCCAAACATCGACCGATTTATCGCCCTTCCTTATAAGCGATACACGACTCAGATTCGGCGATTTACTTATCGTGAACAACCGAAGGCCGTCGTTTGTTTTCAAGTAGCTTCCGTCATTGTCAAACCCCGTGCCGAGTTCGACGGGTGTTGGCTTGTCGTTTGCCAGCGGATTTGCCATGAGGTTCACTTTAACGCTCGCATTCGAGTTGTTTTCGGGAGGGGAAGCGGCGGCCTGATTGAGATCTTCCACCCTGAGAGAACCGACGAGATAACCACGAGCATGATATCTTCCAGCAGGCAAATCTTCGCCATTATCGTTTTTCCCGTCCCATTGTGTCACGAGCGCGTCCGCACCGATTTTGAATTCGTTGAGGTCTGCTTCGTGGTGCAAAACGCGAAGTAGCTTTCCTTTTGAATCGTAAATTCCGAGACTGATCCGGCCTTCTAACGGTGGTGGTACGAAACTGATGCGGATGCTTCGCGCGGGGGAAGCTGAAGGCGTCTGCTCTGACGCAGGTGTCGGCGTGAGGGATTCTATCGGAATGGGCGACAAAGAAGGAGCTTCCTCTGGCATCGCGGAAGGAGTCGGCGTTTGGGATTTTTGCGCCAGAGCGGCATAAGCCAAGAACACTGTCAGAATCGCTGTTTTGATCTTTGTTGTCATGTCGAGCGGAGCCGAGACATCTCGAATTAATTGATAACGAGAGATAGAGATTCCTCCCAGCCTTCGCATAAAGCTACGACGGGGCAAGCGACTTCGCTCGGAATGACAAGTGGCTAGATGTAGTAACGCCAGTTCACGTTTGGAAAAAGATTATCGCGCCATTCGCACCCCCGTAGAAATTCTTCATCCACCGTATTCGTGACGAGTCGATCGCATAATCGGTTGAAGCGAGCGAGATGATCGATGGTGCGCTTGGTCGCGTACTCAGGTGCGGCCCCGGTTTTAATCAAGAACGCCCAATCGCTGGACTGAGCGAGTACGAGTTCACGCGCGAGTTGCTTGAGCACGCGGTCAGCGCGTGGGCTGCACTCGTTTGCATACCTACGCGCGGCTTCACTCATTTGCTGTGCCGCAACATGCAGCTGTGGATAAATCCACGCGTTGCTAGGATTCAGCCAAACTTCAAAATAACCGTTCTCGCCCCATGTTGAAGTTGCTGGCTCAATGATTTGCTGCGTCGGATTGGCCGCCAGATATTCGCTCGGCGTGGAGAGACGGAAATCGCGCTCGATTGCTGCGCGGCGAATGAATTGTTCGAGGAAACGAGGGCCTTCAAACCACCAATGCCCGAAGAGCTCGGCATCGAAGGGAACGACCACAATCGGATCAAACCCCACCGCGGCGACTTCACGGATCTGGCGCCGGCGTTCCGCAACAAAATGACGGGCTTGCGTCTCGGCCACTTTTTCTGCGGCGGCTGGATCGTATAACTCCTTCTCGCCACCGGCTCCCGTGATACGGTGATACTTCACGCCGGAGAATTTCCGGGTGCCGTGAGCAACTGGTCCCAAATGTTCCAATGGAAGGTCGAATCCGGCGTCGCGATAAAACTCCCGGAACGCAGGGTCACCAGGATAACCTCCCTGTGCGCTCCAAACCTGTCGGCTTGAATCACGATCGCGCGCAAATGCCGCCGGCCCAGCCGGCGTGTAACAAGGTGCATAAATCGATCGACGCGGACGCGGCTTTCCAAACAGCAGGCCATGCGTGTCGAGAACGAACCAGCGAATATTTGCTTCTTGCAGGATAGATTCCAGATCCGGATCGTAAGCGCATTCAGGCAGCCAAAAGCCGGCGGGCTCGACACCGAAAAGATCCACATAGACATCGCGTCCAATCAAAACCTGGGCCCGCGCTGCTGTAGCCGCGGACATTGACCGCGGCGGCGTGGACCAGGCAAGGGCTGGAGCGCCAATCTCACCGTCCCGGGCCATAACCGGCTCCTGGAGCAGGGGTAGCAAGCCATGCGTTGCGGCCGAGGCAACGATTTCAAGTCCACCGCTTTCCCGCAGTTCGCGAAAAGTGGCAACCAAATCGCATTTGCATTCATCGACAAAGAAGCGCCGGGCTTCGCCAAAGATTTTGAAATAAAAGTCCGCGAGCTCGCGGAGTGACGGGTGATTACGATTTCGTTTCCGTTCACGCGCTGCGAGATCGATTAACGAATCAAGATGCCGTACGTAACGCTCGCAAAGCAGTTTGTCCTGCAGCATTGCGCAGAGCGTCGGCGTGAGCGACATGGCAAGCTTAAACGGCACATGATCATCGACCAGGCGCTGCATCATGCGCACCAGCGGGATATAACATTCCGTTATTGCTTCGAAGAACCAGTCTTCTTCCAGAAAATGCTCGTGCTCGGGATGGCGAACGAACGGCAGATGCGCGTGAAGAATGAGCGCGAGAGAACCGGGCATTGAAAGACAATTAGCTTGTCATTCCGAGCGAAGCGAGGAACCTCTCAAAAACGCTCTTGGCGCACAAGAAAAGACGCGCGTGGCATCAGCGTCCGCGCTGGCTTTGAAAGCTGCAAGATCCGCAACGTGTGATTGCGAGGTCCCTCGTCGTCTGCGCGACTCGGGATGAGGGATCACAATGTGCGGCAAAAGTCTTGGAAGCGATCCAACCCTTTTTTGATGACGTCGATACTGGTCGCGTAACTGAGCCGGATAGTGCGATCGTCGCCGAAGGCGGCTCCAGGAACGACCGCGACGTTGGCTTTACTTAACAGCCGATCGGCGAAATTTTGCGAAGTTAGACCGAGCTGACTAATATTCACCAGGACGTAAAATGCGCCCTCCGGTTTGACGGCAGTAACATTCGAGATTTTTGAGATGCGGTCGAACATGTAATTGCGGCGCATATCGAACTCTTCTCGCATATCGATTATCGGTTGTTGATAGCCCTTTAAAGCGGCGACTGCGCCGTACTGCGAGAAAGAAGAAGGATTAGATGCGGTATGGCTTTGAATCGAATCGACCGCTTTAGCCACAGCCTCCGGAGCTGCCAGATAACCAAGCCGCCAGCCTGTCATCGCGTAAGTCTTACTAAAGCCGTTGATTGTGATCGTCAGATCGTGGGCCGCCTCGGAGAGCGAGGCGATGCTCACATGTTTTGTATCGTCGTAAACGAGCTTCTCGTAGATTTCGTCTGACAAAATGTAAATGTCTTCCTCAGCCGCAACATCGACAATCGCCTGCAATTCTTCTCGCGTATAAACAGATCCGGTCGGATTACAGGGACTGTTCATGATCAACATCTTCGTGCGCGGGGTCATTGCATTTTCGAAGTCTTCGGCACGCATTTTCCAGGAGCTGCGCTCACTAGTCGGCACGATCACGGGATCAGCGCCGACCAATCTGACCATCTCCGGATAGCTGACCCAATAGGGCGCGGGAATGATGACTTCATCGCCAGGCTGACATGTGGCGAGGATCGCGTTGTAGCACGCGTGCTTTGCGCCGTTACTCACGATAACCTGCGCAGCGCGATAATTCAGGCCGTTATCGGCAGCCAATTTTTCTGCGATTGCCTGACGCAATTCCGGGATGCCGGCGCTGGGCGTGTATTTTGTAAAGCCGGCCTCCAATGCGTCGATCGCAGCCTTTTTTATATGTTCGGGCGTATCGAAATCCGGTTCGCCTGCGCCAAAGCCGCAGACATCTATGCCCTCGGCCTTCATGGCTTTGGCCTTGCTATCGATCGAGAGAGTAAGCGAAGGGCTGAGTTGAGCGGCGCGTTCGGAAATTTCCATGGTGATAGGACTAGTTGTGGGATGGTTCAAAATGGAGCGCAAACTATGAGCGGCGGTAGAAGTTTTCAATCAGAGGTTTGAAATTATTCTCGTCGATTCGAATGATTCCCATTTCGCGTTTGGCGTTCTCAGGAGAATCCGAGGCGTGCGCAGCGTTGATCATGATGGTCTGGCCAAATTCTCTCCGGATCGAGCCTGGCGGCGCCTTGGCTGGATCGGTCGGGCCCAGCACGTCACGAATCTTACGGACCGCATCCACGCCTTGATAAACAATGGCGATCGATTTTTCCGTTCCGGGAGCACCGCGTTCTTCAGGCGGACATTCGCTTGGCTTTCGCCCGGCCATGAATTCGACAATGCTTTCCCAGTTTTCGCGGCCGCTCTTTGGGCCAAGTTTTTTCTCAAGAACCGGCAGCACAGGGCCGTAAAATTCCCCCGCTTGCCCAACACTCATCTGATGAACTTTGAATCCAATGATGGAAAGCCCTGAGCGGGAAAATACTTCAATGACCCCGCCCGGCCGGAGATTTGGAAACCTGAAATTGTCGGGTTTGATCAGGACGAGCGTCTTTTCGACTTGCGCGTTGGCGGGGAAGGGGACGACTCGATCCAAAATTCCGCTGTCAGAATCGGAAAATTCCGCCCAGAGCTTCAAATCGTGCTCAACTGCTTTTGGATCGAAAGTCGCCAATACTCCGGGCTCAAAGTAAGTCACCTTCCCTGAATCATCCGTGATGTAATCCCCGTAGGTGTCGCGAATCGTTTCGCCGCTGGTGCGCTCGTGCACGATATGACCAACCGTGCCGCGAATCTTTTCGACCGCCTCCGGGCCGCGAAAAACAAGGAACAAAAGGCGCGGGCGTTGTCCGTTTTTCTCACTTGTGAAATTCTTCAGAACGTACTCGCGAATCAGCTCTTGCGTCGCGCGATGACGCGGATCGGTTTCCGTCACGATCGTCTCTGCGTAGCGCTTGGTTAACTCCAGACCCGGTGCAAACATGCGTCCGCCTACCAGATCGAGTCCTGTGCGGGAAATCAGCCGGCCAACGATGCCGCCGGTGCGCGATTTGCGCATCGAGTACGGCGTGACGGCGACGTAGGCGAGTTGTTCGTTCTGCATGGTGTCTGTTTCAGCCGCGGCTCGTGTTTAAACCGCGTGGAATGCAGAGAAACCGAAGCCGCCAAGGCTGAAAGAACCTATCTGTCAGAGTTTACTCGCGCAAATCCAAAGTCGCGTAGACTTCTAATCTGACCTTCGGCTAATTCGCAAGCGGGACGCATGCGGCGCCTTCGCCAGCACGGCAATCCATTTCCCGCGACGGTTTACTTTCACGATCTCAATCTTGTTCCTTCTCAGAGCGTGAAAGAGTTTGTTTTCTTGCATGCGCAGCACGCCGGAAAGAATTAGCCAATGACCGCATCTTAGTTTCGGGAGAATTTCGATCAACAACTGGATGTAAAGATTCGCAGTAACAATGTCTCTTCCCGCCTGGGACTTCCATTTGCGCAGATCGCCCGACTTAAAATCGATATTGTCGATTTTGTTAAGACGTGCGTTTGCTTTCGCTACGGAAATCGCTTTGGGGTCGATATCAATACCAACCATGCGGCCTGCGCCGAAGCGTTCCGCCGCGAGAGCGAGAATTCCGCTCCCGGTTCCAAGGTCGGCAAGCGACCAGCTATTCGTCCATTCGCGAGTTAAGCGCTCGAGGAGACGAAGGGACATTGCCGTCGTGGCATGTTCTCCTGTTCCAAACGCCGCGGAAGCGGGAATAACGAGCAGCCGCGGCTTCTTCAGGCCGAACGCCTTCGAGGTTTGGAAATCGATCTTTCCTGCAATCACTAGTCGTTTTCCGACCTTGATTGGCTTCGATTGGTGAAGGCGGGCGAATCGCTGTAACCAGTCGCGCGGCAATTTCTCGACGCGTCCGCCAAATTCTTCGACGAGTTTTCGGGAATCATCGCGTGATGTGCACGCAATTTCGAGCTGCCGCCGCTTCCTGCCGGGTTTCGAGATGATCGCAAGTCTCCCGCGTGAACAGGCTTGCAAAATGTTTTCGTGCGCACCCAGCCAGCGCGGCTCAGCAATTTTTCGCCACAGATACATCGCTTCTGGCTACGCTCCACGCGAAGA
>QHQO01000022.1 GCA_003221195.1 Verrucomicrobiota bacterium
AGACTCCGACGCCAACCCCGACGGCTACTCAGACACCAACGCCGACACCGACTGAAACGCCTACGCCTACCCCGACCGAGACGCCGACCCCCACGCCGACTCCGACTCCAACGCCACCACCCGACGTCAGCGTCACTAAAACGGCTGACGCTGCCAGCGTGAGCGCCGGTTCGCAGATCGGTTTCACCGTTACTCTCGCCAATAGTAGCGTTACCACAGCAACGGGATTAAGTGTCACCGACGACCTTCCGGCCGGGACGGGGGTGGACTGGAGCATTGACGCTGGCAACAGCGACCCTGGCTGGTCAGTCAGCGGGTCTCCTCCGAGCCAAAGTCTGGTCTATACGCCTACGACACTGGATGGTAACACCACCACCACAGCGCATGTGGTGAGTGGCACCACGGGCGAAAGCTGCGGAACATATGACAACACGGTCAACTTCACTACCGACAACGACGGCTCGGGTTCAGCATCGGACTCGGAAACGGTGCTGTGCGCCACGGTCGCCATCAGCAAGGCAGCTGATGCCGTCAGTGTGAATGCCGGTTCGCCGATCGGTTTCACAGTAACTTTGACCAATAGCACTGCCGGCACAGCGACCGGACTTAGCGTGACCGATCCCCTGCCTGCCGGTGCCGGTGTTGAATGGACGATCGATGCCGGCAACACCGATCCAGGCTGGTCAGTGAGCGGCTCGCCACCTAACCAAAGCTTGGTTTACAGCCCGACCACGCTGGCTGGCAACACCACCACTCAAGCGCACGTAGTCAGCAACACCACGCCTAACAGTTGTGGCACCTACGATAACACAGCTAGCTTCACCACCGACAACGACGGCTCAGGCCAGGCCTCCGACTCGGAGACAGTTATTTGTCCGAGCCCGACCCCAACTCCTACGTCGACACCTACATCTACTGAAACACCAACGCCTACGCCGACGGCGACAGCTACAACTACTCCGACTGTGACGCCAACGCCGACTGAAACTCCAACCCCGACTCCGACGGCAACGGAGACTCCGACACCAACCCCGACAGCTACTCAGACACCAACGCCAACAGCTACAGCGACACCCACCGTAACACCAACTGCAACCCCCACGTCGACGCCAACCCCCACGCCGACTCCGACCCCGACGCCAACTGCGACAGCCACAGCAACTGCAACACCGACGGCAACGGCTACTCCAACCCCGACTGCGACGCCTACGGCGACCGCAACAGTAACGCCCACGGCGACACCGACAGCAACGCCAACAGCAACGGTAAGGCCGACTCCGACGCCTGGATCGGCTTCTCCTGAAGACGATGGCAGAAGCAACCCGCCGAAGGCGCAAGATGATGGCTTCCGGGGTCGCTCGGCGTCCCAGGGCGATGCGCTTAAATGCCACCGGGCGACTTAACCAGGTAACAGTCTAACGATTCAACGATTTAAGGTCGTAACGTTCTCAAAAACGGCTTGACCAAATTTAGCCAAACATCTATGAACGCGTCTCCCTGAATCATGAAGTTCTCTGAAACATGACGGCCGACTACGGACGACAAACCACGAGACCTGTTGCGGCACAGCTGTTTTGGAGTGCGGCGGTGTTCCGCCGCTTTTCCCTTCCGCGCTTCCACGCTTGAACACCTCAACCTTCTGATTTCCATCTATGAAAAAGCAATCCACTTCTCACTCGGCATTCATCAACCTGCGCCTCTTATTTGGATTCACGCTCTGCTTCCTCGGAGTAGCGCTGGCAATCTTTGCGTCCTTCCCTGTCCGCGGTAGCCTTGGCGAAGGCGGATCACGTCCAGGCGCAACGAACGCTGAGCGGCCTGCGCCATATATGCCGGTACCCAGTGGCAGAGTCGAGACCGAGGGCGCCGATCTGGGGCGGTTGGAACAGTTCTGGAACGATCGTTTGACGTATCCGACAGGGCGCTTTGATCCAGCCTGGGTGCGCGCAGCAGCGATACAACATGCGCGCATGGCCGTGGGCGTTCCTGCGGGAATGCCTGCCGTGCTGAATCCCTTTAGTCCGCTGGCTTTTAGCACTACCAGTTTCACCGCTCTGGGTCCGCAACCGGAACAGATGACGGGTTGTTCCGGTTGTTTTAATTACACGACGACTGAAGGGCGAGTGAACGCGATTGCGGTTGATCCAACCACCACGGTGAATGGCAGCATTGTGGCTTATCTTGGTGCGGTTGGAGGCGGTGTATGGAAGACGACCAACTGTTGTAGTAATTCCACTACCTGGAGCGTGGTAACCGATGATCCGTTGATTTCCACTACAGCCATCGACAGTGTTACGATTGATCCCAGCGATCATAACACCGTTTATGCTGGCACCGGCGATCTCAATTTCGGTTCCTTTTCCATGGGTAGCCAGGGTATTCTTAAGTCCACTGATGCAGGAGCTACATGGACCGTTCTCGGCGCCGACGTTTTTGGCATGGCTTACACAGAGCCTCCGGGTCAGTTTCCACAGTATAACGCTGTTGGCAAAGTTCGTGTGGACCCAAATAACAGCAGTAAAGTCGTAGCTGGCACGAAACAAGGCCTGTATTTTTCGTACGATGGCGGAGCGAACTGGACCGGCCCCTGTTTCACCAACAATTTCGCCACCCAGCGTCAGGACGTTACCGGTCTTGAGCTAAGCGACGTGGGTGGTGGCGATACCCGCATCGTTGCGGCCATCGGCACGCGCGGCTTTGCTACCACCGTGCAGTACGATCTCAATTTGAACGGTGCCAACGGCCTTTACGGCGCAACGATGCCATCGAGCGGCTGCCCAAGTTTCACTTCAATCGCTAGCAATGCCAACGGCTTCATCTTCGGCACTGCGGTCACCGGAAGCGCCTATTCGACTGGGGCATCTATGAATGCCGGGAGTGGCTCGCCTTTCGTCAATATCTCCACCGGCAATCAGTTGGGTCGAATTGACATTGCCGTCGCGCCGAGCAACGCGGACTACATTTATGCGCAGGTGCAATCCATTATCGGTAACAATAACGGTGGTTGTGGCAGCGCACCTGGCTGCCAGATAGGCGCCTGGGCTACTACCGATGGCGGCGGCTCCTGGTCGTTTATGCAGGGATCTCAGGGCGGCGCGCTCAGGAACTGCACTGGCGGGCAGGGCGACTATCCCCAAAACTGGTACGACCAGGGAGTGGTTGTTGATCCAAACAATCCCGACCGTGTGTTCTTCGACACGTTCGAGGTCTGGTTTGCAACGCGCACGGGAACTGTCTGGAACGATACTACGTGCGGTTATTCCTACAGCGGCGCGGCAGGTCCTGTGCATGTGGACCAGCACGCTCTGGCCTTCGTGCCCGGCTCGTCCAGCATCTTGCTAATCGGCAACGACGGCGGCGCCCACGGGACGGCAAACGCCAACATCGTAAACCAAAACACGGATCCGACGTGGTTCAACATGGACACGGGCTTGAACACAATCGAATTTTACTCGGGCGACATCAGCGGTAATTTTCTTAATGCCGCCTCGCCACAAGCAAGCGGCGGCGCGCAGGACAACGGTTCCAGCTCAGTTACATTTGCCGGCGCGCCCTCCGGCCCGGTGCTATGGCAGCTGGGAGTGGGTGGAGACGGCTTCTATTCACGCATTGATCCTGTGGGCACAGGTTCGAGTCTGCGTTTCTGGCAGGGTAACAACAGCGGTATGGTTCATCGTTGTGTTAGTAACTGCACGAATCAGAATGCTCCCTGGAGTGGCAACGTCCAGGGCAGCTGGGGCGGCGATACGCAATCGTTCGTTCTGCCATACGACCTGTTCCATGGCGGTATCCCAGGAGGGGATGACTGTCCAGCAGCCGGCGTCCCCGGCGGCTGCGGTAATCTGGTTGCCGGCACGACCAGGGTGTGGGAGACAACTCATGGCGGCAACGCCTCGTTCAGCTCATCGGATTGGTACATAACGAACAATCCGACCACGCAGAACATGACCAAGCAGACATTGGGGAACCGTTCGTTTATTAATCAGGTAAAGTACTCGCCGAAGTATCAGAGCGTTGCCATTGTCGGCACGAACGACGGCAATGCCTGGATAGGCTTTAACCTTGGCACGGGGACGCAAGCGCAGGCGACCTGGGTAAATGTCACTGGAAACAATACGGTTCTGCCCAATCGCCCTGTGATGGGCATCGCGCTGGACCCTTCCATGCCAGCCGCAAATCTCCCAGTTGGATACGCAGCGGTCGGCGGTTTCAATGCTAATACGCCACCGACACCGGGTCACGTGTTCCAGGTAACATGCGCGGCCAATTGCGGCACTTTTACCTGGGCCGATAAGACCGGCGATCTGCCGGATATTCCGGTGGACTCGATCATCGTTAATCCTAATCAACCGCAACAGGTCTTTGCCGGCACAGACTGGGGCGTTTACTACACCGATGACATCACTGTGGCATCTCCTACCTGGCAGCGCTTCGAGAATGGCCTGCCGCACGCGATGGTATGGGACATGCAAATTGACCGTGGTAGCACTACCTTATCAGTCTGGACACGCAGTCGCGGTGCCTACGTCTATCCTTTGCCCGGCGCTGGTCCGACGCCGACCCCGACTCCAACACCCACAGCCACGCCCACGGTGACACCTACACCTACGTCAACGCCTACCGCTACCCCGACGCCTACTGCTACGCCTAGAGCAACACCGAGGCCGCGGCCAACGCCCCACCCTCGGCCAACGCCGCCGTAAGACGGAATAGTGATTAGTGACGATTTCTCGGCGGCGCTAGGCCAAAGGTGGACCGGCTTCTTCTGAAAATGCCAGTCCGGCTCGGACCGATAGCATTTCGCCCGACGACGCAAGATCGAAGTCCCAAGGCATTAAGCAGCAGAGCTTGGCGGCAAAGCCGCGTTGCTCTACCAACGCGTTCAGGAGTCGCCGCGACGACCATTCCACCTGACTGATCAGCTTCTTGAGAAATAATCTATTTCCCGTTCAAAATTAAAAAGTCTTGAACCGTTTCCGAAGCAGGCGGCGGCGTATTCCAACAGTGCCACCCATCATACTGCCCAGGCCTCGGCCCACGCCGCATCCTCGTCCGACTCCGCCGTAATTGTGAGCCGGTGATCAGTGATCAGTTGTAGCCCGATTGCTGAGCTGACCCGTGTAGCGCGACAACGTGCGGGCGGCGGACGCGCTAGCCGCCATGGCGACAAGACCAGTCGGCGGTCAGCAGTACGCGGCTGCAGCAACCATGTCAGCGGAACTCGGCTACTCCTGTGCGAGTTCCCGCGTGAGGCGTGCGTCCCGAAACGTCAAAATGTCACCGTCACTTGATTAGAACAGGTCTGAGTGCCCGCGTTACATACTTTATAGGTGTAGCTGGCATGGCCACGGCCGCCGGGCGAGTCGGTGTAGAAACCGTCGTTTTGGGTCGTGGTGACGATCCCGCCGTTGCGGTAAACATCGACATTGCTCGAAGTCGCCCCGTTCCAGGAGAGGTCCACTGTGTGTCGTCCCTGCACTTTGTAGCCACGCGCAGTGAGCGTGATTTGGCCGGCTGTAGGTGTTGGTGTAGCTGTGGGAGTGACGGTCGGGGTAGGGGTTGCCGTCGGAGTTGGCGTCGGTGTTGGAGTTGGGCTTGCGGCAGGGAATTGGAATTTGCCGATGCGCGTAAACCAGCTAGCGCTACTGGTCACAGGATAATATTCGTTGGTGTGCCAGAAAGTTAGATTATCCGCAGGATCGATAGTCAGCATGCTGTAGTCGCCCCAGCGTCCACTGGAATGGGTCTGGTGGCCTCCGCCAGCAATCATTACGGCTTCACCTTGGCCGAGATTATTTAACGGATCGGAAGTCAGCCGTCCCGCATAACGAATGGAAGGTTCCTGTGTCGCGCTGGAGGTAGAATAACCGATTGCCATGTTTCCGTTTTGATCCACTGCAATACTAGGCATCCACCGCCACAAACCATCACTGCCATTCGTCCAGCTTTGCTGTTGCACCGGCGTAGCGGGAAAATTGCCGCCGGTAACATTCATTTGATACCAGCGAATCGCAGTCGGGCCGTTCGGGTAATTCAGAATAACGGTCTGGGACGCCCACAACGACTCCGTGCCGGAGCTATTCCGATAAACAAGCGGCGTCATGATTTTGTCGCCCAATGTGTCTAACTTTTGTGCGGTGCCGTTCTGGGGCACCAGGAGCGTGCCGGAATTAGTGAACGCGTCAACGAACCCGGCTACGGGGACGTTGGCATTCGGGGTATGGTTGACGCCGAGGCCGAGAGTCGAATTACTCGGGGTGCCAAAATCAACGTGAAATTTCCAGCCATGCACCTGAGTCAAAGTCACGCCGCCGGTCGCGGGGCTATCGACGGAGATGAGAAACTCATCCCTGCCCGCAGGCGGAGGCGTACCCGTGCGAAAACCAGCTGGAACCAAACTGTAGGAATCGCCCAAGCCGGCAGGGGTGATGTTAAAGGCAATGGTGTTAGCGGCGCCCCCGGTGAGCATGGATGCGCGATCGAGAGCAAAGACCCGCACGCCTTGAAAGCCAAGAGTAACGCCATTGAACAAGTTGACCGTGAGGTAATAGGCGTTTTCTGCAGGGCTCCCGCCGCTGTTCCACATCGCCAACTTCGGGTAATCACCGATCCAAGTGGGATTGGACGGGTCATGCTGGATCGCATAGAGGAACCAGCCCCCACTGACTGGGTCGCCTGTCTGAGATACACCGACGCATTGGTAGAATGGTCCGGAGCCGGGCAGCGAGCCGGGAAAGGCAAAATCGCTCACCACCCAGCGATTGGCCTGATGATCATAAAGGACGAACCCATCGCCATTGTTGAAGCCCGAACAAGGCGTGCCTACCAAGGTCAGGAAGAAAGAGTTGTAGGTCGTTCCATTGGGGCCATTGAGCGGATTACCGTTTTTATCAAAAATCTTGATCGAGCTATTGACCGACTGGACATAATGATTCGGGCCGACATCGCCATCGGTGTCAGGCGGCAAACAGAGACAACCACTCTGGCTTGAGTTCATCCCATCGAAAGTCAGCAGCGGCGCAGGCATTGTCGGCGTGGGGGGTGTGATTCGCTTCACCAACGTCTCCAACCGTGGGTAATCGGATTGATTGGTCGGGTTTGGAATTTCTGGATGCGGATAACGCGTCAGCCGCTTCTCTTCGATCTCGGGGTTTGGAGCAACGTAAGGGAGACTTCGCAAATCGTTGTTTTGAATAACCGGTTCCATCAACCGCAAGACGTCCGGCGTCTGCGTACCGGGAGCATCCTGTGCGCCTACGGAGGGATTGCTTTGTTGAGTCGGCCTTGCGCTCTTTGTTTGGGCGAACAGCGCCACAGCAAGACCACCAAGGCAAAAGACCGCGGCAATTAAAACGCGAAGATTAAAGAAAGCGGATTGTGAAGTAGATTTCTTTTTCATAACAGGGCTTCATTGGAGGCCCCGATGGTTGATCAAAACACTCCGAAAAATCAACACTTTATTTTGTATGCTTGGCATGCTGATCCCGGCTTGGCGATAAACACTCGCCCGCTGACCCCTGTTGATTAGGTGGGCTACGCAGAGGAGGTGCCGGAAAGTCTTCTTGGCGCCGGTCCATCGTACCCGTGATTGACCGGATCAATCCGCCGCATTGGTTTCTCGCGAGTTTGTTCTTCGATCACGTGCGCCACGAGCCCAGGCGTGCGGGCGATCATGAAAATGCCATTGAACGCTGCGGGGTTCATTCCCAGATCGGCAAGAATGGCGCCGATAGCGCCGTCCACATTGATGGGCAAAGCTTTCTTCGCCGCAGCGAACGCCTTTTCAACGGCGCGCGCTGTTTTCATGTGCACGCCATCGACGCCTGCTTCGCGCGCCAGCTCGAAAAGCCGGGCCGTACGCGGATCTTTCGTATGATAACGATGACCAAAGCCTGGCATGCGCTCGCCCGTTTCTCTCATTGCCGACAGTGTGCGAGCGGCGGATTCATCCAATGAAATAGATTCACGAGTTGCGCGATCAGCGATTGCTTTCAGTTGCCGGGCGCAATCTTCAATTGCCCCGCCGTGGTGACGATTGATCGACATGATCCCTGCGGCGACCGCCGCGCTCAACGCTGCTCCGGTTGATGCGACAGTTCGCGCCGCTAACGCGCTTGGCGGCGTCGCACCGTGATCAATCGACGCGACCAAAATCGCGTCCATCAAACGCGCGATTGCCGGCGAGGGCAGTTCGCCCGTCAAAATGAGATAAACCGCGGCGCCGAAGGAGACGCGTCCCATAAGCTCGGCAATATCGTATCCGCGTACTCCCACCCTGTTAGGTTCTATGCGCGTGACCGCGGTGTTCCATGTTGCTTTCTTGTCGGCTTCGCTCATGAGACTTAGTCCTTTCATTTTCTTGAGAATCTCGACGACCGCGTCCGGCAGTTCCCCGAACGAATCGACTACGATGGCGCCTGCCTCGCGCAAGGCTTTTACCTTGCCGGCGTGCGTGCCGCGGCGGCCCTCGATAATCGCTCCGGCGTGACTGAACCGGGTGCCTTCGCGCGCAGCCTTGCCACCGATATAGGCGATCACCGACTTGGTGACCTTTCGCTCGACAATCAGTTGTGCCAATTCTTCCTCCTGCGACGAACCGATTTCACCGAAGACGACAATGGCTTCTGTGAAAGGATCAGCTTCGAACATCAGCGCGGCATCGGGAATTCGAACTCCAAGGACCGCGTCGCCGCCAATATGCACGATGGTTGAAATGCGGACGCCGGCTTGCCCAAGATAATAACCTGTGCTCGAAGCCATCCCGCCCGAGCGGCTGATCACCCCAACGCCTTTTGGAATCCCGGGCTTGAACCATTGTCGCGCGCTTTCCGCTCGGCCGCCGATCATGCCGACCACAGCCTTGCCCGGGCTAAGCGCCCCCAGTGTGTTCGGTCCAAGAAACATTGCGCCGTTTGCGTTTGCGGCTGCTGCGATTTCCATGGCGTCCCATACTGGCACGCGATCTGGCACCAGCACGGTGAGTTTGATCCCTGCGTCAATCGCGGAAATTGCTGCGTCTTTCACACCTGCCGCTGGCACGAAAAGGACCGAGATATCGATGTTACCTAACGAATTTACCGCGTCCTGTGGTGTGTTAAACACAGGCACCCCGAGGACGTTCTGTCCGCCTTTGCCTGGCGTAACGCCGCCGACCACGTTGGTTCCGTACTCGCGCATGAGACGCGTGCGTGCCCGTCCTTCACGTCCGGTGACGCCTTGCACCAACACACGCTTTGTCTCGTCGATTAAAATTGCCATCTTAGTGAGCGCCTCCGATCAGGTCATTCAATCCCGGAATATCAAGCTCCAAATAGAACCCTTCGATTCCGGCAAGCCGGCACTCGACATCACACGCGAGTAATTCGGAATCCTTGGTCGCGAATTCTTCTTCGGAGAGCGAGCGCGCGGGCGCACCTTTGCGATCGACAATCAATCCGCCGGAGTGCGTTTCCACGGCGCTGCGAACTTCTGTCCATTGCCCAGGGTCGATCCATACCCGACCATTTTTCACCTGAAATACAGTGGCTGACGAATTTTTGATGAACTTCGGGACGCGCGGAGTGCGCGGCTTCCATTTTGTGCCGCCAGTGTTTCCGACGAGTTCGGCAAAGCGTGCCGCGATCATCGCCGGTGTGTCGGTCTTGCGACAGCCTTCGACCTGCGCGCACAACAGCTTCGACATGCGACGCAAGATATCCACGGCGCGATCTTCTGTGTTTCCGCCCAGACGAATGACCGCCGGAATGTCGAGATCGAGCTCCCAAAAAGCTTTGGCCAACCCGTACGCGGACCAATATTGCTCCTGGCTCGCGACACCGGAACCCGAACCGAAGTATCCGACGAGATCGGGCTGAGCCAAAATGATTCGCGCGGCGCGATAAACCTTGGATGCGGACGGATTTCCGCTGGTATCAGTGAAATCCGCGATGGTGAATCCCGCGTTAACGATAGCGTCCATCGACATCATTGAGCCGCCGCCGCCGGCGCCATGAAAACCAACCAAACCTTTGGAATCTTTGGGAGCAGCCGTCGCCAACTGTGCGAAATAAAATGTGCCGCGATGATCGCTTTGTTCCACAGCGTAGGCGAGGCGCTCGAGAACAGTCGGTGGATGATCGAACTCGCGCGCGATTTCGATTCCCAATTCGGGGCGACGCACCACGGCGTAGTCATCAATCGTAATCCGGCAATCGGCCGCGACGAATTCGCCGCTTCTGGTCAATACCAGCGGATTGATTTCCAGCGACCGCGCTTCCACGCTGCGCGCGGCAGCAAACAACTTCCGGATCGAATCGGCGAGTTGCTCCGCGAGCGCTGGTGAAAGTCCGCATGGATTGACGGCTTCATTCACGACGGGATCAAGAGGTCCTCGATTCACGTCGCAGGGAATGCGTCTCGTTGACGCGGCGCGTTCTTCGATTCCCGTGCCTCCGCCCGCCGCGAAGATGATCACCGGCGCGCGTGCGGCGTCATCAATGGCAAACGAAAGAAAAAATTCCCGATCGATATCGATCTTTTCTTCAACGAGCACGGCTTCGACTGGAAACTGTCCGACCTTCATCGCCAGCATCCGCGTCGCGTGCGGACGCACTTCATCTGGCTTTTTTGCAAACGCGACACCACCGATGCCGGCGCGGCCCGTAGTCCAAACCTGAATCTTGATGACGACTTCGTCCCCTAACTTCGCCGCTACTGCGACGGCCTCTTCAGTCGTTCGAGCCGGAGAGCCGCGCGGGATTTTGAATCCATTGGCGGCAAGAATGGCTTTGCCTTGATATTCGTGGAGTCGCGCCATGGCTGCGTGCTATTTCGGATGAAAACGCCCAACGTTCAACGCTCAACTCGAAGAGAATTCACCCACGACGGGCAAGCCGAGCAGGCATCGAACGCAGGATTGCATCGCTACCGAACTATGCATTCCTGGATTGCTCCACTATCCGGAGTTGAGTAAAGATCATATTACGGTGCGCTCCGCTTGCGAGAGTCGATATGGCCGGTGAGGGCAAAAAGGAAATCCAACTCGAGATCGGGCACGTCTTGTTCATCGATCTCGTTGGTTATTCGAAATTTTCCCTTAACGACCAGCACGCCGCAGTTGAACAGCTAAATCGGGTTGTTCGCGCGTCAGAGCAATTTCAACAGACCGAAACCGCAAGCCGTTTGCTCAAAATCCCAACCGGCGACGGCATGGCGCTGGTATTTTACTCGACGCCGGAGGCGCCCGTGCAGTGCGCGCTGGAGATTAGTCGCTCACTCAAGCGATATCCACAGCTGCAAGTTCGGATGGGAATTCACAGCGGTCCGGTCAGCGTGGTGATGGATGTGAATGAACGTGCCAATCTGGCTGGCGCTGGAATGAATATCGCCCAACGAGTGATGGATTGCGGCGATGCGGGGCACATCCTGCTTTCGAAGCGTGTCGCTGAAGATCTCGAAACGCACGAGAAATGGCGACCGCTCTTGCACGATCTTGGTTCGTGCGAAGTGAAGCATGGAGTGCGTCTTGCTGTGGTAAATGTCTATGCCGACCAATTCGGCAACCCAAAACTCCCGCTGAAATTAGCAGCGCAGAGACGCCGCACGCGAATGCGATGGGCGGCGATGACTACAACGTTGCTCGCACTTGCGGCGACCGTCGGTGGTATTGCGATATTTTCCCGTAATCGCGCACAATCGACACTGACTGCGCCAGAAAAGAGCATCGCGGTGCTGCCGTTTGCGAACCTGAGTGAAGATAAGGCGAACGCCTACTTCGCGGAAGGTATCCAGGACGAAATTCTGACGCGCTTATCCAAGATTGCTGATTTAAAGGTGATCTCGCGCACATCGACGCAGCATTTCAAAAGCGCGCCTGGCAACTTGTCCGAAATCGCCAAACAACTTGGAGTTGCCTACATTCTAGAAGGAAGTGTTCAGAAGAGTGGCGACGCCGTACGCGTAAACGTGCAGCTGATCAAAGCAGCCAATGATTCCCATCTTTGGGCCGATACCTTTGATCGAAAACTGATAGATGTGTTTTTCGTCGAGAGTGAAGTGGCTAGAGCGATCGCCGAGAAATTGCGCCTGCACCTCACGGGCGAGGAAGAGCAGGTCATCGCCGCGAAACCAACGGAGAACGTCGAGGCCTACGATGCCTATTTGCGGGGTCTGGCTTACAACCTCAAGACGGCAACCACGCCTGCCAACTCCCTTGGCGCGCAGAAATATCTCAGAGAAGCCGTGCGGTTGGACCCGAAATTTGCTGTTGCCTGGGCGCTGCTCTCGTACGTGGACGCCCGTGGTTATCTCCAATTGACTCTGCAGCCAACGACTGCCCTTCGCGAGGAGGCACGGCAGGCAGCCGAAACCGCGCTTACTCTTCAGCCCAATCTCGGCGAAGCTCTGATGGCGATGGGGTATTACCGCTATGCCTGTTTGAAGGATTACGACACCGCAGTGCGGTACTTTGAGCAAGCACGTCAGTCCCTTCCCAATAGCAGCCGTATTCCCGAATCGCTGGCTTATCTCGAGCGGAGACGAAACCAATGGGACCGGAGTGAGTCGTACTTCAACGAAGCCGAGCGACTCGATCCGCGCAATGTTTCGCTGCTAACCCAGCATGCACAATCATACATTTGTCGTCGTCAGTTCCCGGAAGCGCTACGAAAGCTTGACCAGGTTCTCGATATTGTACCGGACGACCTGGATACGCTGGTGCAAAAAGCGTCTATCGCCCAGGCAGTGGGCGACCTGCCGCAGGCTGCGATACTGTTAGCTCCGCTACATCCGGCGTCGAATAACCCAGGGGCCTTGGAAACGCAGCTTTACCAAGCCATCTTGGAGCGCCACCCCGAACAAGTTATCCCTCGCCTGAAGGAAATACTGGCCAAATCTGATCCTGGATTGGGTTATTACAATGGAGAATTGCGCTTTTGGCTCGGCTGGGCGCAAGAAATCGGGGGCGACCGTCCCGCTGCCGACGAAAGCTGGCGCCAGGCACGCAGCGAATTGGAATCCCTTCTAAAAGAGCAGCCTGAAAATTTTGTTGTGATCGGTGATCTCGCGCTGATCAATATGGGTCTCGGCGACAAGACGGCTGCATTAAGTCTAGCTGAACGTGCCATGCGTGTCATTCCGCTTGAGAAAGATGCGTTGCACGGTCCAATCCCGATTGAGATCCTCGCCCGGGTAGCAGCACGATTTGGAGAGCCTGATCGCGCCATCGCAGCGTTGCAGAAACTGCTCTCGATTCCGTCCACCGGCCCATTAGCTTCGAACGCGCCGATCACGTCCGCGTTGCTTCGCCTCGATCCAATGTTTGATCCGCTTCGGCAGGATCCACGCTTCGAAAAGCTCCTCGCCTCGGTGGGGCAGAAGGACGCGAAGCAATGATGCACGGGAATTGACCAACAATTCGTCGCTGCTATCCGCCCACAGCTTGGTAATGGCCGAGGCCGCGTTTCCACATGAGGTTTGCCCAAGCCCATGCGAGCAACAGCCAACCAGTTTGGATCGCCAGGGCTTGCACAAGGTCAGCACCTTTTAATCGGCCGAGAAAGATCGCGATTGGACAAAACAGTTCGTAGTAGAACGGCAGCCATTTCATCACGGCCTGGACGGCAGACGGCATGATGTCGATGGGAAACATCTGGCCACCGAGGAAGTATTCGAACGAATAAACAATGAAAACGAAGGTGGAGATTTCCAGAATCCAAAACGCCATCATCGCAAGGCTGTAAGTGATAAAGAACTGAATGAACGCCGCCATTAACATCGATACGATGGAAACCACATACACCAGTGGATCAGTCGGCAGCACGACGTAGTCGCGGAAATAAATAAAGATCAGCGCAATCGGCGGCAGGGTAACGAAGGTGTAAACGAGCCGGCCGCTTAGAAAAATACTGAACCGGTATGCTAGATAACTCATCGGTTTGGTGAGAAGCGCATTGATCTGGCCTTCGCGAATATCAGCGGCGATCTGCCATTCATCCTCCGTCGGTGTGACCAGATTGCTGACCAGGATAGTGAGCAAATAGTAGTAAATCATCGAGCCGTAGTCGTAGCCGTGCAGCCCGCCGCCGCGCTCCTTGAACACCGCGGCCCAAAGAAAAACTGTGCCGGCTAGCGGAATCAGGCCGAACAGCGCGCGCAGAAAATAATTCCAGCGGTAAACAAACGTGTTCTGTAGCCCGATGTTAAAAACCGAGAGGTATTTTTCGATCTTACTCGTGCTCATGCTCCTGCTCGTAATCGTAATCGAAATTACAAAATGTCGAGCACGACCAGGATTACGAGCATGAGCTCAACTATTCGCTACAGTTTTGAGTCAGCTCCACGGCCAGATTAATCGCGGCGATCATGCTGTCAGGACATGCAATTCCTTTGCCGGCAATTTCAAACGCGGTGCCGTGATCGGGACTGGTCCGAGGAAAAGGAAGCCCAAGCGTCACGTTCACACCTTGGTGAAAGGCGTGGAGTTTCAGCGGAATCAATCCCTGGTCGTGGTACATGCAGAGTACCGCGTCGAATTCGCCTTCAATCGCACGATGGAAAACTGTGTCGGGGGAGTGTGGGCCTGTAAAAACGGGATGTGACCCGTGAGAAGTCAGAAGTGATTGGTTTAATTCGGCGACTGCCGGAGCGATGATTTCGATTTCTTCACGGCCGAGTTTTCCCGATTCGCCAGCGTGGGGGTTTAATCCGGCAACAGCAATGCGCGGTCTCGCAGCGCCACCACGCGCGACCATCGTGACCTTGGAAGATTGACGGCTTAAAGCCGTCGAGCTTCCAGAAGTGCCGCGCGAGAGGGTTCGGGCTTGTAGAAAATCCGCGAGCAACAGACCGACTCGGACAACCTCTGATTGCTGAAGCGCACTCGTTGCCTTGCGCAATGGAAGGTGAGCCGTTACAAGCGCGACGGTCATCTTTCCACCGGTCAGACACATTGCGAAATTTTTGACGCTGCATCGCTCGGCAAAAAATTCCGTCTGTCCTGGAAACTTGAAACCCACTTCGTACATCCGGGCTTTGTGAACCGGGCCGGTTACGATTGCATCGAGCTCACCGCGCCGGGCCAGGGTGACTGCTTCCTCCAGCGCGGCGGCAGCAGATCGCGCGGTTTTACGCGTGGGCTGTCCTGGATGGCAATCCGGATATTTGCCGATGATCTTGTATTCGGCCGATTTGGGAACTTGGTCAGACCTCAGCGCGAGATCGACAATCTCTGGCCCGATCCCGGCGCAATCGCCGAGCGTGACGCCGATACTTGGTTTTCCGCTTCTGTTCATGCTCGTGATCGCAATCGACTTCACTTAATCGATCACGTGCACACGCAACGAGCAAAAACTGCGAACATGGGATTGATTTTCCCCGCAGTTTAAGGAAAACTAGCTTCCCGGCATGCAGCACGTCACCGCGTTCTCAAGTCCGCAAACTGTTCCCGCTGCGCCTGCGGCCGTGCGAAAATCTGGCTTGTGGATTTTGGACAGCTGGCGCGACCTGGTCCTGTACGTCTGCACGCCGCTGGTGATTCTGCCGATCTTCCTATTGGCACAGGCGCGTTGGAGCGCGCAGGACATTTATCTTTTCGTCGCTGCTTTTGGCGCAATGGGCCACCATTTGCCGGGAATGATTCGCGCCTACGGCGATCGCGCGTTATTCCAGCGGTTCAAATGGCGCTTCATTCTTGCGCCGATTTTCCTGGTTGTCGTCTGTGCGGCCTTTTCCATTTGGGACCTTAAAGGCATCGTGCTGGTCGCCTTTGTCTGGGGCGTTTGGCACGGCATGATGCAGACCTACGGGTTCTGTCGCATTTACGATGCGAAAGTTGGCTCGTTCGCTGAGCTGACACGCCGTCTCGACTTCGCATTATGCGGGATTTGGTTCGCTACCGCGGTTCTCCTCTCACCGCAGCGAATGACCGACACACTCGAAACTTATTATTCTGCCGGCGGCCCCTTCATACCGCCTGCGCTTCTCCGAATGGCGCAGCAAAGCTTGCTAGCCGTGGCGCTCGCAGTTGCGGGCCTGTTCCTGGCAAATTATGTCTGGAGCTGGACCCGGGGGAACCGGCCGAGCCCTGTGAAGCTGGTGCTCCTCGTCACAAGCATTTCTTTCTGGTGGTACTGCAACAACATTGTTGCGAGTGTTCTGGTGGGCATCGCGTTGTTCGAAGTCTTTCACGATGTGCAGTATCTATCGCTGGTTTGGATTTATAATCGCAAACGAGTTGAGACAGACAGCGCGATCGGCGGTTTTATGCGTTTCGTGTTCCGGCGCAGCGGCTCGCTGATGGGTCTTTACGTGGGGCTGATCTTTGCCTACGGCGCGCTCGGCTATTTCAAGTCCAGTATCGGTACCGAGTCAGTCAAAACGATACTCGCCGGCGTTGTGACGGCTTCAGCGCTGCTCCATTTTTATTACGACGGGTTCATTTGGAAAGTGCGCGAAAAATCGACCCGGCAATCTCTCGGCATCAGCGGCGGCGGCACAGCGGATGTTTCGACCAAAGGTTTTCTGCCGGGCTGGACGTTACATGGCGCGAAATGGGTAGGCGTTTTCGTCATACCATTGGGAGCGCTTTGGCTCGGGCAGACGCACACGGCCCGGACCGAACTCGATCGCGTTGCGATGATCGCCGCTGATCTTCCAACCAGCGCGCGGGCGCATTTGAATCACGCGACTGCGTTGCAGGACACCGGCCGTGTTGATGAAGCTGCCGAATCCTTCTCCAAAGCCTTGCGTCTGAATCCCGATTCCGCGAAGGCGCATGTCAGTCTCGCGACCATTCTGATTGGCAAAGGAGAACTGAACGACGCGCATGCCCATTATGAACAAGCGTTGCGGATGGACCCTAACAACGCCGAGTATCACTCCGGTTATGCTTATCTTTTGGAGCAATTGGGCCAGGACGACCAGGCGGCGGCCCAGTGCGAAGCCGCAGTCCGTCTGGCGCCAAAGTCCGCGCTGGCTCATTATAGCTATGGCGCTTTTTTGGAAAAACACGGCAAATTGGACGAGGCCACTGCGCAGTATCGAGAGGCGGTCCGCGCTGATCCCAGTTTAGTCGATGCTCAAATAGATCTCGGGAGTGCACTCCTGGAAAAGGGCGACTTCGCAGGAGCAAAGGAGCACCTTCAAACAGCCTCCAAGCTCGATCCAAAGCTAGCCCAGCCGCATAATTATCTTGGAAAAATTTTTATGCGCGAAGGCGACATTTCCGGCGCAATCGCACAATTCGAAGAAGCGTTGCGTTTGCATCCCGACTTTCCGGAAGCCGAGGAAAACCTCCGCATGGCCAAGACGAGCGACGGCGGATCTCTCACGCTGTCACCCAGGTAGATCCTTGGTGCTCGCAAAAGACCGCTGGTTATAACGGCTGACAATCATCATGGCGGGCGTGATAAGTAATCATCGAATCGTCCGTCTTGAATCTGTGAGAGAAGCTGAGGAAACGGCTCCCGGCTGACCATACATCCACACGCGACTTCGACGTTGTCGTTCGAAACCGACAGCGAGGTAGAGATTTTCTCATACGCGGGCACGGTCACACCGACGAAGGCCAACCAGAATGTAGAGTTCGCCTGCCGGCGTCGCATGAGCAAGCGCAGCTTGCAACTGCTGTGAGGCATCCGGCCGCTCCAAAACAGCACGCAAATTCCGTTCACCTGCGGACATGAGTCCAGCAACTCCAACACCTCCAAACGCAAAGGATTTTGCCGCGGCAAGATCACGAGCCGCTGAATTCTCGGACGTAGCCACTGCCGAAACACCAAGCTGCGACAACACAATTCCGACGACGAGCGTGATGGTGAGCCTTTCACGTCACAGCAGTGGGGCTCTTATTCATTTAAAGTCCCAAGCTCAGCGGCCCGGCGCACGGAACGGCTGGATTGCAACCAGAGCGCGATCGCCGGGTTCTGCAGCCATGGTTAGGCCACGTTTGTGATCTCATACACACTGCTCAAAAATAACTCCGTGTCACTGAAATCTGGAAAGACGCAAACAGCTCCCTCTGCCGACAACCGTGTTGCGCGACTCCCCGTGCCAATACCAACGAACGGAATACTAACGCTGCGACATGCGCGAGCATCCCACACCCCGTCTCCAACGTAAACGGTGCGGCCAAGCCCGCCATATCGCTCGGCTGCCCTCTTCATCGACAACCTGATAATGGACTCTCTATCAAACGCATCGTCGCTCGATGCCGCTGGATAATCGTCATAGGACAAGCCAGCACTCGCCATCTTAAGACGAGCCGAGTCACGCCAAGCCCCAGTAGCAAGGGCGACGCGATACTGCTCGCTCCCATCCAAGCGCGAAAGCAACAAAGGTGCTCCTGTGACTGCTGCAAAAGCAGCTTCGGATGAAGCCCGGGCAAGCAAAGCAACAAAGTGCTGGCGAAACCGTGAAGTCTCGCTTGGTGATGGAAGCCGTCCGGTGCGAGCCTCGTGAATCTCGCGGAAAACACCAAAATCAGTTGCGTGCTTGTAGCGCGACCAATCGCTATTCACCTCGGCGAAGCCACACACTTCAGCGAGCGAACGCACAAAGCACTCTTCGTCGGCCTTCATGGTCTGAGTCAGTGTGCCATCAATGTCGAATATGACCAAGCGCATGGAAGTGGCCTAGCGAGAAAGCGATAAGCCACGGCAGGGTATCTTGGCAAACACACTGAACGCATTTCGATATGGGGCCGTTGGCTTCATCGACTAGTTAGACCCGATTTTGGAGTCAGCTCAGGCTGAGCGTATCGCTGTTCCCACTCTTCCATCTGGTGTCTGCCTCGTTCGTCATCAAGCAACCCACTGATGTGCTCGCCGTTAAAGGTGCCTTCTTCATCGGTGAAGTGCGAAAAGAATAGTACAGCTTCATTTCGACCACGCCGGAACAACAACCCTATGCCTGGTTTGCCATCGTCTATCACGACAAGCGTGTAGAGTCCGTGCCACCACGTTTCCCCATCACCGAGTAAACGGGTGACTTTGCGGCGCGCATCTGCGTCCAGCAAACGCAGATGCTTGTCGTCCCGATGGGGTTTTAAAGGTGTGGCAACCGGAAAAACATACACTTCATTAGCGCTTTTTATGAACCGTAAAAAGTCGGGAGCATCGTCGATGGCCCGCTTCCATGTGATCCATGCGAATTCATTGCGATGGTCAGGATCACCGCGTGGAAAACGGCGAATGGCAACCCAACCCCAATCATGTGTTTTCTCATAAGCGCGCATCTCGATACTGCTGAGGACTTCAAGGGCTGCGGGCTTCCTCTTGTCAGAAGATGTTGATACGAAGTCGGCAATCGCCGCGCGAATATCACCAACCGATACGTCATGCATTCTCCCATAAACCCGCACGCCATTGACGCGCATTGATTCGCTCGCGATTGCGAGCGTCGCTGTTGCGATTGTGAGAAGAACGACCAATATCCGCATGAGGTCTAACTAGAACTAGACGAACATTCGCTTTCAAAGGCGAACATTTTTTCGTCGAAAGCTCGATCATGAGCAAGAGCAGGAGCAGGAGAACACGGCGAAGCGATCAACTCCGATAAATCGCGAGCAGGCGCCCAACGTCCAACGCTCAATCAGAACGTGCGGATATAAGCTTTCTCGCGCAGGCTGGCGATCCAGCGTTCCTGAATTTGCTGCGCTTCGTCCTGGATCAGTTTCTTCTCGATATCGGCGCGCGCTTCAGCGAGTGATCTCGTCGTGCCGCCGCGCTTGTCTTCAACTTTCAAGATGTAGTAATTGCCGGCGTAATCGATGATGTTACTGATTCTGCCGACTGGCATGTTAAAGGCGAACTTTTCCAGCGGCACGGCGAGAGTGTTGCGTCCAATCCAGCCCCAGTCGCCGCCGTTGTCTTTCGTGCTGTCCTCGGAATAAATCTGCGCTGTTTGTTCGAATTCAGCGCCGCCGGCGAGTTTGCCGAGCACTTCTTCGGCCAGCGACTTTTGCGCCTGAGCGTTCCCGGTATCCTTTTGGCCGGAAATCATGATCATCCGCAACTTGATTTCTTCCTTGCTCGTAAATAGTTCGCGATGCTTCCTGTAGAAATCTTCAATTTTACTAGGCGAAATAATGTAGTTGGTCTTGACGTTGTGACTGCGCATCGCCTGGACGATGATTCGTTCCATCTCCTTTTCCTTGAACTCGCCCAGCGAGTAATTCTGCGCCTCAAGCGTCTTGACAAACGTATTGCGGTCGCCGCCGAAGCTCTCCCGGATAATATCGTGCACCCGCTGGTCCACCACGTGATCCGGGATTTGATAGCTTTCCTTTTTGAACGCCTGGATGATAAGCCGTCGATCGATCAGATCCTTTAGAGCAAGCTGCCGGACTTCTTTCAGCTTGTTTTCCAGATCCTGACCGCTCAATTGCGACCGCAACAGTTTTTCGCGCGGCGCGGACAACTGCCGCACTTGTGAGTATGTGATAACGTCGCCATTCACAATTGCAGCCATGCCGTCCACCACCTGAGGTTCCTGGGCGAACGCATCGCAACAAATGGGTAATAGAACAAGCGCACAGACCGCCACCAAAATGGCGGTAAATTGACGCACGAAGTTTCTCATAATTTCTTTATCAGTTCCAGAATCTCCCCGAGATGCTGCTCGATTTTGGCTTCAACTAAACGAGGGAATTTGCCCGCGACAAGTATAAAATCTCCGCGCCGCGTCAACATCAATTTGCGTTCGCGCACCTCGACGCGGGTTATCCCTGATTTTGCAGCAGCGAGCTTGATTTCGATGAGGCGAAACAAATTGTCAACCGGCGGTGGGAACGGCCCAAAGCGGTCGCGCCAGTCGCGTCGCAGACGGTCTAATTGCTCGTGCGTCGTAACTTCTGCGACGTCCCGGTATGCCCGGATGCGCAAACCGGGATCGCTGACGTAGGTGATTGGAGTGAAGGCTGGAATTTTCTCAGGAGAAGGCGGTTCTCCACGCGCCCCGGCGGAAGGCAAAGCTCTGCTCCTTGGTATCGGCGGTGCCACGAATTCCGCTTCATTTGTGGCCACGAAATCGAGGTTCAAGTCGACATCGAGCCGAAACCGCGGCTTCTTGCCCTTCAGCTGGGCTACAGCTTGTTTGAGCAGCTGACAATACAAATCAAAACCGACTGCCACGATGTGGCCGCTTTGAGCTGTGCCTAGCATGCTGCCCGCGCCGCGAATCTCCAGGTCGCGCATGGCAATACGAAAACCTGCACCGAGCGAACTGTACTGTTTGATCGCGCTGATCCGTTTGCGCGCTGCGGCCACAGTCATCATTTCGCGCGGAAGCAGCAGGTAGGCGTATGCCTTGTGCTCCGCCCGGCCGACGCGCCCGCGCAATTGATACAAGTCTGCGAGACCAAACTGGTCCGCCCGGTCAATGATGATGGTGTTTGCATTCGGTATATCGAGACCGCTTTCGATGATCGTGGTGCAAACGAGCACGTCGATTTTCCCAGCAATGAATCGCGCCATAACGCCTTCCAGCTCGTCGGCATCCATCTGGCCATGCCCGATCTCGACTCTCGCTTGTGGACAAAGATCGACGACCCGATCCCGCACCCGCTCAATGCTCGCTACGCGATTGTGCAGAAAGAATACCTGACCCTGCCGTTCGAGCTCCCGATCAATCGCTGCGCGAATCAGCCGCTCATCGTAAGCCGACACCACTGTTTCTACTGGCAGGCGGTTGAGCGGCGGGGTCTCGATCGTGGACATATCTTTTACGCCAACAAGTGAAAGATAAAGCGTGCGAGGAATCGGGGTGGCCGACAGCGTCAACACATCGACCAGCTTGAAGAGCTCTTTGAATTTTTCCTTGTGCAGTACTCCGAAGCGTTGCTCCTCATCGATCACGACCAGGCCGAGGTCTTTGAATACGACGTCGCCAGAGATGAGCCGATGAGTGCCAATGACGATGTCGACACCACCCTCGCGCAGCAGCCGCAACACTTTTTTCTGCTCCGATTGCGAACGGAAACGGCTGAGCATTTCGATGCGAACTGGGTAGTCGAGCATGCGTTGTCTGAACACCTCGAAATGCTGTTGAGCCAGGACCGTGGTCGGTGCCAGCACAGCCACTTGTTTTCCATCCATGACTGCTTTAAACGCGGCGCGCACCGCCACTTCGGTTTTGCCAAAACCGACGTCGCCACAGATTAACCGGTCCATCGATCGAGGACGTTCCATGTCAATCTTGGTATCGATGATTGCCCTCATTTGGTCCGGCGTTTCACGAAATGGGAATGAATGTTCGAATTCTGCCTGCCATTTTGTGTCCGGGGCGAATGCGTAGCCCGGATGCAATTGGCGCTCGGCTTGGACCGCGAGCATTTTCCCGGCGTAATCAAATATGGAAGCGGCCGCTTTTATTTTGGCGCGAGCCCATCTTCCATCGCCGAGTGAGCTGAGTGGCGGCGATTTTTTCCCCGCGCCAACATACCGGGAAACGAGATACGCCTGCTCGAGTGGAACATAGAGCTTCGCATCATCTGCAAACTCAAGCGCGAGAACTTCCTGCTGCTGTTGTAGCACAGACATCTTGTCTGTTGGGCCAGCGAGCATCTTGCTTGCTGAATCGGCAGGTGAGACGCGTGCCACCTCTGGCTCCAGCGCGCCCGCCGGTCGCGCCCTACCAATTTTCACGAGTCCAAGAAATCGCCCGATGCCGTGCTCGAGGTGCACGACGAGGTCGCCCTCGTTAAGCTCACTGAAATCAATCTGCGCGCGATTGCGGTCCGCACGACGCAAACGCCTGCGCGGATGGGCCGCGAATCGCCCAAATAATTCTGCGGCGGAGAGGACGACGAGATTGGCCGCGGGAAAACAAAATCCGCGAGCAAGAATGCCTTCGATAAAATCGCTGCCTTCAATCGCGCCAACCATGATCTCGCGAAATCGCTCGATCTCACCCTCAGTCTGAAAATAAATGACGATTTTCGCGTTATTGGCGCGCCACTCTTTTAAACGCTCGACAAACTGTGCGCGTTTCGCCTCGGCCAGCATCAGATCGCCGACCGCAAACTCGCCGATCTCGCAATCCTGGAATGCACCGCTAAAATCTTCCTGACCAGTCTCAATCCAGCCTTCGCTGATCTGAATGTGTGGAGGGCCGAGCTCCTGCGAGCCCGGCGTCGCATGAGCTCCGCCCTCCATCCCCGGTTCAAGATCAATTATGAGATCATTTGGAGCGACGTAATCGCGAACTCGACCGCTTTGATCGATCGAGAAGAGGCGATCTGATCCAACCGCGCCTCCGAGCAAAATATCAACCGAACCCAAATCGCGCACGGAGGTTTGAGTATCGATGTCGAACTCGCGCAGTGATTCGATCTGATCGCCGAAGAATTCCAGCCGCAACGGCAATGGCGCTTGCCACGAATAAAGATCGACAATGCCGCCGCGGACGGCGAACTGTCCCCGGGTAGTGACTTGGGCGGCGCGCTCATAACCGCTGGCGACAAGTCGCTTGAGAAGGTCTTCCATCTGCCCGGTGGCTCCGCGCCGGAGCTGAGTAAAAGCAGAGTGGAGTGTGTAACGCCCTGGTGCGGCTTGCTCGAGACTTGCCCGCGTTGCGACTATGGCGCGCGGACCGGTTCCGCGCCCGATTTGCATTAGGACTGCCAGCCGTTCCGCTACGATTTCCGGATCCGGCAAGACGTTTTCCGCTGCTGCAAACTCAGCTTCCGGAAGGAACAGCGCATCCGACCGCCAGTTAAGCAGGCTTTCATAGAACAATTCTTGAGAATGAACGCTGGGACAGAGGATCCAAATCGTAGAATCGGCGGTCTGCCGATCATCGGCTGGAGGCCGATGCCACGTGTGCGCGAGTATGGCGGCCAGAAATGGCTGAGCCGGCTGGATGACGTGTGAAAACTGCACGGGCCAGCGAGCATCTTGTATCGTGTGAAGTTTGCGCGCGATGGGTTCGCTTGCCGCGACACGTTCCAGAAGCTGTGCACCGATTGGTTTCTGCACCGCAAAGTTTACGCCAAATTTCGCGAGAGTTGTAGCCGGGCCTGCATTCTTGCGCCTTCGGCGATTTGTCTTGGCATCGTCTTCAGGAGAAGCCGATCCACCTTGCGCAAGGTGGAACGTGTTGTCGTCAACGCGTTGGCAAGCAACGGTCCGAAGGCTTTCGGGCCGAATTTTACAAGGCGCGGCCGATGGCCGTGGCAACTGCGCGGAGACGCGGAATGAGCTCGGCGAAAATTTCCGGCGTGAGCGCCTGGTTTCCGTCGCTCTTGGCCATCTCGGGAGAGTTGTGCACTTCAATCATGAGCGCGTCCGCACCGGCCGCGACGGCGGCCAGACACATCTGCGGAACAAATTCGCGCACACCCAGGGCGTGTGCCGGATCGACGATGACCGGTAGATGCGTTTTAGACTTCAAGATTGGAACAGCGCTCAGATCCAGCGTGTAGCGGGCTGCCGTCTCAAACGTTCGAATGCCGCGCTCGCAGAGGATTACGTTTGAATTGCCCTCGTTTAGGATGTATTCCGCGCTCATCATCAAATCGTAAATCGTCGCGCTGAATCCGCGCTTGAGGAGCACGGGAAGTCTGCTGCGCCCTACTTCTTTTAATAGGGAGAAGTTGTGCATGTTGCGGGTCCCAACCTGAAGACAGTCGGCGTACTTCTCGATCATCGAGAGATCGCGCGGATCCATGACTTCGGTGACAACAGGCAAGCCTGTTTTCGCGCGCGCTTCCGCGAGGAAACGAAGCCCTTCTTCACGCAACCCTTGAAAACTATATGGCGAAGTGCGCGGCTTAAACGCGCCGCCGCGCAAAATTTTTGCGCCTGATTCTTTCACAATCGCTGCGATCGCCTGAATCTGCTCCGGGCTTTCGACCGAACACGGTCCGCAAATCAGAACAACATTCTCATGTTCACCCAGACGCACGTCGCCTACTACGACTGAGGAAGCGCCGCGAGAGTCGCGCCCTGCAAGTTTGTAAGGTTTCAACACCGGGATGATCGCTTCCACGCCCGCCATCGCGGCAATCGGTTTCTCGCGAAGGAGGGCCTCAGGTCCGATTACGCCAATGATTACGCGCGACGCGCCGCGGCTGATTTGTGCCTCCAGCCCGAACTCACGTACACGCGTGATGATCCGCTGGATCTGCTCCTCGGTGGCGTTTGGTTGCGTGATAACGATCATATTCCTGGCACCGGAATAATCAGAATGCCGATACCAGGAATTTTCTGCAAGCCCAGATACTGCTTCCCCAAAAGATCCTAATCCGTGATCGTGACCGGTGTTCCGACTGAGACTGATTTAAAGAAATTTTCGGCCATGAATTCCGGCATACGGATGCAGCCGTGCGACGCCGGATAGCCTGGCAAATAACCTGCGTGCATACCCGTCCCCGACACGATGCGCATGAAGTACGGCATCGGCGTGCCTCTAAAATGAGCGCCTGGCGGTTTCGGATCTTTATTAATATCGACATTGGGCACGACTACGTTTCCCGCCGAATCGACGTAATCACCAAATAAACTGGAGACGTGGTCTTTGTCCTTTTGAATAATTTTGAAATGACCCAGTTGCGTGTTGAGTCCTTCGCGGCCGGTCGAAAGCTGTGAAACGCCAACCAGCACGCCACCTTTGTAAAAATATGCGCGCTGTTCTCCGAGGCTGATCTTCACCGACGGGCTTCCGCTTGCGTTGTCTCCATCCCAGTACGAGACGGTGTCGTGTGGGGGACCACCCTCAGCGTTTCCGTAAACGCCGCCCAAATACTGCGTCCTCGCGGAAAAGCGCGGATCCTCACCGCAACCGGCCACGAGGAAAAGCAGACCAATTGAGAGAGCTGCCAGGGAAATACGAAAGAGATTACGAGACATAAGGTTTCCGATGGCGTTCTTAATGCGCAACCTGCGCAAAAAGTCAAGCGAACGGGCTTTGCGCCCGCAAACGGTCGCGCGCGCTCGCCATCGTGGATTTATTATCTTAGGTACGGTGGTGGCCGGCGTAAGTCAGCCATCTTGGCTGATGCGTCACGCAGGCTTCCAGCCTGCGAGCGTCGGAGATCGACAAGCAAGATGCATGTCGGACGAAACAGGCTAGGAAGCCTGTGTTACTTGCACCATTGATCGACCCAATCGTTCACGGTTTTGTACCAGAGCTGGCTGTTCTGCGGCTTAAGCACCCAATGACCTTCGTCCGGGAAATACAACATCTTCGACGGCACCTTCAGCACTTGCAGCGTCGTGAATAGATCGAAACCTTGAGACACATCGAGTCGATAATCGTTTTGTCCGTGCACGACCAGGGTCGGCGTTTTGAAATTCGCCGCGTATTCGTGCGGTGACCATTTCCGGTAAACATCCCGTTTCTTCCATGGGGGACCGCCGAATTCCCAGTTTGCAAACCAAAGCTCCTCTGTCGTGCCGTACGCCGATTCCGCGTTAAACATGCCATCATGCGACACGATGCATTTGAAACGATTGGTGTGGCCTAACAACCAATTGGCCATGTAACCGCCGTAGCTCGCACCCAGCGCCGCTTCGCGGTTTTTGTCGATGAATGGGAATGTCTTCTCCACGTAATCGAGTCCCTTCATCACGTCGATATACGGTTTGCCGCCCCAATCCCCGCTGATCGAGTCGGTAAACTTCTGTCCGTAACCGGTCGAGCCGTGGAAATTAATCATCACCACCACGTAATTTGCGGTCGCGGCGAGCAACTCCGCGTTCCAGCGATACGTCCACGAATTTCCCCATGCTCCTTGCGGCCCGCCGTGTAGCAAAAACTTCAGCGGATATCTTTTGTTGGGATCAAATCCCGGAGGCTTGATCAAGAATCCCTGCACGTCGTCGTTGTTCGCGCCTTTGAACGTGAACGACTCCAACGGCTGCATGTCGATCTGTGACAACAACGCGTCATTCATGTGTGTTACAGCAGTCGGATTGGCATCGTGTCCCGTTGAAAGATCGAGTCGCCAAATCTCATTTGGTGCCTGAATTGACATACGTGTGAAGTACAGAATGCCGTTGTTAATCGTTAGATCATCGGCATGCAGGCCATCGTTCTCTGCAATTGTTGTCCAATTCGCGCCGACTGAAGTCGAAAAGAGCGGAGAAGTGCCACGTCGCTCTGCCGTGAAGACGATTTCACCTGTACGGGACGCCCAGCTGAAGCTTCCGATCGAATATTCAAAGCTTTGAGCGACTTCGCGCGTGTTCCCAGTTTGTCGATCTTGCACTAAGAAGCGCCATTTATCGGCTTCGAAGCCGGCGCGCGCTTGCGAACGCCAAGCGATATATTTTCCGTCCGGCGAATAGAGCGGCGTGGTGTCGGCGCCGGGACTGCTGGAAATTTTCTTTGGCGCGCCGCCGCTAATCGGCACGATGAAAATTTCGTTGTTCGTGCTCGTCGCTTCGACTTCGTCGATGTTGCTCGTGTACGCGACCTCCTGGCCGTCCGGCGAAATCGCATACATGTCCTGACCGCCTAACGAGAACGGTGGCACGTCGTGATCGCCTGGGGTGAGATCCCGTGGCACAGGCATCTTGCCTGTGGGGACACCGGGCGTCTCGCCTGGTGTTTGCGATTCGGCAGGCGAGACGCCCGCCTGCCTCACAGACAAGATGTCTGTGCTACGATCTGCACGCGCGTCCCCACTTAACACAAACAAATGGCTGCGCTTGAATTCGGTGAACGCGTTCCAATGCCGATAGAACAAGCGCGTGAAGATTTTCGCTTTTACTTTGCTTTTCTTCAGTTCTTCATCGCGCTTCTTGTTGCAGTCGTCGCTTGTCACGCCGGAGCCAGGCGGAGGCGGATTGCAATCCGGATAGACAGCCGACACAAAGACGATGTTCTTCCCGTCCGGCGACCAGATCGCGCCGTCGGCGCCGGTCGAGATTGATGTGACTTGATGCGGTTTCCCAACGAGCTGCCCCGCTTCCGGATCGAAATCGCACATCCAGACTTGCGTCGGATCGGTTGCTTTCGAGGTCCAGATCAAGCGCTTGCCATCAGGCGAAAAACGCGGCCGCTCCTCGTGATTCGGCGTTGGATTCAATCGATGCGATTCACCGCCGCTGGCCGGCACGATCCACAAATGCGAAATTTTCGTGTTCGCGGCCAGATCGACATCTTCGCAATCGAACACGACCCATTTGCCATCCGGTGAAGGCACAGGCGCGCCGACCCGCTTGAGTTTCATCATCTCTTCGAACCTGAATGGATGTTTTTGCGAAGCGGTCTGAGCAAACATTGAGCCCGCTAAGAGAACGAAAATGCCAATAAATATTTTCATGACTTGTGCGTTTCCTATCTTGTCATGTCGAGCGGAGTCGAGACATCTCTAAATCTTTCAGAAATAATTAGAGATTCCTCCACTTCAGTCGGAATGACACTAAACTGCAGGCATGGCTCAAGTAACAATCGAGACAATCAAGAACGGTCCTTACATCGTGACCGGCGAAGTGGAGTTGATCGACGCACACGGAAACAAATATCCAGTAGAAAAGCGGATGGCCCTCTGTCGCTGTGGCGCATCGACCGAAAAACCGTTCTGCGACGGCACACATTCCAAGATCGGCTTTCAAGCTGCCGAGAAAGCGGTGCCGGAATCGAAAGAATAGGCGCCGGACATTTATGCCATCCGAAGCGCTCACGGTTCAGGTCGAGCGCTGCATTTATTTAATTCGCGGCGAGAAAGTGATGCTGGACTACGACCTGGCAGTCCTTTATGGCGTACCGACAAAATCGCTTAACCTCGCGGTAAAACGAAACGCGGAGCGATTTCCGAACGATTTTATGTTTCGGCTTACGCAGGCCGAAGCAGAAGGTTTGAGGTTTCAAATTGGCACCTCAAATGAGATGGCGGCAAAGCAAACCTCGGGTTTGAGGTTTCAAACTGAAACCTCAAAGAGCCGCCGGGGTGGACGCCGTTACCTGCCATACGCCTTCACTGAGCAAGGTGTGGCAATGTTGTCGAGCGTATTACGCAGCCAACGCGCGGTGCAGGTGAACATCGCGATCATGCGCACGTTTGTGCGGTTGCGCGAAATGTTGCTTTCGAATGCCGATCTCGCACGTAAACTCGGTGCGCTCGAGAAGAAGTATGATGCTCAATTTAAAGTCGTATTCGACGCAATTCGTGAGCTGATGACGCCAACTGAACCGCCAAGACGCCAGATTGGATTCCATTCTCATGATTAATAAAGCGGCGATTCTCACCGCGATTGCGTTATCGAGCTTCGTGCTCACTGCCCGCGCCGAAAAAATCTCTCTCGTTGGCGGTACAGTGATCAATCCCGCCGACGGCAAGGTCCTGCCGAATGCGACAGTGGTCATCGACGGCGACAAGATCGAACGGGTCACGATGGGCAAGCAGGATGCGGCGTCGCTGGGGAAACAAATTGATTGCGCAGGCAAATTCATTCTGCCGGGCTACATCGACACTCACATTCATTTCTTTCAATCTGGCGATCTGTTCACGCGACCGGACGGCGCCGATCTGAATAGCGTTCGCCCCTACAAGGACGAAGTCGCGTGGGTCAAGAGTCACTTGAACGATGTTTTCCCGCGCTATCTGCGCTGCGGCATTACCAGCGTGGTGGATGTTGGCGGGCCATTTTGGAATTTCGAGGTCCGCAAGACTGCAACTGCAACCGCCAAAGCACCGCGAGTCGCAGTCGCGGGGCCATTGATTTCCAGCGTCTCACGCGAAAAACTCGATCTTGGCGATCCGCCGATCGTCAAAATCGACACGCCGGATCAAGCGCGGCAGTTCGTGCGTAAACTGGCCGAACAAAAACCCGACCTGGTCAAGATTTGGTACATCGTCGACAAGGACCATCCGGTCGAAAGTTTCCGGCCAATCGTGCGCGCCACGATTGAAGAAAGTCATGCGCACAAGATTCGTGTCGCAGTGCATGCCACGGAATTGGAAACGGCACGGGCAGCTGTGGAAGAAGGCGCGGACGTGCTCGTCCACAGTGTGACCGACAAGCCAGTCGATGACGCGTTTGTAAAGCTACTGAAAGAGCGACACACGATTTTGTGTCCGACGCTTGTTGTCTTCGAGCGTTATGGCCGGACCTTTTCGCATCAGTTGAATCTGACTCCGGAGGAAAAAGCGTGGGGCAATCCGGAAGTGATCGCGTCGCTCGATGTCACCAAAATTCCGCCGGATAAATTGCCTGACCGAATCAAGAACGCCTTAGCTAAACCGAATGAAGCATTGGATCGCATCAAAAAAACCTACGATATCGCGCTACCGAATTTGAAAAGACTGCAAGATGCCGGCATCACGATTGCAGCGGGAACAGACGCAGGAAATATCGGCACAATTCATGGCCCTGCGCTTTTCCGCGAATTTCAGTTGATGAAAGAAGCCGGACTGACGCCAATGCAGATTCTTCAATGCACAACTGCAAACGCGGCGAAACTTTTCGGCGGCGACGTTGGCGCGCATATCGGCAAGATTGAAAACGGCTATTTCGCTGATCTTGTCATTCTCAATTCAAATCCGGTTGACGGCATCGCGCACGCTTCCGATATCGACGCTGTTATCAAGAATGGCGTGGTTTATCCTGCCGATTCTATTTTGCGCTGATCGTGGTTCGCATGGCTCTGTAGCCCGCCCACGTGTGCCCGAAAGCATCCCGACTCTTGCAGCCAGCACGACTGCCTCTACAGTAGTTATGTCGTGCCTTCTCTAGTGCTGGCATCCTCTTCGCCCAGGCGCGCTGCATTGCTTTCGGAGGGTGGATTTCATTTTGAAATCGCCAAGCCGCACGTTGCAGAAAAGTTCGATGCTGCTCTCACATTGCGCGAACTAACGCTCTGGAACGCCATTCGAAAAGCAATGTCCATCGCGCAGGCACGGCCCGACGCTGTCGTCCTTGCAGCCGACACGCTGGTCGCACTGGAGAATCAAGTTATCGGTAAACCGACGGACTTGAGCGAAGCTTCCCGGATGCTCCGGAGACTAAGCGGACGAACTCACGAAGTTTGTTCTGCTGTGGCAATTTATCAACAGACATCGGGAAAATCGGCGGTTTTTCACGACGTCTCGCGCGTTCGTTTTCGCCGGCTGAGTGAGGCAACCATCGAGAACTATCTTGCGAAAGTTCGCCCACTGGACAAAGCCGGCGCCTATGCCGCGCAGGGGAGCGGCGGCGAAATCATCGTAAAAATCGACGGCTCATTCACAAACGTTGTCGGTCTGCCGATGGAAAAAACCGTCGCGGCGCTGACCAAATTCGGAATACAGCCGAAATCTTAGATTAAGTGTTCGCGATTATCGGATCGCAGCCGGATCGTTTTGGTTTGTAAATTGTGCCTTGCTCGAATGAAACGCACAGTCTTGCTTTTGGCGCGCATGAGGATCGAATGCGTAACGGCTGTGACGCCGCCGTGAGCCCGCACGCCGCGCAGCAACGCGCTGTCGCTGATCCCGGTCGCACAGAAGAGGATGTTCTGGCCGTTAGCCAGATCGTCGGCTGAAAAGACGCGGTCCAGATCTTTCTTGTAACCGGCGTCGATCAAGTTCTTTCGTTCCTTTTCATCGCGCGGCCACATCTTGCATTGCATATCGCCACCGAGACACTTGATTCCTGCTGCCGCCAGCACCGCTTCGGGAGAACCGCCGATGCCCATGTAAAGATCGACATCGGATTCGGGCAGCGACGGCGCGATGGCGGCGGCGATGTCGCCGTCGCCGATCATGCGCAAGGACGCGCCTGCCCCACGAATTTGTTCGACGATTTCCTTGTGCCGCGGTCTGTCGAGCATCATCACCGCCACGTCCTGGACGCGTTTGTCCACCGCGCGTGCAACGATTGCCAGCATCTCCGGGATCGGCATCTCCACGTGGAGCGAGTCGCCACGCTTTTTCATGTAATCGATAACGCGCGGCCCGTAAGCCAGCTTCGACATGTAAAACGATGGCACATCGCGCAGCGCCACCTTTACTCCTTCCTCCGGACTCGCTGCTGCGATGCAACTGATCGAGTTCGGTGCACCTTTGGAAATGTTGGTTGTTCCGTCGATTGGATCGATGGCGATATCAAACTGTGGCGAACCGGGAATCCAGGTGCCGAGCTGTTCGCCTTTGAAAATGCCAGGCGCTTCGTCCTTGATGCCTTCACCAATGACGACTTCGCCACAGATATTCATCAGGTCGAACATGCCGCGCATGGCGTCGCAGGCAGCCGCGTCGGCCGCTTCTTTGTCGCCGCGTCCGAGCCAGCGGAGTGAATTTAGTGCTGCGGCTTCCGTCGCGCGCACAAAATCCAACTCGATGAGTCGCTCGATGTCTTGATAATCTTGTTTCGGCAGTCGCAGAGCCACGGGGCGTTAATTTTCACGCAGGTCATGCGCGATGACAAGAAATCAACGACGGATAGATTTCCATCCTCCATCTTCGAATCAACGGCTGCTGAGGGTTTTTCCCTTTTGGAGACGGTCCGCGCGAGGGAGACCGTCTTCGAGAACGATTGGAATGAGGGAGGCAGACGAAACTTGCACGCTTTCGTTCAAACCGATCTGAAGTAATGCGCCGCGATTCCACGACTCGACCGTGGATGCGCCGTCGAACACGAGATTGTCCAGCGAATACGCGATTGGGCAGCCATGATAGAAATCGAGCGCCTGAACACAATGCGGATGCGAGCCAACCACGACATCGACTCCGCCATCAATCAGCCAGCGGGCGAGTTCACATTGTTCGTCAGTGACCTTTTCGCTGTTTTCACCTCCCCAATGAACCAGGCAAACGACAAGATTTGCGTGTGATCGCGCATTCGCAATTGCCGCGCTCAGGCCAGATCGATCCGATGCTGCGGCGATTTGGTGTCCTGCAGCAGGTCCGACATCAGTGATCGCGAGGAGAGCGATCCTTTTCCCATCGAGTATCGAGAAGAAACTCGGCGTGTAAGTTTTGCCGCCGGGTTTTCCGACCCCGATCGGCTCGATCTGCTCCTGGACCAAGTGCGCTGCGCAGTCCTCCAACGCCGCGGTCCCAAAATCGAGCGCATGATTATTCGCCAACCCCATTGCGCGAAATCCGGAGCGACGGAGCAATTGCGCGGACTGCGCAGGGGCGCGGAATGCGTAGCGCTGCGCGGAAGCGCCAAGATTCGAGATCGTGCATTCCAAATTTGCCGCGGCGAATGATGCGCTGTGTAACAGTGGTACGATGCCAGCAAACGGGTCTATTCCACTTTCGATCTTCGCTGCGCAACTACGACCGAGCATTACGTCGCCACCAAAAACAAGTGTCGCGGCGGATTTTGGTGGCGGCACGCGAAACAAATCGAAACAATTTTTCCTGCGCTCTTTTAGGAGTTCCCCAAGCGTTAGAATTTCCGGGGCGCCCCCAAGCTGGTGGGCGACTAGGTCGTTTTCACTGAGAATACCGACCGGTTGCCGGTCTTCCATTACCGCTGCAACGTGCGTACCGAGATGCACGATTACGCCGCGCTGCAGATCCTCCGCGCTTATCCTTGCCGTGCCCGGTGTGGCTGATCGCGTCACAAGATCAAGATCCTCGCGCAGTCGTTTCGGGTCCGACCACGGCACGCGCTGGCCCTGGCGCCGCAACGCGTAAACAACGAAGTTCGCGCAATCAGCGCCGAGATTCGTTTCCGGCCCGGTATCTGAATCTTCTGACAATTCGCCACTTCCGAAAAGGTACGGAAGGCCAAACTGCTCAGTGATTGCGGAACGGAAACCGGTGCCGATAAATCGTCGCAGCTCCAGAACAGGGGTTTCGCGGATCTTCCCATCGACGACAGCGCAGGCTCGCAAACGCAGCGAACCACAGTGCCACTGTGGATCAAACAAATTGTCGAGCTTGCTTATTGGCAGCGCCGAATCGTGATAATCGATGGGAAGTTCATTCCAGGCAGGACGTGACGCCGCATTCGCGACAAACCCAACCTGATCGGTCGACAAATCGGTCAGATTGCAACGCAAATATTTCGGAGTCAGCGCGAACCATTCGATCTTTTCCGATTTCGTCGTCCAAGGCTCGGCTACGAGCTCGATCTCGGCCGGTTGGTCCGCGAGTATGCGCCAGACTTTGTCTGTGGAAGGCTGACGGTCTTTAACTTGAAGATGCAACTGCGGCGCTTCGTCATTCCAAGTGCCCAAGAGTTGCTCCCAATGGGTTGTGTCATGTCCTACGAGAATGCGTTGACGCTCGGACAAAATTCGCGCGCGGAGCTCCTGTGGTGCCTGCGCGAGATCGAACACCGGTAGTTTCTTGCCGTTTATCATCGATTCCTTTGCGAGATTTGAATGGTCATTGGCAACCGTCTGAAATGGCTCGAACTCGACCTGTGCCGTCGGCAACGAGATCACGGCGGTCAACGTCAGTTCGAGTAGCCGGTACGCTTCGTCTTCGTCCTTCAAGTACGGACGAGAAATTGCAAACGTGATGGCGCGAAGGTTTGGCCGTTCGATCACGAAATTCCAGATGCGGGCAAAAGCTATTTCTTGTTCGGTGGCGGAGAGGCCTGCGAAATAATCGAGATCAATCGTCACAACCAATGGCTGGTTTGGATTGATATGCTTGTCGAGATTGTGGAAATCAGAAACGACATACGATTCGCGCAATGATCCCGATTTTCGCGGCGCTGCTTCGAGATGCCCATCGAGTAACGCTGTTGCTTCTTGCTTGCGCTTGTCGACTTCGGATGTGGAAAATTCCCCGGCGGGGACCCAGATTACTCTTGCAATCGGCGCCGGCATAAGTGGCTCGATCCAGTTGAAGCATTGGACAGTCCCGTTGCTGCGCCAGTGAGCAAGCAGCGCCTGTCGGTCCCGCGAGGATGCGACATTTCGCAGCGCGTTCCGAATGTTATCGGAATCGAAGATCCCGGACGCATCGCTATGCGCATCGAAGAGGATAAGCGTGCACGGCTGATCCAAATCCAGTTTTTGGGCCAACCAATAAAACGTCCCAGCGTGATTGTCCTCGATGTAAATGGGCAGAACCTTCGCTGTTGCGCTCGCCACGACGAGCAGCGCCGCCGTGCAAAGCGCAGTTGCTCGCTGGTTCATCGGGCTGCCTGAATTTCAGGTTTCTTAGTCAGTGGCGCTCGCAACTCAACCAGCGAGATGCACGTGTCACGAAATTGCGTACCACGATACACGCCTTTGATCACGAGCTTTATCTTGTTAACTGGCTTAGTGTAGTTCCGCACGCGGATGAGGTACGGACTTTCGAATCGCTCATCGGGAATGTTTTCCGTGAATGTGTCTTCGTCATTCAGCGTTATCTCGAGTTGCGCGACCCGATTGTTTTTCGACCACGGCTCCTTTTCATCGTACTCGTAATATCCAGGCTGGATTAGGATGCCATAGAGTGGAAGCGGGCGTTTCACGTTGAGCGTTACGCTCTCGCCTATCGCGTCGCCTTCGACTCCCTCGGCCCATGGCGAATGAACCTCTCGGGTTGGATCGCCCTTTATGTTAACGACGTCGTAATTGTGTTTGCCCTGGGCTGCCAGCGTTGAGCTGGCGGTCGCATCGTAATCGGTATGATCGAGAAAGTATTGATGGTCCCTAAGAACATACGATGCATGACGGCTAAGGTCTTCTTCGCCATATCCGGTTGGATACTTGTCGTATTTTGGATGCGCGATAATGCGGATGTCATCCGCCAGCGATGGTTTCAGGTTTTCAAACTTCCATTCGTAATGCGAGTCGTTGATTTTTTCGAAGCGCTCCTTTGGTTTTTCGATGGAGACGTCTTCGGGCTCGGGGTGCAGGATGTTGATCTCGATTTTCCCTTTGCTAATCGGCCCTTTCCAAGTCGCCGCCGGCGAAAGCGAATACGCGAATGTCGCGTCGCTGATGTGTGCATCGTCCGAGACCGATTCGTCGTTTTCGGCGTACTTCGCGCGGTAACTAATCATCACTTCGCGTGTTTGGTTTCGGTCGAACGGAATGACCGATTTTTTCCATGACTTGATCGTGGAAACATTTTGCTGCCAGAACTGTCCGGACGTTGACTCACTGGCGTGCTCTTTCGGTCCCGATGCGTTCGTCGACGGCAGTTTTTTTCCGTCGACGGTGATTTGATACTGGTCAACGTCGGCGCTCTTTGTGTCCGTATCGGCGTCGGGATTTTTTCCCCAGCGCTCGACCGGAAAAAAGAACTCCTGCTCCACTTTAGGTCCGGTGTTGTGCATCCGGTAACGCACCTCTACCGATGCGTACTCTGGGTGCAGATCAATTTTCAGATTTTCATCCTCAATCGCGACGTCAGTTTTGCGACTTTTGTCCGAGGCGCTGGCGCTACCGGTTCCCGGAACGCCTGTCTGCCAGGCACCGCCATTGGCTAAGAGCGTGCTGATTCCGGCGATGAGTAACGCAAGCCCGAGCGAAAGTTTTTTCATGTTCGCATGTTTTAACACATGCGTGCGCCGCATGGCGAAGCGAGAATCTCAGCAGGCCGTTTATTTTTCCATCCCGGCAATATGGTCACCGTGCTCATGTCCGTCATTACCGTGCAGCCACGGACGGATACGCAGGAAAAACTGAAAGGCGTAACCGAGATCGTCGCCGTAGTAGCGATCGAGGGTATCAGGTCGATCGTTGATAGTGAATTGAGTGCCGAGTCCGATGTCTACCCCGTTGCCGTGCGACAAATCGCGCACGTAACCGATGCTGTATCCGCCAACGGGAAAAATGCGGGATTCATCCTGTGGATCGAGAACCAGTTCATGACCCGACTTTTCTACTCGCTCCCAGCGCAGATAAACTGTGTTGCGCCCGCGCTGATAATTTGATTCGACCAGGAACGATTGCGTTTTGCCCTCACTGGTGGCGTTATTCTGGCCCCAGACGAACGAGTTTGACCAATTCATGTCGGGACCGAGCGGCAGATTGTAAATGGCCGATGCGGTCGTGCGGTGGATGTTTGTCTTGGGGTCAAGCGCTTCCGGGCTTTTGATGTAGCCGTGTGAAACTTGCAGCGCGAGATTTTTGGTAGGGTTCCATGAAATGCGGCCGCTGTAAGAATCGAAACGCGGCCGATCGAAGTCGTAACGGTTTTCGTCTGGTTCACGGCCAGTGAAGATGCTGCCTTCAATTTTCATCCCGCCGAAGCGGGACCAAACCAGGCCGGCCGTAGCCACGCCGAAGGTGATGTGCGTCGAATCCTGCCAGTGGTGTCCAATCGGTGCGTCGGGATCATCCATGGCTGATGGGCGATGCATAAACGCCGGCGGACCTAGCGCTGGTTCGCCCGGATAGCCGAAATAGAGATAGCCGCTAAAATCGTGCTCAAACTTTTGCGAAAGGCTCAGTGATAGCTCGTCGAAAAGATCGTGTGGATGCTGGCGATCGTGCAGCGGCTGGTCGTGCCAGGATTCGCCGGTTTGAAATAGGAGCGGATAACCGCGACCGCCTTCGGTGAGCGGATCGAGGCTCATCATCAAGCGCGCGCCGATCTGCGTGTTATCGCCGACCGGATGCGAATACATGCCCATAATCCAGTTAGGCGCATCGATTCGATCGTCGCCGCGTCGTGTGCTCACGTTAGTGTAACGCGGGAAAATCGCTCCATGCAGCATCAGCAAGTCGTTGTCGAACATGAACATCTTGCCATACATGGGAGATGAATCCGGTAACCAACTTGTGCCTGAGCCTTCGCGGGTCATGGGATCGGCAAGGTCGATAGACGAATGCATTTCCATATGCATTCCGTCGCTCCCATGCGAAGGCGGGTGCGTTCCGTGCTCATGCACCGAGTGCGACTGATGAGACAAATGTGACTGATGATTGGGTGTTGGGCGTTGGACGTTGGACGTTGGGCGTTTTTTCTGTTCCTTGGGCACAAGTGTCATTCCGCACTTCGGGCAATTGCCGGGATGATTCGTAACCACTTCAGGATGCATGAGGCAGGTGTACGTCTGTCTCTTCTCATGCTCATAATCGTGCTCGCTACCCGGGCGATTGAGAGCCTGCCCTGAGCGAGAGTCGAATGGGTCGATCGCCCTTATCTGCGCGCCGGCGCTAATCGCGAGCGCAAAAGTAATGATTAGAATCGAGATTCGTTTCTGCATAGTGGCCTGCGTTCTCTGTAGTGGCAGCTGTGTCGGCTGCGACGTCCTGCGCAACTGCAGACGGCACATCTGTCGCTACAGCGGAAGATTCGCGACCCCGAAAGCTTTCCGGGCTGGTTAGGCCAATGACGGTGGAGCGTGCGCGAGAAGGCTCCGCTGCAAAATCAATTCAGCGAACGAATGCGCACCGGGCGGCCCGGTATCAAGAGATCGCGGCGCCAAGGCAATTCGCGAATACCTGGCATACGCAGGTTCTTCCAGGCTAAGATTGGCGCTGGAAAAATTCGCGTGGTCACGCATCCAGCTCTTTGCCGCAGCCGGAGCGATCGCCCGCAAAATTTTGCAGCACAGGGCCCCAGTCGACGGCTTTTCTTGTTTCGCGGGCTTGGAATGAAACGGGCACCCGGCTCTCACCGAGTCTGTCTTTGTTGCCAGCGCAGCGAACGCACAATGATTTGAAATCGCAAACCATGAGCAGATCGCAACTGCAACGATCAGGCAACGCGCAATTGCTCTCACACCAATTCAATCACTGATACGCTGCGAATGCTCAAATATTTTCTTTCGCCTCGCCAAATGGCGCGGCGCCGGTCGCGGTAACTTCCGGTGGTGCCAAGGGTATGTTCTGCGGCATAGCCGTTTCTGATTCGACTCGTCCTTGCTTGATGCGTGTCGACATTAACATCGCCGTAAAAAGAAGAGCGGCTGCCAGATAATAGGCCGCGCCGGGAAGATGAATTTTATTTCTCGGATCAATGAACCATCCAAAAATCCGAAGAAACAACCATGGGCCGATAATGAATGTGATCGAACGCATGCTCTGGACCGCGCCTTGCAATTCGCCTTGTTCGCGCTCGCTGACGCGATGAGTCATCATGCTTTGTGCGGCTGGCATCGAAATATTCCACAGTGAAATAATTGGAATCGAAGCGAGCAACCACGCGCCCGTTTTGGCCAGGCCGGCGACTAACATTCCGCTCGATCCAAAAAACTGGCCAATGTAAAGAGTCCGTCTCTCGCCGAAACGTTTCACCATTACGCCGGTCAATCCGCCGGAAATCGCGGCAGTGACCACTCCGACCACCATGAGCGACAATCCGATCATTCCCTGGCTCCAGCTGTAGCGGTAAATCGCGTAAAGTGCCCAGACGCTAAATACATTATGTGCCAGATAGGCCAGAAATTGGATCGTAGTCAGCCGCCAAAGTTCGTGATGAGAGCGCAACAGCGTAAGCGAACCGACCGGGTTCGCACGCCGCAACTCGAATTGTTTTCGCTGATCTCGGGGCAAGGATTCCGGAACGAAGAAGTAACCCCAGAGCCAATTCGCTAAGCTAAGACCTGCTGCAATCCAAAACGCCAGACGCGGACTGACGTCGCCCGCCAATCCACCAATCGCCGGGCCGAACGTGAATCCGACGCCGAACGCGACGCCGATCAGGCCGAACGCTCCAGCTCGCTTTTCTCTCGGTGTAACGTCGGCGATGTAAGCCATCGCGGTCGGAATGCTTGAAGTCGTGATGCCGGAAATAATTCGGCCCAGGAAAAGCCAGCTCAACGTGGGCGCCATCGCCATCACGATGTAATCCAATCCGAGACCGAGATTTGAGAGCAGGATGATCGGGCGTCTTCCAAACCGATCTGACAAAACTCCGAGTAAGGGTGAACAGAAAAACTGCATCAGCGCGAAGACCACAGCGAATCGGGCGCTCCATTTTGCCGCATCGGTCATCTCACCGCCAAGAAAATCAAGAATTAGCTTGGGCAAAACGGGGATAATCAAACCCATCGCCAAAATGCAAGATGCATCGTCTCTCTTATCTCTCGCCGAAAACCGAAGTCCGCGAAAGTAAGATTCACGGACGCGGTTTGTTTGCGACTGCCGATATTGCCAAGGACGAAATCGTGGCCGTGAAAGGCGGGCACATTGTCGATCGAAAAACTTTGCGCGAAAAAATCACGCCCAGGCTCGGACCGGTGGAAATCCAGATCGACGACAATTTGTTCATCGCGCCAGTGACCGACGAAGAGCGCGAGCTATCGATGTTGTATTCGAATCACTCGTGCGATGCGAATCTCGGAATACGCGGCGAGATCACGTTCGTGGCGATGCGTGACATCCGCGCTGGCGAAGAACTCACGCATGATTGGGTGATGACGGACGACGACGATTATTCCGTTGAATGCAAATGCGGTGCGCCCAATTGCCGCAAAATTGTCACGGGCAAGGACTGGCAGCGACTGGAATTGCAAAAACGTTACGAAGGGTACTTCTCAGCCTATTTAACGCGCAAAATTGCCGCCGGGTTGTCATTCCGAGCGAAGCGAGGAACCTCACAATCGGATCGGTGATTACACTGGACCAGCGTCTCACCAGTACGCAGCGCGAGATCCTTCGCTCTGCTCAGGATGACGGCTTCACATTGGTGCGCGATCCATCATTGCAGATCGACATCGCGAGGTTGTCGGTCCTAGAGCATAATGCCTTTGAGCCAGAAATTCCTTGGCTTCGCTCGGAATGACAAGCTTCTCAGTAACGGTAATGCTCTGATTTAAAGGGCCCCTCGACTGAAACGCCGAGGTAGTCGGCCTGTTTTGGGGAAAGCTTGGTCAGCTTCACCCCGATTTTTTCCAGGTGCAAACGTGCCACTTCTTCGTCGAGTTTCTTTGGCAGAACGTAAACGCCAACTTTGTAGGTGTCCCGATTTTTCCAGAGATCCAACTGGGCCAGAACTTGGTTGGAGAATGAGTTCGACATGACGAAGCTCGGATGACCGGTGGCGCATCCAAGGTTTACCAGCCGGCCTTCTGCCAGAAGGAAAATTTCGTGACCATCTGGGAACGTGTACTTGTCCACCTGGGGCTTAATATTGGTTTTCTTCACGCCTTTGGCCTCGTTGAGCGCGTCGACCTGAATCTCGTTGTCGAAGTGTCCGATGTTGGCGACGATCGCCTGATCTTTCATTC
>QHQO01000191.1 GCA_003221195.1 Verrucomicrobiota bacterium
GCCAAGTCCCTCTACGCGCTGAGTGGCTTGCAGCCGTCCGGCGTCAACCCCGCGGCGAATCAACTGTTCCAAGTCCGGCTCGATAATGGGACTCTTTCCCGAGTTAACGAGAGAGACTTTGATCTCTTGTAAGTCAACGCCGGTTACTGAATGACCCATCTCGGCTAAGCATGCTGCCGTTACGCAACCTACGTAGCCCATTCCGAAAACTGTGATATCCATAGAAGTTATTTTATTGTTTTAGCCCTTGCTGGCTCCCTGTGGCCTGCGTTACTCGAGTACAGAACTGGGCCACCCGTCTCGGAGTTATATTCCAAAAAGCGCCGCTGTAGCGCTGACTCACATAGTCCAGAAACGATTTGTAATGAGCAGCTGGATATTCCCTTGATGTTGCGATCGCGTTATCAAAGCACAAATAATCAGGATGAACGTCAACTAGTGCCATCCCGCCATGTTGGGCGATCCAATCGAGTTTTCGCATCCAGATTTCCGGCGTCTTCTCTTGCAACAGCACGAAGAGCGTGAAGTCTTGAGGAAGAGTATAGGGAAGTTCAACGTAACCGTCGGAAGAAGAGTTGATGGCTGCTTGTCGATACTTGTTCGAGTCGCCATTTGGATTCGGAACCCAGAAGGGAAAGATCGTGTGGCGGCCCTGGGGTTGCGGTTCGAATGGATCCGTATCGAAAGTGGACGCATCGTATTGCACGTCGAGGTCGTGCAGCCAATCGAGATTACGTAACATAAATCCCGATCTGAATCCCGACGCTCCCCACTCGCGGGCGTAGGCGTTGATTCTCGCGGCGCGCCGCGTGAATTTGCGACGCGAGGAAAAGAGATGGCCATCGTGTTTAAGATCATGTATGCCAACCTCGAAGCCGTTGGCAGTGAGTTCCTGTCTCAATTCAACTGGGACGCGGTAGCTCCCTTCTGGAATAAAGTTAAAGGAAGAGCGGAATCCGAGGTGCAGTTCCAATTCCATCAAGGACCGACATCTGTCGAGTCCAGCCTCGCTCTCAACGTCGTGCGTCAAAACAAACGCGAATTTTTTGTTGCCCGGCCAGCCTGGCCAGTTTTCCGGTGCCCGCTCCGAACCCGGCATAATAGGCCATACGTCTCCAATTTGCTCGCGTAATCGCATAGCAAGCTTTCGTCGAATCGCCGTTCGAAGGAATTGCGGAACGAAAGGCTTTAGCCCGTAATAAATCCTATTGCGTAACATGAGAGAACAGCGATCTCGATGGCCGTTATAAAGGTCGGTGTGAGCACGAAACGGAGCGTTAAAACTTGTGTTCCTCGCCTGTCTCGACTCTTCAAAACCGCGGCGCCGGTGTTCACGGAACACCTCTATCAGCATCGAGGCCGACATGGGAGGACAGACAGATGTATCAGAAAGAGTGGCAAAGGAGAGAGTATTCGCAGGATATTAACAATCCTGAGCGAACGGGAAGCGACCCATTGCAAAAATTGCAACCGTGGTTCGGCTGTTATCCGTGCAGCCAATTAAGACTCGGAATCAAGCCACTTCGGCACGTAAGAACGCGACTTGTTTACCACGACTGCAACATTGTTTCGCTCAGCGATTAACTTCCCGTAGCTGCGCTTGATACCCTCGCGGCTGTTCTTCTCCGCCTCGACTACGAGCAAAAGCTTATCCATGAAAGCAGCCATTCCCCACGTAGGACTCGTTTGATCCAGCGGAGGCATGTCAAAAATAATGTAGTCAAAGTCGCTCGCCTTCATATTCGGCATCATGTCGAAGAATTTTTTCAAGCCGAGCTGCGCCGGACCGCCGCTGTTGGGCGATCCCACTGTGGCGAGATAGAGATTGTCTGCAGCCGAGGCAATGGAGTCAGATGGCTTAAGAGCTTTGTTCAAAGGATACGCCGGTTTACCTTTGAAAAACGGGTGCACCTCCTCCGGGCCCAGGTTCACATCGACGAGCAGCACCTTGCCGTCGTTTGTTTCTGAAAGAGACGCGGCGAGCCCAGCAGCAAGGGTGGAAGCTCCGGCTTCCTCTGCAAAGCCGGTAACACCAACAAGCTTGGGTTTATGCGTCAAATGATTGAGTTCGAAATAAAGGCCGAGACGGTCCCGAATTGCATCACAGTACGGCCGGATGAAATGGCCGGCCTCCCAGGGCGCTAACTTGGGGTTACGCCGTTCCGTGGTAAGCGCTCCCGGATTCTGTGAGCCATTACGAGGCAACGCGAAGCGTCCGTTCGCATACGGGATCGAGAGCATCAATGGAATGTGTAACTGCGTCTCCAGCTGGAGTGGCCGTCCAACGGTCTGGTTCAAAACCAAGCCCCTTAACAGTGCTAAGGCTATACCTAAGGCTATCCCGCTGCCAGCCAGTAACAAGGCAACCTTATCGCGTGTTTTGGTTACCAAAGCCGGCGGAGAGGGGCGCTGGACCGCACTAATGTTGGGCATTTTGGAGGGGTCTAAGGCCTCGTCGATCCGCGCCTTTTCGAGCGATGCTGCGAAGTATTTGTAATTCGCTTCGTCCATCTCTCGCTTCCGCTCCAACTCTTCAATTTGCGGAGCCAACTCCGCGAGCTGCTTCGTCCTCTGCTGAATATCCCGAAGCCGGGACTTAAACGCCGCGACCTTTGCTTGCGTGCCCGCGACCTGTGCCTTTACAGATAGCGGGCTCTTTTCAGATGACGAGGTTTTTGTTCTCCACCCTTTTTTCTCCTTTTTTTCTGCGATCTGATTAACAAGGGCTTGTTGTTCGGCCAAGTCTGCCTCGGCGGCATTAAGTTGTTCCTGAGTTTTCGCGGCCTCGGCAGTAAGCGCCGCTGAGCCCTCTTTAAGCGCCGCAAGTCCTGTCTTCTCCCTCAGCGACTTCAGAGCGTCCTCCGTTTGATTTAAGCGCGTGCGGACCTGATCCGTTTGTTGAGCTACAAAGTCGAACGCGCCGGCGGAGCGGTGCACTTCAAGGTGCTTCACAAAATAACGACTCAACAGTTCCTGCAATACGAGCGTCGCCATCTCCGGATTAGCGTTCTTGTAGGAAACGAGGATGATGTTGCTTCCCTTATCTGAAATCACCTTTAGACCCGAAATGATGCTGCGCGCCGCGGCACTTTCTGTTGGCTCTCTAGTTGTCGGCAGCAATCGACGGGGACCGATTGCTTGGGCGACCTGCACGGCCAGATCCCAACTAGTCAGAATCTCCATTTCGGCACCTATCACCCTGTCTCCTTCGTTATTCGATGCAGCCGCGGCTTTCTCCGCCTCGACCGGATCGACACCGCTCCTTTCCAAGACATACCGTACCAGCAACTTGGCTTGTGATTCGTAGGAAGGCGGGTAGAAACGATAGAGCGCCGCAGCGGCAAGAATGCCCAGCACAGCGCATACGACAATCGTTAGCTTTCGCTTAAACAGAGCGAAGAGAATGTCGCCCAGCTTCATTCCGGAGTGAGGTTGCGTTTCCCGTCGGATTTCAGCCATAATTTTAACCTTTAGTCGAGATGTGGATAGAGGATCGAGCCGGCCAGCCGGTTGAATACCAGCGGCAACCTGCCAAAGATCCGTTTGTGCAAGCCGCCGTTACACCGGATCGAAGGTAAACACTGCCGACCCGATGGATCGACTCGGAAGTAATCAATAGTTTCTTCCTGCGTGTCCCAAGAAAGTTTGAATCGTCGCAGACCGTCGTTTTCGCACTCGGTCCGTCCAAAATGTAATTTTTCTACGCCACTGCGTAGCAGGAGCTGAATGCCTTGCCACATGACAAGGTTATTAGCGCGTAATTCCTGAAACCGCTTGTCGGAAGCAGCATACTTGTAAAGAGCGTTCTTTCCGAAGCGAAAGAAAACCGCGGCGGCAATTGGGCGTGAGTCGCGTTGTGCGAGAACGGTAAAGCCCAGTCCGGGTTTGATGATGTGTTCGTGAATGTTCAGGAAAAACGATGCAGGTTGCGGTGGGAGACCGTGTCGCCGGCGGGTTTGAACGTGGAGCCGATAAAAATCGCCAATTGCCTGGCGGCTGCGGCCGACGACCACGCTCACATTGCTCCGTTCCGCTTTGCGAATCGCGCGGCGCACTGGGCTGTCGAAGCGTTCTTGCAGTTCATCAATCGGGCGTCGCAAATCCAGTGTGTGCCCGTAGAATGTTGCGGCTGAACTCGAGGTGACTTGAAAGAATTTGCCGCCGCGAATTTCAAGATGTCTCCATCGGCGTTCCTGCGCGAAACGTACGACCCGATCTCTTACCAAATCGACGGCGTCTGGATCAAAAATAAGTGGCTCGCATGTATCGCTGAATGGGAGGCAGACGCCGCGACGGCCAGTGAATGGACTGCGCACTTCCATCATCGGTACCAGCGCCGCCAACCTACGGCCCCGCGAAAAGCGGAGGTAAAAAGGGCGGTGGTTGTAAGTCTTTTGAAGCACCTTTGCCCAGGCACTCGTGTGAAAGCAACCGGCGTCGCGATGCAAGGCAATCAGATGATCCCAGCCCGGGTTGCGAACGGGATCGCAAATTCGCATTTCCAGCGATTCCTCGTTCGCCTTCGGCTCTACTATGGAATCCTCGCCGGAAAAGGGCGCGGTTTCGACGGACTCTACTGCGTCTGGATGGAGAGTTTTCAAAAAATTCTTTCTAGACGAATACTTCCACACCGACCGCTTCGCTAACGCAGCGAGCGACGTATTCGATCTGTTCTTCGGTCAATTCCGGAAACATCGGCAAAGAAAGAAATTCGTCGGCGAGTTTCTCCGCTATTGGGAATGCGCCCTTTGTATAGCCGAGATTGCGACCGGCCTCTTGGAGATGAATCGGAACCGGATAATGCACTGCGCACCCGACTCCTTGTTCCTGGAGATGTCGCAAGGTTGCGTCGCGTTCCTGTACCCGAACGGCATAGACGTGATAAACGTGCCGCGCGTACTTCGCCTCCAACGGTGTAAGAACTTCGTCGATCCCGGCGAAAGCCTGATTGTATTCTAAGGCATGTTTGCGCCGCAGGGAATTTGCTTCATCAAGATGACGCAGTTTAATCGACAAAATTGCCGCCTGAATGCCGTCCATCCGGCAGTTCCATCCCATCGTGGAGTGGTAATATTTTCGTGACTGGCCGTGATCTCGCAGCATCTGCATTTGCTTCCGTAACTCAGGGTCGTTCGTCACCACCGCGCCAGCTTCGCCGAAGGCGCCAAGATTTTTCCCGGGATAAAAACTGAAGCAACCCGCGTCTCCTATCGTGCCTGCTTTTCGGCCTTTGTACTGTGCGCCATGCGCCTGAGCGGCATCTTCAACGATGAAAAGTCCGTTTGCGCGTGCAAATTCCAAAATCGGGTCCATGTCCGCTGGTTGCCCGAAAAGGTGAACCGGAATGATCGCTTTGGTTCTCTGGGTCAGACTCTTTTCAAGTTCCGCCGGGTTCATCGTGAATGTATCCTGGTCTACATCTACAAACACTGGTCGGGCCTTGCAGTAGGTGATCGCCTCGGCAGTGGCGATAAACGTGTTCGGAACCGTAATGACTTCATCGCCTTCGCCAATTCCCAGCGCCAGGAGAGCAAGCCAAAGCGCATCAGTGCCGTTGCCCACGCCTATCGCGTAGGAGGACCCGCAGAATGATGCGAACTCCTCTTCGAACTTTTCCACGAACGGCCCGCCGGCGAAGGCACTGCTCTCGATCACTTCGCGAATAGCGCGATCGAACTCTTCAGTTAAAGGAGCATGATGCGCCTTCAAATCGAGGAAGGGAACTTTCATTTTATGGTTTAGACTAAAGGGAGATCCTCGGGGGTATGGTCGAAGCTTCGCGTGAAGCTTGCGCGCCACTCATCCAGCGAATGCTTCAACCTGAAGCATCTCTTCCACTTTGACTGGGGCGAAAACCGGCGCTGCGCTACTCGAATGAGAAAGTGTCACTGGCGCACCGTTCATCTTGACGGACGTGCTCGCCGCCTCAAGGATCCTAACCATTTCCAGTCCCCGACGGCCATCCGTCAGCGGTTGAGAATTTGTTTTGATGCAGTCAACAAAATGCTGACAGGCCAGCTTTAGCGGTTCCTCCTGATGGAGATATGGGATGTAACTGTCTCCGTAATGGTACGAGTATTGAAATTCAGCGAACGTATCGTAATGGGGCGGACGTTCTACTCGTGCATCGTAGATGCGGATTTTCTCGCGGGTCCGCAAATCGTCATACACGATCATGCGTCGCGTACCGACGATAGTCATTTCGCGAATTTTCCGTGGCTCGAGCCAGCTGCTCTGGATGGTTGCGAAGCGTTTACGCGAGAAAGAGAGCGACATGTTTGTCACGTCTTCCACTCCCGGCGTGATGTGAGCGTTTCCCTGGCAGTTAACCGTGGTGGGTAATTCGTCCAGAATATGGAGAATGATCGAGATGTCGTGCGGCGCCAGATCCCACGCGACGTTAATGTCCTTTTGGAATAATCCCAGATTGAGACGCCGGCAATTGATATAGCGGATTTCACCCAAATCTCCGGCTTGAACGATTTGGGCAATCTTTTGCACGGGCGACGAATAGAGAAACGTGTGGTCGATCATCAAGACCAGACCGTTGCGCTGGGCGATTTCGATTAGTTCCTCGCACTCGGCTGAAGAGGACGCCATCGGTTTTTCGATGAACGTATGCTTGCCTGCGAGCAGGCTTGCCTTGGCCAATGAATAATGATGCTTTACTGGGGTGGCAATGACGACGGCGTCCACGTTTGCGCCGTTGAGAAGCTGCTGCGTCTGTGCAATGCCTTCGACGTCCGGATACAGCGTGTGGATATGTTTTAGGCGTTCAGTATTGACGTCGCAGACGGCTTTGAGCTGGCAGTCCCCAAGAGTTTTGAAATTGCGGACCAGTAGCGGTCCCCAGTAGCCGCACCCGATTATGCCAACGCTGACTTGTTTCTTCATGCTTTCCCCAGCTGTTTTCCTTAGGCTTGTAAAATGGTTGTTGGTGAGCGGGGACTCTTTTGCGCCGATCCCAACGTTTCTAAGGTCGGTGCCGGTGAAGCGGGCGCACTATCTTGCCGGTTATGTTGTGTTGGCAGTCTGGATTCGCCGAGTTGCGCAGCAATAACGGCGCAGGTCTTGAGCATGATTTTCAGATCGAGAAGGATCGATAAGTTCTTTAGATAGAACAGATCCATAACGATCATCTCGTTGAACGTCGTTTTGTTCTTGCCGTTTACTTGCCAGTATCCGGTCAAGCCCGGAAGCCCGTTCACGCGGTCCCGTTGCCACAGCTCGTAATGGGCAAACTCATTTGGCGTGCACGGCCGTGGGCCAACCAGACTCATCTCACCGCAAAGCACATTGAAGATTTGAGGCAACTCATCCAAGCCACTCGCGCGGAGAAATCGGCCGAAAGGGGCGAGGCGTGGATCGCCATAGGTATCCAGCTTGATCATCGGACGATCGACCCTCATCAATTCCTGGAAGTAGTGTTCGTGAGTTTGTGTGTCAGCACTCACCTTCATTGTTCGGAACTTCCAGATAAGAAAATGTTTTCCACCGAATCCAACGCGTTTCTGGCGGTAGAAAATCGGCCCTGGCGAAGCAAGTCGCGTGACCGCCATCAGTAAGATCATCAGCGGCAACCAAATAGGCAGCGCAAGTAGAATGCATGTAATGTCGAGAGCCGATTTCCAGCCAGGTACGCTGTGTACCGGCGCGTCCGGAAAATCACGAGGCGTTTTCGCCCGGTTCCCGTTCGAATTGTTGTAAGGCAAGCTGCCGCCCTTGGTCGCTCGCCCAATATGCGGGAGATAACCTTCTATCCTCATCTAATTGGTTCCTTCAACTACTGCTAACCCGCTACACTGTGCGGGAGTATGTGAGTCAGGAGAAACCCGCGTCTAGGTCTACGGTCCATCAAGGAAACGTGACCGAGGAGCAGGTCCTCGAAAAACTCACCCTCAAAAATTTGAAAACCGGGGGGCAAAGCAGGAAACGAAAATTGGAATCAGGCCAGTAGAACGATTTTCGGCCACAGACGGAATGGCATACCGGGAGAGGCTGTTCGATTGATCTAATTTCCCGCACGCTTACTTCTACGGAAACTGGAGGGTCAAGGTTCCGATTATTTTGCCGGACGACGGTATTTAACGCCACTGTCACAATCCAAGGATCGAGTTCCGAAATACAAGAAAAGCGCTGCTCGCAAATGATCGCTCCGCGCACTTATTCGATTTCGGAAAGAAGAGTGTCGAGATTTTCGCTCTCGGAGCCATCGTCTTCAGCCAGCCCCGTTTGCACCAGACACCCGAGGCAAAGTCCATTGTGCATCCGCACCACGCCACAACAGTGTGGACACTCGTCGTGCTCGTGCGGGGTCGCCGAATGGGAATCACTAAAGCCGGTAAAATCCATTTTTCATTGTCCCAGCTGGCTGCTGGTCGCTAAGTGCGCTCCTTTGTTCGTTAACTGAAGGCGATTCGTTAGCCAAAAACCGGTCTCCTCGGTGATGGCCGAATGGGCTCCACAATGGAATCCGCAGCCTCGCCCGAGCCTGATGGCCAAGAAGATTAGGTGTGAGGTATAGCATTACACCGTGCACAAGCACTTCTACGGGAACAAGGGAACAAAGTTCTCCAAAATGGGCATCGAAAAACGAAAAAGGTCTGGTTTTTACACGCTTGTTTCAATTACGATTGAGGCGAGCTAGCCAATTGCGTTCACAAAAAAAATGGAAGCGCGGTATTGAGACCGATGAGCGAATCAACTGTGATTTTAAAGAACGCAGTCGCGGCGGCGAAAGAGACGCTCCAATCGCTTCTCGACCTCGACTCGCAATTAGCCCAGGCCGCCAATCTGATCGAGCAGGGTTTGCGGGCCGGAAACAAGTTGCTCGTTTGCGGCAATGGCGGCAGCGCAGCCGATGCATCGCATTTTGCAACGGAGTTCGTGGTGCGCTTTATGAAAGATCGTCCCGCTTATCCGGCAATCTGTCTCGCAGGCGATGGCGGACTTCTCACCGCCGCCGGCAACGATTACGGCTTCGACGAGATTTTCGCTCGCCAAGTAGCGGCTTTTGGCCTTCCAGGAGATCTGCTGATTTGCCTGACAACTTCCGGCAAGTCCAGGAATGTTGAGCGCGCACTACAGGAAGCAAAAGCGCGTAAACTGAAAACGATTGCTTTTCTCGGTCGCGACGGGGGATCAACGATCGGGATGGCAGATGTCGATCTTTTAGTTCACGGCGATTCAACTGCCCGGATCCAAGAAGCGCACCAACTTCTACTCCATGTGCTGTGCGAGACGATTGAGTCGCGCCTCAAGGGCGTGACGGCTTCCTAGCAGTAGTCCGTCGGAATTTCGTTACTCGGATTTTTTCAGCAACCGCTCGCGTTCGCGGTCAAGTTGCCGACGCTCGCTCGCCGTTAGACTTCCGATTCCGAATTTGGAAATTTTATCAAGGATCGGATCGATCGAGGTGTAAACGTCATCCGGATCCGCGGAACGCGTGGAATGCATTTTGGGGACAACATGGAACTTTGGCCTGGGAGCGAAGCGCGTTTTCAATGCGTCCCACCAGGGAAGTTCTGGCCCGGCGCCATGCATCTCAATGAAGAGGAACGCTGCCCCAATGCTTGTCCAAACGACCATCAGGTCGCTCCAGGCGTGGTAGGCGAGGAGTTGCAAGGTATAAATGGCAGCAAGAATTAGCACAACCCATTTGGTCATGATCCGCAGAAATAACTCAGCCCGCGGATAGATGGTGGCGAAGGCAACAAAAATTCCAAAATGCAGTGCAGGCGAACCGGCGAGGGCCGAACGTTGCCAAAGACCCCAAATCGTTAACAACACCGCGGGCGTAACCAGCAAAATAAGATAGACCGCAGTATAGGCGCGCCGCCCAATAAAGCGTTCCACTTCGCGGCCGAATACGAACAGCATGTACATCTCGATTGCGAACCAGAGCAGCCCTGACGGCGCGTGCACGAACGCATACGTGAAAAGGCGCCAGACCTGGCCGGACCAGACTGCCGCACTATCAAATTGCAAATAGGCCAAAATCGACCCCCCTCCGATCGCGACGAGAATAGCCGTGAGAATCGCGGCCCCGACGTGCAGCCCAACCAGCATCGTAGTCACATCGACGGGATAACGGCCCATCCACGCAACCGGCCGATAATCATCGGAGGTGGTGACCCCGAACATGCTTTCAATTAATGCCGCGCACTGTTCTTGCGCAAGCATGATTCATGATTCGTAAGATTCTTACGCGGTTGCCGACAGGAAAACGATTTAACCGTTCAACGATTCGACATGGCGAAGCTGTTCATTCATGCTTAAGATGGACACCCTCGTTTCATGAAAAATATCGCACCTGCCATATTCTCACCCAATGGAATCGGCGACACGAAGCCGACGAACCAGGCGGTGCTCGATTGGGTACACGAAATCGGAAAACTGACAAAACCGGAGAACATTTTCTGGTGCGACGGTTCCGAGCGTGAGAATGAATTTTTGATTGCGGAATCGTTAAAGCAGAACGTGCTGATTAAGCTGAACGAGAAAAAAGTTCCGCGCTCGTATTTGCACCGATCCAATCCGAACGACGTCGCGCGCGTCGAGAAGGTGACATTCATTTGTACGCCGACCAAAGAGGAAGCGGGGCCAACAAACAACTGGTCGGAACCCGCAGACACATATTCAAAGTTATATGGACTGCTGAACGGCGCGATGCGTGGGCGCACCATGTTTATCGTGCCTTACATCATGGGGCCGCCCGATTCGCCGCTAACGAAAGTCGGGTTCGAAATTACCGATTCAAAATACGTCGTGCTCAGCATGCGAATCATGACACGCATGGGTAAGATCGCGCTGAAGCGCCTGGGCAACGATCCAAAAGCGGAATGGAATCGTGGCGTGCATTCGTTGTTAGATGTCGATCCGGATCGGCGGTTCATCTGTCATTTTCCCCAGGACAACACGATTATCTCGGTCGGCTCTGGATACGGCGGGAACGTTTTGCTAAGCAAGAAATGTTTCGCGCTGCGCATTGGCTCGTATCTCGCGCGTAAGCAAGGCTGGATGGCGGAGCACATGTTGATTCTCGGGGTTGAATCGCCCGACGGAAGAAAACATTACGTCGCTGCCGCGTTCCCCAGCGCCTGCGGCAAAACCAATTTCGCAATGTTGATTCCGCCCGCGCACTTCGATGGCTGGAAAGTGACAACTGTCGGCGATGACATCGCGTGGATGGAAATTCGCGAAGGGCGTTTGTTCGCTGTGAATCCCGAGAACGGTTATTTCGGCGTAGTTCCCGGCACGAGTTACAAATCGAATCCGAACGCGATGAAATCGATCGGGCACGACACGCTTTATACCAATGTCGCGCTTACTGATTACAACGACGTTTGGTGGGAAGGAAAAGATGGCGCGCCGCCGAAGCATGCCATTGACTGGCGCGGGAACGATTGGACGCCAGGCTCCAAGGAAAAAGCCGCGCATCCAAACAGTCGGTTCGCCACGCCAATGCGTAATAATCTTGCTCTCGATCCCCACGTTGAAAAAGGCGACGGGGTTCCGATCAGCGCGATCATTTTCGGCGGTCGCCGCAGTGACACGGTGCCTCTGGTTTACGAGGCGTTCGATTGGAATCACGGCGTTTATCTTGGAGCTACAATGGCCTCAGAGACAACCGCAGCCGCGACGGGAACTGTCGGCAAAGTCCGGCGCGATCCGATGGCGATGTTGCCCTTCTGCGGATACAACATCGGCGATTATTTCCGGCATTGGATGGACATCGGAAAACGTCTCACCAATCCGCCGCTCGTCTTCAATGTGAACTGGTTCCGCAAAGGCGAGAATGGAAAATTCCTCTGGCCCGGCTTCGGCGAGAACATGCGAGTGCTCAAATGGGTCATTGATCGGTGCGAACAGACAGGCGGCGCGCTCAAATCGCCCGTTGGCTGGTTGCCGAGCCCACACGATCTCGACTTGGAAGAGCTGGATATCGACCATAAATCTGTCGCCGATCTTCTCGGAATCGATCACGAGGAATGGCAAAAAGAACTCGCCGAGCACAAAACGTTTTTCGACTCGCTCGGCGGGGTGGTTCCGGAGGAATTGCAGAAACAACGCGAACAGCTCGTCGCGCGTTTTAAAGAGTAGAACTCGTAATCGGTGGGAGCGCGGGCGCGCGCCCGTCTTTCCCAGGAAAATTTGCGAACCGCTTGACTGGCAGCGAATATTTCCAGTGGGTTCGAAGATTGCGAAGAACAAGGACGTCACAACGCCAAGCGCGAAGGATTGCATTGAGATTCGTGGGGCGCGTCAGAACAATCTCAAACGAATCGATGTAGATCTTCCCCTGGGGAAATTAACGGTCGTCACAGGTCCCAGCGGCAGCGGCAAGTCAAGTCTGGCGTTCGAGACGATTTACGCCGAAGGCCAGCGACGTTACGTCGAAACATTCAGCCCGTATATGCGGCAATTTCTCGACCGCATGGACAAGCCGCGCGTCGATGAGATCCGCGGCATCCCTCCCGCGATTGCCATCGAGCAGGCGAATCCTGTCAAGAGCTCCCGCTCCAGCGTCGGCACGATGACGGAGATCAAAACTGACCCTCGAAAGTTCTTCGATTTCCTCCAGCAGCAGGGTTACCTGCGCGTCTGGATCGACAACCAAATCGTACGCGTCGACGTCGATCCAAAGTTCAACCGGCTTGGCGCGCGTGTGCAGGTTATCCAGGATCGCATCGCAATCTCGGAGGAAAACCGCGCACGATTAATCGAGGCAATTGAAACCGCGCTGCGCTTTGGGAAGGGCAAGATCAACATTATTGCTCTTTCACAAAACACCCAAGCCCAAACGCCCAACCTCCAACGCCGAACTGATCACCGATCACCGATCACCGATCACGAACTCCCATTCTCCACCGGCTGGCATTGTGCGCATTGCGATCTCGACATTCGCCCGCCTACACCCGGCCTGTTCAGTTTCAACAATCCACTGGGTGCGTGTCCGGAATGTCGAGGTTTTGGTCGTACCATCGCGATCGATCTAAACAAAGCGATTCCAAATCGCGGTCTTAGCATCAAGCAAGGCGTGGTGCGCGTTTTTCGCGGTGCCGAGTTTGGCGAATCGCAGAAAGATTTGCTTCGAGCCTGCGCACGGAACGAGATCGATATCGATGTTCCATTCGAAGAATTGCCGAAGGCCGACCAGGAGTTCGTCATCGAAGGCGAGAAACGATCAGGCGATTATACAGGAGAAGA
>QHQO01000144.1 GCA_003221195.1 Verrucomicrobiota bacterium
TCGGATCGTTGCGCATGATTTCTTCGACACTGCGAGCGATTTCCCGAAGTTTTTCCGGCTCAGGCCCCATCACTCGAAAAGCAACGGGGAAGGGAGAGTAGGGTCCAAATACCAACTGCGTCGCCCGAATCCTCGCTTCCGGCGCCAGGCCGTCGGCGGCCGCTTGGCGCAAGCGCAATTTGAGACGATCCCTTGCCTCCGCATTCGGCGTCAAAACCACAATCTTCGCAAAGGAGGGATCGGGCAGCTCCGGGTTGTAGGAAAAGAAAAACCGTGGAGCACCCGCTCCGATATAGGATGTCACGATTTTCGATTCGGGTTGTTCCGACAGCCAGTGTTCGATCTTTTTTGTCGCTGCGCTGGTCGTCTCGATGCTGGTGCCCAATGGAAGCTGGACCTCAACCAACAATTCAGGCCGGTCAGAGTTTGGAAAAAACTGTTTCTTCACGACAGCCATTCCTCCGCCCGCCATGAGAAACGCCCCCACTACAATTCCGGCTACCATATATTTTTTTCTGACGCACCAGGTGACAAAATGGCGAAGCCGCTGGTATCGTGGAGTGGAATAGATCCCCTCGTGGCCTCCTATTACGGCTTTGATCTCGGGTAGAAGTTTTACCCCAAGATATGGTGTGAAAACCACCGCGACGATCCACGAGGCGATCAAAGAGAATCCGACAATCCAGAAGATGTTTCCGGCATATTCTCCCGCAGTCGAACGCGCAAAGCCCACTGGCAGAAATCCGATTACAGTTACGAGAGTTCCGGCGAGCATTGGCGCCGCAGTGTGACTCCACGCATAAGCCGCCGCTTGGATGCGATCCATTCCCTCCTCCATCTTCACCACCATGGACTCAATGGCGATGATGGCATCGTCCACTAAGAGCCCCAGCGAGATGATGAGCGCTCCTAATGTAATTCGATCAAAAACCCGATCCGTGATCATCATGATCACGAATACCGCGCCCAGGGTCAGCGGGATTGCCGCCACCACGACGATTCCAACCCTCCATCCCAGACTTAGCAGGCTGACCAGCATCACCACGCCGACCGCCATCGCGAACTTGATCATGAATTCGTTTACCGCCGAGCTAATATTGACGGCCTGATCGGTGACTTTTTTCAGGCTGACTCCCAATGGCAGGCCGGAGGAGATTTTGTCGCTTTCCGCTCGCAGGGCATAGCCTAGGTCCAGCCCGTTCCAGCCCTCTTTCATAACGACACTCAGCAACAGGGCGGACTCTCCATTGTGCCGAATCACAAAGGTCGCGGGATCTTCGTAGCCTCTTTTGACCTCCGCAATATCCGATAGCTTGAAACTTTGCTTGCCGGCCACGATCGGGGTGTCGCGGATTTTATCAATGTCGGTGTATGCCCCGTCGAGGCGGACAAAGACCTGTGCGCCCTCCGTATCAACCGACCCTGCAGGAGTCACCGCGTTCTGTCGCGAGAGAGCAGAAAAGATGTCCGCTGGCGAGATGCCCAGCATCGTCAGCCGCGGATAGGAAAACTCGACAAATATCCTCTCCTGCTGTTCCCCTACGATGTCCACCTTCTTGACTCCCGGCACGTGGAGAAATCTCTGCCGGAATTCTTCGGCGACGCGAGTTAGTTTGCGGAGCGGGAAACCGGGAGCCTCCACCGAGTAAAGTGCAAATGAAACGTCCGAATACTCGTCGTTAACGAAAGGCCCGATCGCGCCTTGCGGCAATTTGGGTGCCTCGTCCGCCAGTTTCTTTCGCGCCTGGTAAAATTGATCGGGAACTTCCTTGGGCGGAGTTTTGTCAAGGAGTTGCAGCGTCATTAACGCCAGCCCGGGTCGCGTGATGGTTTCCACTCGATCATACCAGCGCAATTCCTGGAGCCGTTTCTCCAGCGGCTCGGCCACGAGATCCTGCATTTCCTGGGCCGTTGCTCCGGGCCAGACCGTAGTCACCGTGAGCACTTTGATCGTGAAGGAGGGGTCTTCAGCTCGTCCAAGATGAAAATAGGCATAGATGCCCGCACATGCCGCAGCAACGATGAAGAACAGTGTGATGGCGCGTTCCCGTACCGCCAGAGCGGATAGATTAAAACTTTGCATAGGACTCGTCTTTTGCAGAGTTAACGACTTGTCCCTCGTGTTTTCCTTTTGCATTAGCGAAAATCTTCCTGAAGCAATGCGCGATTTATTCCTACTGCGGCAAGTGCGCCTCTCGACACGGCGAAGGAGATAGCTTGCATTGGGTGTATCATATCGCCGCCAGCGTAGACGCCGGGAACGCTTGTTTGCCCGAAGTCATCTACCTTGACCGTTCCAGAATCGCTAAATTCGCAGCCTAGCTGTTTCGCTAAGGCTGAGTGTTGCTGTTGTTTCGGACGAATGAAAATAGCTTTGCGGGCAAGAGTTTCACCATTCGCAAAAACAATATTTTCAAGCTGTCCGTTTTTTTCCTCAACGCGAACAATCCGTTCCTCACGAATCGCAATATTGTTCTTAGATAACAGTCTGCTCTCATCTTCGGAGAGTGTCGCGCCGTCGGTGCAAAGCACTAGGTCATCGCTCCATCCTTTGAGCAATTCGGCAAGTTCAATCCCGCCAAAAAGCGCAAGCGGCTGGTCGCGCACTTCCCAGCCGTGACAGTACGGACAATTAAAAATGCTTTTGCCCCATAATTCCTTAAAACCTTCAATCTCCGGCATTTCGTCAACGACTCCGGATGCCAGCAATAATTTGCGGCAAGCTATGCGAGTTTCGTCATCCAGTTTAATTTCAAAACCTTTGCTCTGCGCTTTTGCCGCTTTAACTCCGACCGAACATAACTCAACCGTTTCGTAAGGGCGCAATTGTTCGCGTCCAATTCGCACAAGCTCGGCGGGCGTAGCTCCGTCACGAGTGAAAAAGCCGTGTGATTCGTGAGCAACCGCGTTCCGTGTTTTTCCCGTATCAGAAACGAGAACGCGACGGCGCGACCGTCCTAAAACCAGCGCGGCACTCAACCCGGCAAAACCACCGCCAACAATTACAACATCATAATTGTTCATTTGTCTTCACCCTTTCTCATCTCAAACAGCAGCCAGAACTTTGTTAGTAATGCGAAGCAGCATAACAGCTATTAGACGAAAGCTCGTCTTTGAAGGCCGCCAGAGCGGATAGATTAAAACTTTGCATAGGACTCGCCTTTTGCAGAGTTAACGACTTGTCCCTCGTGCAGGAGATGCGCTCCGAGCGCCACCACCTTTTCGCGGACCTGGACTCCGTGGGACACGACGACTTCCTCCCGACCGATTGAGTCAATTTGGACGAGGCGAAACTTCACTTCCGACTTGTCGTCCACGATCCAGACGCCCGGCCCGCTACCGCGATCATAGACGGCTCCGACTGGCACC
>QHQO01000145.1 GCA_003221195.1 Verrucomicrobiota bacterium
CTTTCGGTCCGATGGTATTCACGGGAAGCGGCCCCTTGTGCAGGAGAACTTCGAGAACGCGGAAATCGGAGTCGCCCAGCTCGGTCTGCTCGATGCTCTGGGCTGCGTGGGGAAGCAGCGCTTGAAAGGCTTTCATAAAAACGAGCCAGACATGCACGCCGGTCGAGTCTTGCCTTATTGTTTTTTGCCGCCTCATTCCAATTTTAATTTGACACCGATTGTCTTGATGTCAATCTACTTTAGATCAAACAAAATAAAACTAACATGAAAATTATTACTGTCATCGCTCGTTTCCTTCTTGGATTCATCTTTCTCGTCTTCGGGTTGAATGGCTTCCTCCACTTCATTCCCAGCTCTCCGCCCTCCGGAACGGCCGGCCAGTTCGTCGGGGCGCTCTTTGTCTCCCATTATCTGGTCCCGATATTTCTGCTTCAAATCATTTCGGCGGTCTTGCTCCTGGTCAATCGCTACGTTCCACTCGCGCTGACGCTACTCGCTCCGATCATCGTCAACATTCTGCTCATTCACATATTGATGCTTCCGAGCGGTCTGCCTTTGGCTCTCGTCGTGACCGCGCTGTGGATCGTCGTGTTTCTGAGCGTCCGCTCCGCCTTCGCCGGTCTCTTCCAAGAGCGCGTTGCAGCTTGACCAAGAATTACCAACACATGGAGATCGGCGTAGACAGTTTCGTAGCGGCAACCGTTGATGCGGCGGGTCGGGCCGTCGATCCGGCACGACATCTCAGCGAGTTGCTCGAAGCAATTACCCTTGCTGACGAGGTAGGCCTCGATGTATTCGGCATCGGCGAACACCATCGGCGCGAATTCCTCGATTCCGCGCCAACGGTGATTCTCGCCGCCGCCGCAGCCCGCAGTCGCCGCATTCGCCTAACGAGCGCAGTCACAGTCCTGAGCGCAGCCGACCCGGTGCGCGTGTTCCAAGAGTTCGCGACACTTGATCTACTTTCGAATGGAAGAGCGGAGATCGTCGCCGGGCGTGGCTCATTCATCGAAGCGTTTCCGCTCTTCGGGCTGGAACTTGAGGACTACGATTCGCTCTTTGCCGAGAAGCTCGATCTGCTTCTGCACATCCGCGAGAACACGCACGTTCACTGGTCGGGCAAACACCGCGCGCCACTCACCGGGCAGGGAGTTTATCCTCGCCCGCTACAGAACCCACTGCCGGTTTGGCTCGGTGTCGGAGGAACGCCGGGCTCTTTTATTCGCGCCGGCATGCTCGGGCTCCCACTAATGGTTGCGATCATCGGCGGAGAGCCGCACCGTTTTCGGCCACTGATCGATCGCTACCGTGAAGCGGGGTTGCGCGCGGGACACTCTGCAGATCAGCTCAAGGTTGGCATTCATTCACTAGGCTATGTCGCCGACAGTGCATCGAAAGCGGCAAACGAATTCTTTCCCGGTTATGCGCGAAGTTTTTCTGAGATCGGGAAGAAACGCGGCTGGCCGCCAGTCACTCGCGCACATTTCGACGCCCTGCTCGGACTGACCGGAGCGCTCATTGTCGGAGATCCGGAGACCGTCGCGGAAAAGATCCTGCATGTGAACGACTCGTTAGGCGGCATTTCCCGTCTCACATTCCAAATGAGCGTCGCTGCCCTGCCGCACGCGAAATTGATGCACGCGATCGAGCTACTCGGGACGCGTGTGGCTCCTCTTGTGCGAACCGCGCTGGCACCGGGTGTGGGGCAGGCGCCGCTACCACGGAAGTCAGATCGCGCTGCGTGAATTTACGCTCATGAAAACGTATCTGCTTACTCTCCTCTGTTTCACAGCTGGTTCACTAGTGAATGCTGAAGACAAAAGCATCAACAAGAATGAAGACATGAATACTTACAAAAAAACCGTCACGCTTTGGTACGAGGCGTTTACCAAGAAAGATCCGGCGCTCCTCGATCAAATCCTGCACGACGACTGGGTGGACATTCCCGGAGCTCCCGGCACGCCGCTGGGGCCTGCCGGTATCAAACCTCTTCTCGCGCAGCTTACCTCGACCTTTCCTGATCTCAAGCTAACGATCGAGGACATCCTCCAGGACGGGAACAAGGTGGTCGTCCGTGCCAGAATGGCCGGCACTCAAAAACAACCATTCATGAGCTTTCCGTCGAAGAACCGAAAGATAGACATTCAGGTGGTCGATATCCACGAATTTAAAGATGGGAGAATTATTCGTACCTGGCACACAGAGGATTGGATGACCGGTCTTCGTCAATTAGGTGTCTTCGAGTAGTAACCAAAAGAGGCGGCCTCATTCTGAGGCGCGTTCGCGACGCTCTTCGGACCTGCGGAAACGGCGCCGTCCGGGCGGCGGTCTCCTTAGATAAGGGCAGCCAAAAGCTCGCTTAGTTCGATTCTGACAATGCTCGAAGCCGTATCGCTAATGCCATAAGGCAGGATCAGTTGCCCGTTGTGGACGAGCGACCCGCAGGAGTAAACTACATTAGGAACGTAGCCTTCCCTTTCGTTCCCTTCCGGTCTTAAGAGCGGCTCTTTCAGACGGCCAATGACTCTTGCAGGGTCGTGCAAATCGAGCAAGATCGCTCCAATGCAGTATTTCCGCATTGGACCGACGCCGTGAGTAAGCACTAACCAGCCAGCTTCGGTTTCAATCGGCGAGCCACAGTTGCCCAGCTTCACGAACTCCCAAGGCTGTTGGGGCTCTTCTAGTAGCACCGAGTCGCTCCAAAAATGCGGGTTATCGGAGAAGCTCAGGAAAAGGTCCTCATCATCCTGTCGTGTAAGCATCACATAGCGTCCATCGATCCGACGAGGAAAGAGAGCCATGCCTTTATTTTGCACCGCCCGCCCGTTAAGAGTCAGGACATGGAAGTTAAGGAAATCTGTGGTCTCGATCAGCTGGGGTAGGATGACTCGACCATTGTAGGCCGTGTAGGTGGCGTAGTAGATAACGCTCCCATCGTCTTCGACAAAACGAACGAAGCGAGCGTCCTCAATGCCATTGCTCTCATTAGGCGAGACGGGAAAGATAATGCGTTCCGACATTTCCGAAGAAGGAGAGAAATGAATTTCGTAGTTGGATTCCGCCAGCCAGTGCATGCACTCCAAAGTTCGCGGCACGTCGCGCGTGTGTGCGGATGCTTCGTCAAACGCTGCTTGCTGGATGGACTTATCCAACTCATCAAAGAGAAAGGTCTTACCTAATCGTTCCAT
>QHQO01000146.1 GCA_003221195.1 Verrucomicrobiota bacterium
TCGATAATCTCTCGTAGCGCGTTTGGCAGTTTCCTCGAGCGCAACCCCAGCATCACCTGTTTTTCGTCAAGCAGATCGGTCAGCATGATGGCCATTGGGAGCAGAGAGATTTATTGGATTATCCGGCAAAGCCAGTTATCCAGTTAAATAAGGAGCCGTGGCAACTGAAAACACAGCATTAGCAGAAAACGAAGAGAGGACCGTGTCTCTCCAACGGAGCATTTATGACCCGGGCTATGTCAACGCGATGTCGCATTTTTACCGCGGCGAAATGGGACGGATCATGGTCTGGCGGCAACGGTTGGACGTCACGTCAAACTGGGCAATCACCAGTACCACCGCCATCATCACCATAGCATTTTCCACGCGTGAAGTGCCTCACATTATTTTCTTTTTCAACCTCGCCATCGTCTGGGTATTGCTATGGATCGAAGCGCGTCGTTACCGGTTTTACGATGCCTTTCGCGCGCGTGTTCGAATGCTCGAAGCGCATTTTCTTGTCCCCATGGTGATGGAAAATCGCGAGATGCTCCACGGTGAATGGAAAAAGCTCGTTTGCGAAGATCTGATTCTGCCGTGCTTCAAGATCAGCAAACTGGAAGCCGTCGGGCGGCGCCTGAAACGCAATTACATTTTCATATTCATTCTCATCCTGATGGCGTGGGTAACGAAAGTATTCTTGCACGCCAGCGCGCCGATTAACGATTTCGTTTCGTTTTATCAAGCTTTGCGCATCGGGCACATACCGTCCTGGCTGGTGGCGCTGATTTTTGCCGGCACATTTGTCACTGTGATTTCCATTACAATTTACGTCAGCAAGAAATCGTCCGGAGAAATCTCCGAGTTCGGCACGCACCGCTCGCTCTGGCGCATTTGATGGTAGGGGGCGCCCGCCGGGCGCGCCGAGAAACACGACATGCCGACTGATATCGAGAATCAATCATTCAACGCCAACTTCCGGCAACTTTGCGAAATTGTCGCAAAGCTTCGTGCTCCCGGCGGCTGCCCCTGGGATCGGGAGCAAACCCATGAATCATTGTTGCCCGCCTTGATCGAAGAGGCATATGAAGTGGCCGGCGCGGTGCGCGCCAACGATGGCGCAAATTTTCGCGAAGAACTCGGCGACCTGCTGCTGCTGATCGTGATGCATGCCGAAATTGCGAGCGAATCCGACCGGTTCGACATCGACGGCGTGCTCAAGGATGTAACGGAGAAACTGATCCGGCGTCACCCGCATGTCTTTGGCAACAGCGATGCGCGCGACAGCGGTGCGGTGCTGAGACAATGGGAATCGATCAAACGCGCTGAAAAAGCAGGTAAACCTGGTCGCAACGCAGGCGACGCAGGCGGGCATTATCTCGATGATTTGCCCCTGGCACTACCCGCTTTGATGCGCGCGCAAAAAGCGCAGTCGAAGGTTGCCCGCGTGAATTTCGACTGGACCGAAGTGCGCGATGTGATCGCTAAGGTTGAAGAAGAAATTCAGGAATTAAAACAGGCCATCGAGTCGTGGCATCGGCATCCTGCCGATCCTCGATGCGCTGGAAGCGCATCCCACGTGGAGGACGAAGCAGGAGATCTGCTCTTCGCAGTCGTCAATCTCGCACGAAAATGCAAACTCGATGCGGAAAGCGCGTTGCAAGGTGCGACTGATAAATTCGTCGCCCGTTTCAATCGATTAGAGGACGAACTTCAATCCCGGGGCAAGAAAGTGGGTGAGGTCGACCTTGCTGAGTTGGACGCGATTTGGGATCAGATTAAGAAAACGCCCAACGCTGAAGTTTCTGAATTGGACGTTGGGCGTTGAGCGTTGGACGTTGGGCGTTTGCTTCTACTTCGGTCTCAGAGATATTCCGTGCTCCAATGAACCTCCTGATCAATCTGCTGTCGGTGTTTTTTGTTTTGGTGGCGCTGCTCATGGTGCTCGTGATCTTGATGCAACGCCCAAAGAGCGAAGGCTTGGGCGCGGCATTTGGCGGGGGGGTCACGGAGAACATTTTCGGCGCGCAAACGACGAACGTGCTGGTGAAGTTCACGACCTGGCTGGC
>QHQO01000097.1 GCA_003221195.1 Verrucomicrobiota bacterium
ACAACGCACAAGGGTTTGTATTCTTTGTCATTACGGTGGCCGCAGCTGAGGTTGCGGTCTGGTTGGCAATTCTCGTTGCACTCTACCGCGCGCGCCAAACAACGGACGTCAAAGACATCAGCAGCCTGAGATTTTAGAATTCGATGAATTCAGTTTTGCCATGGGTTGTGCTACTTGCTCCGCTGGTTAGCGCGGCAGTCATCACGCTATTCACACTGCGATGGAAAGCGGTGAGCAGTGTTATTTCGATTGCGGCAGTGCTCGTCAGTTTTACGTGCAGTTCTTTGATCTTCACGCAATCCGGCATTGCCGCTGCTGAGTTCGCCTGGATCGATATTAGCGGCACCTTTAAGGTGCCGCTCGGCTTTACCTTGGATCAGCTGAGTAAGACGATGCTCGTTCTGGTTTCCGGGGTCGGAGCGACCATTCATATCTATTCGCTGGGTTATATGCGGGACGACGAAGGTAAATCCCGTTATTTCGCCGCGCTTTCGCTCTTCATGTTCGCGATGCTTGGAATCGTTCTCGCGAACAATTTCGTCATGCTGTTCATCTTTTGGGAATTAGTCGGCTTTACGTCTTACGTTCTGATCGGCCACTGGTTCTATCGCGACGCCGCCGCGGATGCGGGTAACAAGGCCTTCATCACTACCCGCGTAGGTGATTTTGGATTCATGATCGGAATCCTGATGGTTTGGATGGCGACTGGCTCGATCGTTTTCTCGGAAATCGCGCCACGGATGCCGAGCCTGGCGAGTCACCCGGCATTTGTCACAATCGCCGCGCTTTTGATCTTCTGCGGAGCGGTCGGCAAGTCGGCGCAGTTTCCGCTGCACGTTTGGTTGCCAGATGCGATGGAAGGTCCGACGCCAATTTCTGCTTTGATCCATGCCGCGACGATGGTCGCTGCCGGCGTTTACATGCTGGTCCGTGTGGCGTTCGTCATTCAAGCGTCGCAGACCGCGCTTTTGGTCGTTGCGTGGATCGGTGCGATCACCGCGGCGATGGCCGCGTTGATCGCAACACAGCAGAACGACATTAAACGCATCCTGGCTTACTCAACGCTCTCGCAACTTGGTTACATGATGATGGCAGTCGGTCTCGCCTCGAACGACGCTGCGATGTTTCATCTGTTCACTCATGCGTTTTTCAAAGCGCTTCTCTTTCTCGGGGCTGGCTCGGTCATCGTGATGCTTCATCACGAGCAAGACATCTGGAAAATGGGAGGGCTTTCCAGGAAACTCCCAATCACATTTGTTACTTTCGCCGTCGGCGCGCTCGCGTTGATAGGCTGCCCACCATTCAGCGGATTTTTCAGCAAGGACGCGATCCTCGCGATCGCCTACGAGCGCAACACACCGATTTTCATTGTGGGACTGTTCACAGCGTTTCTAACAGCCTTTTACGTTGTGCGTTTACTGGTCATCGTCTTTTTCGGAGATACACGCAGCGAAGTCGCACGCCTGAGCAAGGAATCACCGGTCGTGATGACGGGACCGCTGATCGTACTCGCAATTCTCGCCGCGCTAGGTGGGTTTGGATTTTTCGCGCGAAACTTCCTCACTTTTCCGATAGAGAAGGGAGTCGCTTTCTTTGTTCCTGCCCTGGCGTTCGCTGCGCTCGTCGTGGGGAGCGGGTTGGCGATTGCGATTTACCGCAACCGAACGGGCGAACCAATCGATGTCGAGGTTCTACGCCACAAGTTTTATTTCGACGAGATTTACGCCTGGCTGATTAACTGGACACAGGAACTGTTCGCGCGCATCTCGGCTTTCTTTGATCGATGGATTATTGATACTGCCGCAGTCGATGGCAGCAGTCGCGGAACCTGGGGAATCGGGGCACTCCTTCGACTGATTCAGGTGGGGAATCTGCAAGCCTACGTGTTCCTATTCGGGCTAGGTGTTGTCGCCCTCATCTACTTCGCTGTTTTCCGCTCCTGAAATTTTAGCCCACGAAACACACGAAAGACAATGATGAACGGCGAAAAAAAGCTCACGGCGCGGCTCAAAGAGTTCATCATTCGAGCTTCGTCATTTCTTCGTCATTCGTCATTCGAGCTTCGTAATTTTTACTGATGGTCTTGTTCATCATTTTCTGCCCGATTATCGCCGCCATTCTGATCATGGCCGGCGCACCTGCTCGCAAGACAGCGTTAGTCGCATCGGTTTTGGCATTTGCGGCGGCGTTGTTTCTCCTGGCGTTTTTCGACCAGAGCCAACGTGATTTTCAGCATGTAACTTCATTTACGATATCTCCGGACTGGCACCTGAGCTTCACGACGGGAATCGATGGCTTGAGTCTCGTTATGATTTTACTGGCTACGATCGTCACGCTGGCCGCCGTATGGTTTACGGGAACGATTGAGAAGTATGAAAATGCGTTCTATGCATGCCTGTTGTTCATTTCAGGCGGCGCTATCGGCGCTTTTGCCTCGATCGATTTATTTTTCTTTTATGCCTTTCATGAGCTCGCGCTAATCCCCACATTTTTATTGATCGGGATCTGGGGCAGCGGAAATCGTGTCGCGGCGGCGTGGAAGATCACTATCTATCTGGCAATTGGCAGCTTCATTCTGCTGCTCGGCCTGATTCTCCTTTACCAAAGTTTTCCCCTCGCGGCACGCAGCTTTGACATTCGCGCATTAACCGCAGCCGCCGGCCTCGGTCAGATCTCGGCGGACGCACAACGCCATGTTTACCTGCTGCTGCTTATCGGTTTTGGAATTCTTATTTCGCTTTTTCCATTCCACACGTGGGCGCCGGAAGCGTACGCGTCGGCTCCAGCGCCCGCGGCAATGTTGCATTCGGGAGTACTAAAAAAATTTGGTTTGTACGGTCTGTTGCGGCTTGCGATTCCCCTACTCCCCGAAGGCACGCATCACTGGGCCAATCTGCTCGTGGTGCTGCTGCTTGGTAACATTATCTACATTGGTCTGGTCACCATCGCGCAGAAACGGCTCGATTGGATGCTTGGTTACTCGAGCGTAATGCACATGGGTTATATTTTCCTGGGAATTGCGAGCGCCACTGTTCTCTCCACGACCGGTGCCGTTGTGTTGATATTTGCTCACGGACTCTCGATTGCCCTCCTGTTTGCCTTGGCAGGAGAACTGCGTAAAAAAACGGGCACGTTGGTTTTCGATGAGCTGGGTGGGCTTGGCAAAGTGATGCCCTTTGCCAGCCTCGCTTTTGGTTTCGGCGTATTTGCTGCGATCGGCCTGCCTGGTCTTGCGAACTTTGCCGGGGAAATCATGATCTTTTTCGGCGCGTTCAAGAACGGGTGGGAGATGGCTCACTTTCACATCTTCCAGATCGCGACGGTGCTTGCCCTATGGGGAGTGGTGATCTCCACGGTTTATATGCTGCGGGCCTACCGCAAGACATTCATGGGCACGATGAATGAGCGATGGAAAGAGGTTGGCGATCTTCGTCCCGCGCTGCGAGTCCCTGTCGTCTTAGTTGTTGGAGGACTTCTTTGCTATGGATTTTTTCCGCAATCCCTTGTGCAAATGGTAACATCGACCTTCCAGACTTATCTCTCGGCAAATAGTAGCCACCTCGCAGATGAGCAGAGCTGTAGCCACGGCGCTGTGCGCCGTCTGCGGTTTATGGGTCCAGCGGACGGAAACGCCCCACAGGGGCGTAGCTACAAAGTCGCTAACAAACGATGACCATCACGGCGCCAGAACTTGAGATCGCAGTGCTGGTACTTGGGATGGCGATGCTTTTAGCAGAAGCGTTTGCCACGAAGATCGATAAACGCGTACTGGCATTCGTGGCAATTGCCGGTCTCGCACTGGTTCTTGTGGCGAGTTTCTTCGTAGCCCCCAGGGCATCCCCCAGTCAGGCGACGGGCTTCTGGAGTTTTTACACCGCAGATCGGCTCTCGATGTTCTTCAAGCAATTCTCACTGCTCACCACAATCTTCGTTTTGATCCTGATGATCGACTACGCACCGGTGGTACGCAGTTCTTTTCCTGGCGGCACACTACAGGCGGGTCTTGGCGAATTTTTCGCGCTCCCCATTTTCACCTGCGTCGGTCTGATGTACCTGGTGTCAGCAATCGATTTCGTCTTCATCTTTGTTTCGCTGGAGCTGGTGGCGATTTCTTTTTACGTGCTGGTCAGTTTCACCCGGCGCAATCCGATGACTCTCGAGGCGGGAACAAAATATCTCGTGCTAAGCGCGCTTTCGACAGGCTTTCTCGTGTATGGGATCGCGTGGATTTTTGGCGCGACCGGTCAAACAAATCTCCAGCAAATCGCAGACGCCTTAGCGAATCCAACGACTGACCGTAACGCAGCGCTGTTAGGCATGGTACTTGTCTTGGTTGCGCTCGGTTTCAAGATCGCGGCGGTGCCGTTCCAGATCTGGGTGCCGGATGTTTACCAGGGCGCACCTACACCTGTGACTGCGTATCTTTCCGTCGGTTCGAAGGCGGCCGGATTCGTCGTGTTGCTTCGGGTATTGCAACCATTCCTGGCGCTGCCACAAACGCAGCGACTGATCGTCGTGATCGCGCTGCTTACTTTGATTTACGGAAATCTCGCTGCCTTGCCGCAGGCGAATTTGAAACGACTACTGGCCTACTCGAGCATCGCGCACGCCGGTTATCTGCTGATCGGTGTAGCGTGTTTCGACGCGTCAGCGATTAGCTTTTATCTCGCTGCTTACCTGCTCATGACCTTGTTAAGTTTCGCGGTTTTGATAATCGTGGCCCAGCAAACCGGCGAGCAGATTGCGGATTTCGATGGTTTAGCGAAACGATCGCCCTTTCTCGCGTTTGCGATGCTGATCGGAATGATCTCGCTGGCAGGGGTTCCGTTCACGGCTGGATTCCTGGGAAAATTTTTTATCTTCTACGCGGCCATCGCCCAGCATCAAACAGTGCTGGTCGTCGTCGGAGTGATCACCGTTGGCTGCGGCTTTTACTATTATCTTAAAGTGGTTCGCGCGATGTATTGGCAGTCTGCGAACAAAACAGACAAGATTCCTGTGACCGCGCTATCTCGCCTGGCAATCAGCGCATTGATCATCGCCACGATCTGGCTAGGCGTTTATCCGCAGCCGATTTTGGATGCGTTGAAGCGATAAAGCGTTAAACCGATGAAGCGGCGGCTTCGCTTTAACGATTCAACGCCGCGTTAACAAGCAACGACGACTTGGGCAGCCGTCGAGCCGTTGTAGGGCGTCTGTGTCAGGCGCCGGCGTTTCACAAAATGGAGCCGGCGGGCACCGAGCACATAGACGGGAAGGCCGGAGACCGAGTGAGCGGGAGCGAACGAGTCAAACGCCCTACAATGCGATCCTCAGTCACTCAGTTCAACGTTCCAGTACGCGAGATCGACGAAATGCTTCCAGAGGTCGTGCTGCGGCGTGGCAAAAGTGACCTGGACGAACGGCCGCCATTTTGGCCGTTTGGGTCTACGGATCAGGCCCATGTGCGCTTCACGCGGCAGCCGGTTGCCTTTGCGCGTGTTGCAAGGAATGCACGAGCAAACCACATTCTCCCACGTAGTTGTCCCTCCGCGGTCGCGCGGCACGATATGGTCGAGGTTGAGTTCACTGCGATCGAAAATCTCGCCGCAGTACTGACAGGTGTTCTTGTCGCGCTCGAATACGTTGTGCCGGGTAAATTTCACTTCCTTCTTTGGAAGCCGATCGAAAACCAGAAGCACAATCACCCGCGGGATGCGAATCTTAAACGAAATGGTCGTGACAACCTCATGGTCCGGCGCGCTTGCCGATAAGTCGCGCCAGCTTTCGAAATCATGCGTCATGAAATTGTTCGCCTCGTCCGATGAAACAATTTGAGCGTGCCCCGCGTACACCAGCGCGAAGGCGCGACGCGCCGAGCAGATGTTCACCGCCTGCCAGAGGCGGTTAAGCACCAAGACCTGACTGTTTAACACAGTATGCACATCTCTACGGGAAACGCGTTTTGCGGACTTCCACGTAAATTCGCGCGACGGTAGCATTCGGCTTTTTCGCTGTCAACGGGGCCGGCTTGGACTAACCGCGAATCAACAGCCGCTTTCGCCCGCTTCGGCGTGCCAGGCGAATAGACACAAATGATAGAAGACGGCAGACTTGCCCACTAAACACACGAATGACACGAAAGGTTTGGTGATTTCAGATTTCGAGATTTTCGGATGAATTCGCGTGTTTAGTGGGCTACCGCGTGCTCTGTCATTCCATGGATTCTTTATCGTGTAATCGGTGGTCAGCTCTGCTTTTTTCTCTGATTCGTGTTTATTAGTGTCGAACCTGTCGCGCCGTAGCCTCGTGCGAAGGCGGATTCGTGGCTCAAATGAAAGCGCAGTTTCCTACCGAGCAGACTAAGTCCGGCGAATTTCAGCGGCAGCAAGATGCGTTCCGTGAATGGGTCTCCAATGACGGATCAACGGCCTACCCCGCCGCGGCGGGCCGATATCATCTTTACGTCTCGCTGGCATGCCCGTGGGCCAGTCGCACCGTAATTTTCCGAAAGCTAAAAGGACTCGAGGAAGCGATCAGCATGACCATTGTCGACCCGATCCGTGACCAGAATGGCTGGGCGTTTCGCGATCCGAGTGGCAAAATTCCACTGGGCGCGCCGTTTGAATCAACGGATCCCATCAGCGGTTTCCAGTTTCTGAGCGAAGCATACAAGACGACCGATCCGAACTACAACGAGCGCGTCACTGTGCCGGTGCTCTGGGACAAACAAACGAAGAAGATCGTGAACAATTCGGAGGACGATATCTGCCTCATGTTCAACACGGCGTTTAATGAATTCGCCCGGAACAAAGATCTGGACTTCTTTCCAAAAGATATCGAAACCGAGCACGCGGACCTCTGCAGCTTTTTGCACGACAATGTGAACAATGGTGTTTACAGAGCCGGTTTCGCCACGCGTCAGCGGCCATACGAGGTTGCCTCCCGAAAATTATTTGAGGCACTCGATCAACTGGAGGAACGCTTGTCGAAGAGCCGGTTCCTTTTCGATAATCGCATCGTCGAATCCGATTGGAGATTTTTCTGCACACTCGTCCGATTCGACGTCGTTTATCACGGCCACTTCAAGTGCAATCTGCGCCGCATTATCGATTACCGAAATCTGCAGGGTTATTTGATGGATTTATATCAACAGCCGGGCATCGCCGACACGGTCAACTTCGACCACATCAAGCGTCATTACTACATGACGCACACTCAAATTAATCCGACTCGAATCGTTCCCATCGGCCCCTTGCTTGATCTGGGGAAACCGCACAATCGCGAACGATTGGGGTAGCACACGCCTCCGGCGTGCTGGCGAGCGCGTCTCGCGATCGCAAACTTTCTCTTGGCACGATACGTCCTTGTCGAGTCGTGAATTTTTTGAAAGCCTGTTTCGGCGCGACGCCGAAACCAACACGCCAGAGGCGTGCGCTACCCTGATTGCTTTAACGCCACGAGGCTCTCTGGCGCGCACGATGCCTTGCTCTCCAGAATGCTTCGATCTGTTCCAAAGTGCGCCCCTTTGTTTCTGGAACAAAATAATAAGCGAAAAGCCACGACGCCACTGAAGCGAGCCCATAGAGAAAAAACGTAGAGCTCGCTCCAAGTTTCTCGACCAATGTCAGAAAGGTAAGCGAGACGATCAGGTTTGAGGCCCAGTTGAACGTGGCCGCCGTACCCTCGGCGACTCCGCGAATTCTTAGTGGATAAATCTCGGCGATCAAAAGCCAGAAGATCGGTCCGAGGCTGATTGCAAACGAAGCGACATAGCCCATCAGACAAATCACAGCGATCCAGGCGAGCTGTCCCGATGGATACCGGAAACTCAAACCGAGCGCGCCAAGCGTGATGATCATTCCGGCGATACCGACCAGCAACAGCGGGCGGCGGCCTGCCCGGTCAACTAGGAACATCGCCACGATTGTCATGCCAACATTTACAACGCCGACACCCACGGTTGCCAGGATCGCGCCAGAAGCGGAATTGAATCCGGCGGTCTGAAGAATTTTCGGTGCATAATAAATCACCGTGTTGATGCCGGTAACTTGTTGGAAGACGGCGAGACCTAATCCAACGACGAGAGCTGGGCGAACCTGCCGACGCAGCAAATCGGTCCAGTGTCCGCCCTCAGTTTGTTGCGCCAGGCTCGCCTTGATCTCTTCGATCTCGGCGTTGACATCGCCAAGCTCACGGATGCGAACGAGAACGCGGTGCGCGACGTCATGATGCCCGCCACGAATGAGCCAACGCGGAGTTTCCGGCAGAAAAAACATGCCGGTTCCGAAGACGAGCGCCGGAGCGACGGCGAAACCGAGCATCCATCTCCAACCTTCGACGCCCGCAAAAGCGTAATCGGTCAGATATGCAACGACGATGCCAACGGTAACAGCGAGTTGAAAAAGCGATACGATCCAGCCCCGCGCGTGCGGAGGCGCAACTTCGGATAGATAAACCGGAACGTTTGTCGATGCGAGACCAATGGCCAAACCGAGAACGACTCGGCTGACGATCAACACGGGAGGCGATGGCGCCACCGCGCTGGCGAGCGCGCCAATACCGAAAATTGCAGCCGTCACAAGCAAAACTCTTCGCCTGCCGAAGAGATCGGCGGCTTTGCCGCCGACGATTGCGCCAAGAGTCGCTCCCAACAGAACCCCACTGACAACAATTTCCTCGGCTACAGTCGTTAGGCCAAATTCGCGCTTGATAAAAATGAGCGCGCCGGAAATGACGCCCGTATCGTATCCAAACAGAAGACCGCCCAACGCGGCGAACGACGCTGCGATGTAAACGAACTTCGTGCCACGCAGAGCATCCCTTAACGTAGCAATCTCCTTGTCGGCCATAGCTGTCGATCTTACTCAGTCATACAACCGCGAGAAGTCTGACAACCGATCCATGATTTCTCAAAGAAATTGGACGGCGCGGCGATTTCGGTGTACGGGTCCCCCGCAACGGTGAAGATGAACGAGGATCGAACCAGAGATTCATATCCCGGTAAAAGCTTGCGTATTCTGGTCGTCGAAGATCACGGCGACACCCTGCAAGCCTTATCCAACCTGCTTACGCATTTCGGCCACGAAATTTCCGTCGCCGATGATGCGGAGAGTGCACGGAAGATTATCCGTTCAAAAGAGTTCGATGTCGTTCTGGCCGATATCGCCCTGCCGGACGGCAGCGGCTATGATCTGGTTGCCGAGGCCAAACGAAAACGACCGGTTAAAGCCGTGGCGCTCACCGGATTTGGAACGCCTGATGATATTGAGCGCGGCAAAGAAGCCGGTTTCGATTTTCATCTGACCAAGCCGGTGGACTTTCACGAACTGCGCGCCATTCTCGGCCAGATTGCTGCGTAGCGATTGCGCGCGAAGGGTAAGCTCGCCGCGGTGAGCGAATCAATCGAAGCCCAGGCCTTGATAATTCCCAAAGAGTCTCATGCGCTTGCGATCCCCGCGTTGACATGGCCTGCGAGGATGGTTCGTAGTGTGTTTGCCTTAAAACAAGTCGCCCCGCGTGCACAAACACGCGGGGAACTCATTCAGCCTTTAGGCGGCTCGCTGTTGGCGAGAGGGTTGTGGTACCGCGCCAAACTCAAGAACATCCTCGGAGATTTTCGTGATCGCCCAGGGTTCTGGAGTAGCCTGCAGGACCACATTGGCTTCCATGATCTTGCGACCGACTGGCCGCAATGATTTAATGGAGAAGCCTTCCGCTGCTGTCACAATGTAGCCTTGGCCACCTTGCTGGCAGAAGAATGTGCCGCTCTCTCCGCGCAACGCCTCTGCCAAGTCGGGATGTTGAATTGTCCCATTTATCGGTAGTTTCGTTTGCATGTTAATTTTGTTCCCTTCTGCTTGCGCCTGTCGTCTTCATGACTCGGATCGGCCAATACTTTGTTTCTTGGTCAGTGATGCTTTTTACCTATAACGTCGGTATACTTACTCTGGCCCATGGAACTGCGTCACCTTCGATACTTCGTCGCGGTCGCGGACGCACTTAGCTTTACAAAAGGCGCGCGAAAGTTGCATCTCGCTCAGCCCTCGCTCACCCGCCAGATCAAAGATCTCGAAGAGGAAATCGGCGTGCGGCTTCTTGATCGCACAAAGCGGGAGGTCCGCTTGACCGAGGAAGGCAAATCGTTCTTGGCCGATGCGAGACGCGTTCTCGCGCACAGTGCGGAGATTATTGAATCGGTCCAGCGCTTAAGTCGCCACGAAGTTGCCGCGCTCAATATTGGATACGTCGCGGACCTTTTTTACACCTTGCTTCCGATCACTCTCGCCACGTTTCAACGCTCATTTCCAACGGTCTCGATTAATCTTTTCGAAATGACATGCGGCGATCAATTTCGTGCGCTCGAGAATGGTAAGATTGATCTGGGTTTTGTGGGATTACGAGAGCCGATCGAAGAGCGCGGATTGCAATTTCGATCGATTGCCTCGTATAAAACCGTCGCGGCGTTGGCAAGAAGCAATCCCTTGGCAAAGAAACCAATTATTAAACTCCGAGACCTGGAACCCACGTTCTTCATCGGTATGTCGGAGAAGGCTTATCCGGGTTATCGCCATTGGTTGACCACGACCTGCCAGCAGGTTGGCTTTACGCCCAAAGTTCTCCAGGATGCCGATATTGAACGAGCACTCATTCAAGCGGTGGCAGCGGGCTTGGGTGTCGCTCTTTTACCCGATCAGGTCAAAAAACTGCCGCACGAGAATGTCGTGTTCAGGCCATTAAGTCCGACAGTGGTGACCGAATCGTGCATCGCATGGAAAGCCGAAAATCGTTCTGCTGCGCTCAAAGCCTATGTGCACATCGTGAAAGAACGAAGCGCGAGCTTGCGCTAACCTCTTTGCAATCGGCAATCGAAAACCTAGAATCGAAAATGTCAGCCGTCCCCGTAGTTCAACGGATAGAACAAGGGTTTCCTAATCCGACCGGTTTTCGCTCGCACGAGGGAAGCAGAGCCAGCTGAAATCGTCAGAAAGCGCCAATTCCTGCCTAAAACGGACATTTATCTGGCAATAAGTGGCGACGAAAGGCGAGCAGAATAAATGAAACCGCCAACAATTGACCCTTAACCAAGGTCGTCGCGAGGTAAAAGATACCGCGCTACCGAATACGTGACCGATTCTTTCCACCGGGTGATATTACCCACAAAGAGCCGGTGCACCCAGCTCCGCTAAAACTTTGACCCCAGGGAACAAAGAACTCCGTAGTGCGCCAGGCTTCGCAACCAGCGAGGACGGGCCAAGCGCCAGTCCTCCGTTGCCCGGAGTCTAGGCTCTGCTTAATGGCTTCTGCGATTTTAGTTGAAAAAGAGGTAACCCGTCCCTAACCTTACTGGGCGATCGCCGATGGCCAACCAAACCACATTGGTAGAACGGATCGAGGCTCGCGTACAAAAAAAGGACGGTGGCCAGATCGTGGTTGGCTCACACGTCCTGCGAATCGATTCAGTCCACGGAGGAATCGTTGATGTGATCGCAACGAGGCAACAGCCTCGACCCACGGCGCGTCCAGTCCCGATCGAGCTTCGACCGCGGCCGTTTCCGGCTATTTTGGATCGCAATGAAGAGAGCGCAGCAGCGATTCGCGCGCTGGAAAGTCTGCAGTCGGTGGAGCTTTTTGGGGAGGCAGGAATAGGGAAGACTGTTGTTTTGCGCTATTTGGCGTACACGATTAATTCTAAGCTTTTCCGAGACGGTATCATTTATCGGGAGATACGCGGCGTTCCGCCTGACGACGTACTCCAGCTGCTCTGGGGTGATTTTTTCGAATGCGACATTCCTTTTAAACCGACTGACTCGCAATTACGCCACGACTTGCAGAGCAAAAACGCTTTGGTTATGCTCGACGCGGCCGAATTAACGCGCACTGAGGCGGAGCGAGTAATGAATGTCGCGGCGGCGTGCACGTTCTTGCTAGGTTCTCCTGAGCGGCATTTGTGGGGCAGTGAAGCGCACGCGACGCCGCTCGCTGGTTTGCCGGCGAAGGATGTAAAGACACTGATCGAGCGAGAGCTAAGTCGCCCTTTGACGGGTGATGAAGCGTTGGTCGTCGAACCAATCACGGTCGCATTGAAAGGAAATCCTCTGCGCATCCTTCAAGAGGCTGCACTGGCGCAGTTGAATGGTCACTCGCTGACGAGCCTTGCGCAGGATTTGCGATCAGATGGTTCACCAGAAAAATTAGCGGAACATGTCACCGCACCGCTTACCAGCGTGCATCGCCGGATTCTTTCCACCCTCGCAATTTTTAATGGTGCTCCAGTGCAAGCAACAATGCTCGGCGAATTACTGCAGATCGACGATGTCGAGACAATTCTGGAAGAACTTGAAGAGCGCCACCTAGTGCGCACGCACGCGTCTTTCACGCGGCCTCAACGGATGGGTGCGACCGCCGGATTTGCTGAAGACGAACGGGCAGAATTTCGCGACCGTCCGCTGGCAGCAAAACTCACACAGCCATTACAACCGCCAATTCAATTTGCTTTCCTGAGCTATGCTCGTGAAGACGCCGAGTTCGTGCTGCGTCTTGCCAAAGACTTGCGGACTGGAGGGGCCGGCGTGTGGGTAGACCAACTCGACATCGCGCCCGGTCAGCGCTGGGACCGTGCCGTTGAGGACGCTTTGGCAAAGTGTCTCCAACTCGTAGTGGTTCTTTCGCCCTCCGCCGTGGAATCCACTAACGTGATGGATGAGGTCTCCCTTGCGTTGGAAGATGGCAAAACGGTTGTCCCTGTCCTACATCGCCAATGTAAGATTCCATTTCGACTGCGCCGCTTGCAGTACGTTGATCTCTCGTTGGACTATAAGGCAGGCCATGATCGACTTCTTGAGACGCTCGGGTCAGGGGCGGTAGGAACTGGGAATGTATCGGGGTTGTTCGAAACAACGCGCGGCGTCGTAGAGCGGTCGCAAGCGCGCGCGCACCCGGAAAAGCCTGAAGATGCTGTGGATGTGCGCAGCCAGCGGCGTTACACCCTAGCCGGAGAATTTGCTCTATTCATGCCGGAGCCGGCGGAGGCAACTGAGGAGCGCAAACGAGCCGTCGCCTATTTTGCAGATTGGGTTTCAGGGCCGCGCCAGCGCGACGTAAAAACAATTCTGGAAACAGTGCCCGTTCTGATGCACAGCCTGCGCTGGGGCGTCAAGTTTGGCATGGCAGCGGAGGTCATGCGCATAACCAGGTCGGTGGAGCTCCCATTGGTTTTGACCGGTCGCTGGGAATCCTGGACGAATGCCTTGTCTTTAGCCGCTCAATCCGCGATTGCCGCAGGCGACAAGGCCGCTTTGGGATGGGTACGTCATCAAGATGGCACGAAAGCAATTTGTGAGGGAAATTTTTCCGAAGCACGGCAATCGCTTGAGCAAGCTCTGCAAATACGCGAAGAGCTTCGCGACAAAGCTGGCGCAGGCATTACTCGCCACAATCTGAAGTTAGTTGCCCCTCCGACAATTCCAACGTGGAAGCACTGGAAGTTACTCGCTGGCTTGGTTGCGGTAATTTGCGCGGTCATCGTTGCCGTGGCCGTCGCATCGAAGTTCCGCTTGTGGTCGCCATCAGCGACTCCAGCACCGACAGTAACTTCAACAACCACACCGGCACCGCCATCAGCGACTTCAGCACCGACAGTAACTTCAATAACGACACCTGCACCACCATCGGCGACTCCAGCACCGACAGTAACTTCAATAACGACACCTGCACCAACAGCAGCGACTCCAGCTGTGGCGGTACCAGTGGCAACACTGCCGCCGGCAGTAGCGACTCTAGTCCCTACCATAACTCCAGCCGGGACAACGCCGCTACCGTTGACTCCTGTAACTCCTTCGATAACTGCGAACCTTCCTCTCAACCCCTCGCTAATGGCGCGAATTGTCAGATTCGCGGGAACTCCTACAACGATTGTTCGCGGAGAGAGTGCGAAGCTTTCTTACAAATTGGAGAATGCCGAACACGCTTCTATTGATCCTTCAGTCGGTAAAGTCGATTCGACTGAAGGGAATCTTAGTGTCTCACCGGTGGAGCGTACCGAATATACCCTGACAATGTTCGGTCGCGATGGCGTAACAGAACGGCAGCGAATCACGATCGACGTTCAACCCAGACGACGCGAAAAACCGAAGAGTGAGGTAGCCAAAAAGCGCGACAAGAGCTCTCCTACTCCAGGCCCACGTGTTCGCGACTCATCGGCCGGCACACGTGGGTCTACCAGTGCGCCAGGCCAGCGCGGTTCGCTACAGATCGGGATCGGTCCCGCTGGCGTCCGAATCCCAATCGGTGCTGGCACCCGTGCGCCTACCCCTACGCCAACGCCACGCATTAAGATACAAACCGGGATCGGACGGGGGTACTACCTGCCAGACCGGCCTTGAGGACGGCCAGCAGATAGGCGTTGCCCGAACTCATACAATGGCCATGCGCGTTTCCGCGCAAAAGCTCGCACTGAATGAACGACGCCGAGTGACACCACCTGTCAGAAACCACTAGCAAGGATCTGATCATTTCGACGACGGATTTGTTCAGGGACGACTTCCTCGTAAACCGCGGCAAAATTCCACTCATCTTGAGGGCTTTCATCGGGTACTTGAAGGGCGGTAAACCACCGATTCAGTAAGCAGAAGTGCCCGATCAACCAAGTAACCTCTACGATCTGGGCATCGACGTGACGAGACATCTGTTCTGTCGTGAGGTCTTTCAGTTTGTCGTCTTTTAGATTGTGTTCGGTTAACACGCGGCGCAGCTCTTGGAACTCCTGGTCGGTCACGAGATGAGCATCCCTTGTCACCTTCGCCGCATAATCGAGCACGACGCGTTCTCGCTCAGTGTAGACTTCACGGTGTTTTTCGTGTTCATGAAGATGCAAATATTTCGGTATGGCTTCGTCTCTGCGGCCAGCATCCGCAAAGAGACTCAGCCCGATAACTGAATGATGGGTTACCGAATAACGCGCTCGGTTAATCAGCGAGGTCCGAGAGATCACAAGTTCTTTGATGAAGCGGTCGTTGAACCCTGCCTCTTGGATATCTCCGCGCAAAGTGCGCGGATCGAAGATGAAGGTGTTGCAGTACTCGACTTCCGTTTGCAGGAGGCGGGGTGTGTATGCCATTACCTTGCAAAGATTGTTGGGATTCCCTCCCCAGGTGAGCTCTCCGGTCATCATTCCGGCCTGTGTGTAAGGATCCAGTTCATCGCGCTGCAGTGGCCGAATACGGGTCCAAGGCCCTTGTTTGATTTTCGTCATAATTCTATGGCTTTCGTTGGGATTTAAGCGTTACTGCAATGAATTGGTTTCTGTGTGACTCCGTGCTTCCGGTTGCTTCTACAAAGTTTTGACCTCGTTCTGCAGGCCGAGGGCATGATCGTAAACTTATCGTTTGTCCCTGGGCTTCCCGGGACTCTTTGGCGCGCGTTGTGTAGATCTTGCTTGTCTAGCGTCCGCGACCGACGCGCCGGACTCGTGTTTGCGCAGATCCCATAAAAGCCAATCGTCGTTCCGCACGAACTTTCCCGTAGCACGATCCCACTTGAGCGGGAGCTCACGATTAAGCTTTTCAAGGAAGGGAAGGAGCGGCTTTTGCGGCGGGTGATCCTCTTCGTTTTTGTCGAGTGAAATTTCCGTCCATCCAAACCGCTCGCGGTAGTGATCGAAACCGAAGCCGTCGAAGAATTGTTCACCGCCCACCAATGGCATATACCAAAGGCTCGGGCTCGCATTTTTATTCTCCTTGATGGGAACTTGGGTAACAAGATCTTCGAGCAGTGCCGTGCCTTTGGCGTCCTTCGCTAGATGTTCCTTGAGACGTGAAAGCGCCGGGAAACTGACGTATGGACTGACAAACAGCACGGGCTTGCGCTGCTCGTTCGCTAGGATGACCTCGTGAGGAGTGCCGACACTGTAAACGTTCGTCGGGCAGTAACAAATGATGAAGTCGCTCGTGTCCACCATGCGAAGATCAATATGCAGCGCGGGCCAGAAGCTCTCAGCTACGTGTGCGCGAGCCGCGGCACCCTCTTCTCCGCCCTTGTAGGTCCATCCCGCCCGGACGTCTGTCGTCCCTTCCCCTTCGCGGCCGTATTCATGCATGGCCCGAACCTCTGGTTTCTCCCAGGGGTCAAATACAATAACCCCCAGTCTGCGAAGGAATTGACCAATTCTTGTGCGCCAACCAGTGGCCTTCTCTGCGGCTCGCGAGGCAACGAAGTCCATCGGCCCTGACAGATAAACTCGCGCATCGCGCAACAGACCGTCTTCTGTGTTATCAGCCAATTCCACTCTTTTTGTCTTCATAGGCGTTAAGGGAGATCTGTTATGCTCGCTGAAACTGAGTGTTTAGGAAGTCGCCTCGACCATTCAAAGTGAGCCCGACATAGGGTCTCAACAAATTGCCCGGGACTTGGACTCGGCGAGCAACCGGCGAGAACAATTCAACTGCGATCGCGTTGAATCTTGTGTTCGGCTCGGGAGTGCTCTCGGAAGAATGTTCCCACCAGACGAGCCACTCATTGGTCGCGCAGAAAATAACGGCATCTAAGCTCCCAGGAACCTTCTGAAGCTCAGCTGCGACCTGGCCCAATCTCTTCAGAAAGCCCGCTGCTTTTAACTTGGACCGTCGGGTGCCGACATACAGACGCGCACTTCCGATCTGCCAGTCAACCGACTTCGGAAACAGGTGGTATGCCTTGTCTGGCTGTACTTCGCCGGTGAACATTTCCGGAAAACTGCTAGCGCTCGCTGGCATATCAAAGAGGAGTTGATGAAGTTCACTATAACTCCGGCCTCCCACGCATCGCTTCGCTTCATGGTACGCCTCCTGTGTTTGATAAAACACTAGGGCTATCTCATCCGGCATTCCCTCACTTTTGGTTTCAGGTAGGACAGCGGGGAGGTAAGCTGTTAGTCCAAACAACCTTTGCATCTGCACGGTCATAGGCATGAAAACCGTGCGGAGCTTCTCGATGAATACACTTCGCTTAACTCGTCCGTTCTTCCTTCCTCGGAAGACACGCACTGCATCTGCCGGTACCGGGACGGTTACCTGGCTTGGAATTGAGGTATTCTGCCTAGTACGAACTTCGCTTAACAATTGCCATCCACGTAACAGCTCCCCATTGAGGTTATTCAATTCTACGGAGGACTGTGCTTGATCTTGTTCCGCCGTAAGCAACCGCTCGCTCGAGTCCGCGATAGACTTGGCGAGGCCCTTACCGCGATTGCTGACCGCTACACTTAGGAATCCCCCTTGAATAATCGCATGAATGCGACGGACACCGAAGTCCGTGGGCTCATTCTCAACCGCAAGGCGTGGATCATCTTCAAATGCGGCAGTAACAGCAATTTTAGCGGCCGTACTCGATGTGCTGAAAATCCCAAAAACCTTCCGTTTCGCTAATTCGAATGCTTGTCTGCTTGTGATGCCTCCCGACCACAGAATGGAGATCCCCAATTCCTTTGCATATGTCAGG
>QHQO01000098.1 GCA_003221195.1 Verrucomicrobiota bacterium
CAGCGATAGCACCTGTCATTCTCCCAGTCATCGATCAACTGTCAGGCTTGAGCGAGGAAGCTCTCGAAGAAATCAGCGAGCGAGGTGAGGATGCTTAGCCGGCCAGCCTATGCAGTAGCAAAACTTCACGCGAAGATTGCACTTCCCGGTCTATACAAGCGTACCAGCGTCGGCTCGGAACCGGTCGCCATACGCGCCTTTGATGAAGCGCCCCTCGATCACAGAGCGGCATCAGCTCTTCGAATCCCGCCTCTTTCATTGTTCTAAGATATACCGGCAGTTGCCACTCTGGCTTCGAAAATCCCACCAGCTGCACCACCAGAGAGCGCGCACTCAAAAAACCTCTAATGGAAGTAAACGTTGAGCGCAATTGCGCGAAGTAACGCGTCAAGCCAGGTTGTTGGCGGGGTCCGAACGTGTAGTAGGACTCGCCGGCTCCATCGTGTTGATTTGTAATCCAAAACGCCGCCGGAGTCTCTCGGCGGCCACTTATTTGCCAGCGATGATACAGCACATGCACGCCTGGGTACGGTGGAGAAGTTACTATCAGCCGTGCTGGCAACCATTCGCGAGGAATCCGTTTGTCGACATCGGAGCCGGACGAACACCTGTTCACAATCCTGCGGAATTGTGTGAGGCGCGATGGCGGCACAGCGTGAGCCGCAGCTACGTCACGCCAGTAAGCTCTGAATTCGGACACCGCCGACCTCAGTGTTGTGTGAAAGTCACCTAGTAAATTTTCGAGGGTCGGCGCATCCATTTTGCAGTCCAATGCCGCCTGGCCGGTTGCCAACAGGATTAGTCGGACAAATCGCTGTTGACGAAGATTCGGTATCTGTCTTATCTGATCGAGCAACCCCCGAAAGAATATTACTGCGTCGCGACTTAGGTGGCGAACGGACAAATCATTAGGCTCAAGCGCACGACATCCGATGTTGTTAAAGTTTGCAGCAGGCGGCAACTGTTTCGCCCACTCTAAAACCATATCGACATCGCGACTAGAAAGCGGCGTTGTTTTTACTCGGGTCAAAAACGTGGCAAGGCTGCTAATGTCGATTCCAGCAGCACGGCGCCCTAAAGAGATCGCCTCCGCGACGGCCGTGCCGCCGCCAGTAAACGGATCGACGACGAGGTCTCGAACGCGAGTGAACGCGAGAATCGCCTCACGCGCAAACTCCGGCGACTTTCCGTCCGGCGTCGTGATTTCAAGCGGAGTATCGTCATCAATCCCGAGGAGATTCAAGACGGGCCTGTCGAGCACAAGAGCCAGACTGTTTCCGTATTTTGTCAGTCGTTTGATCAGGCCTGCCATTTTACAATGGATATATAATGGATATCCATTGTATAAAACAACGCAAGCGATTTAGCGCGTCGCCAAGATCGACAATCAGCTAACCGAGACCTGCTCACTTCCATATCCGGGTAAGGGCCTTTGCCGCCTTCGGCGATGAAAGGGTCGATCCGTGCGGTGACAACGGGCAACGGCACCGAGCCAGGCTCGAGCACCGCATCAGAATGGTAACGACGGCGTTACCATCCAAATGCGGCAAAGGCGATACTTTCAAATCCTGACGGGTTCAATTTTTTAGAAAGGGAACAAAGTTATGAACTCGAAAAAAATTATTCTCCTTGGTTGCGTAGCAGTATGCGTTTTCGCAGCATCGACTGCGACGGCGCAGATGAGAGGGCACGGTGGTTCGATGCCCCGAATGGGAATGCGCGGCCCTCCGATGTCACATTCGATGGGACGCATGCCAATGCACCGCGGTCCAATGATGAATTCACCAGCGGGCTTCCGACGCTTTGGCAACCGAGACTTCAATCGAAATGATCGGTTCGGGCGTTTCAACCGATTCAATGATGGCCGCTTCGTTCGGAATCATCGATTCCATCATTTCAACCACTTCAACCACTTTAACAACGTCGTCTTTATCGGCGACTTCGGCTTTCCATGGTGGTGGGGTTGGGGCTGGGGTCCTTGGTCGGGTTGGGGTTGGGGCTACCCGTACGGATACTACGGCTATAACTACGGTTCCGGTTATGGATACAGCGATAGCAGTGGGTCTAGAGTGGCTCAACTACAGAGCCGGCTCGCTAGCGCGGGCTATTACCATGGCGCTATCGACGGAATCATGGGACCCGCGACTCGGAGAGCAATTCGGGCCTACGAGCGCGACCATGGATATGTAGGCTGATCTGTTTCTTCCGGCTGACTAGTGGAAGAACCGGCGTCAGCGCCGCCGGTTAGAGCTGCCTGCTCACTCCATATCCGGGTAAGGACCTCTGCCGTTTTCGGCGATGAAGCGGTCGATTGAAACTCGTTCCCTGCCCGCGCTCACTCGCTTCTACCCTCGTCGCTTTACGTTGATCACTCGCACTGCCCGTGCTTGTGCCAGCTACCCCAGCTGCGTTGCCGTCTACCCGCGCGATTGAAACTCGTTCGCTTCCCAGCTCACTCGCCGCTACCCAGCGCGGCTTTGCCTTCTATGTCGCTTTCCCCAAAAGCTCCATTCCCTCGCTCGGGACGTGTTCTATGTTGCTGATCCCATCAGCTCCATTCGCGCACTCGCTTTGCAGCTCGCGTCATTGTCTCTTAACAATGGCACGAACCATCCATCGTAAGCCGCTTATGATAGATTCAAATCGCCGGGGTGAATTAGCCACTTGCGGCACCTGAGCCTTTAAACACAGATCACGGCGTTCGTCAGCGAGGCCGCGAATTTGTTTCAGCAGAAATGTTTGGCAGTTAAGCCGGCTCCTTCGATGATGCTTTTCAAGGTGCCGATCGGAATCGGCTTGCTCCCGTGCATAGCGACGATTACCTGGCGGCCATTTAGATGACGCCACTTTTGGTGGCTTCCTTTTTGGCTTACCAGCGCAAAACCATGCTTACGCAAGACGCGAATGACGTGTTGGGCTGTGCAAACAGGGAAGCGCTCGCTCACGTGAGCGCAACTTCCAAGACTTTTGCGCCGGCAGGCAAATCGACCGGCGCCGGCTCAAACCAAAGTTCAAGAGCTTCCTTTGCGTTTTGGATCGCTTCGTCCTCTGTGTCGCCTGCGGAGGCGCAACCGGGTAATTCGGGGAAAAATGCCGCCCAACGCTTCGTTTCTGAATCGTGTTCGACAACCAGCCGCAACTTCATGAGCACATAGTAGATCAAAACGGGAGCGAGCAAAAGCGTCGACTTCCATGATGGTGTTCCTATCAGCAAGGCCGCAGGCGTTGCGAAACCAAACACCACCAGTGCGGTTCGTCCGCCAGATCCCTATCCCGATTGAAACTTGCTCGCTGCCCGCACTCGCTCGCTCCTACCCTCGTCACTTTACCTTGATCACTCGCACTTCCCAGTGCTTGCGCCAGCTACCCTGGCTGCGTTGCCGTCTACCTGCGCGATCCCAAATCGCGACGTGTTCTATGTCGCTGATCCCATCAGCTCCATTGCAAGCAGGCCACACTGCAAACATCTTCCAAGAATGACTCCAGGGTTTGGGCCGGGGTTGGTTATTCCCGATCTGTGGCAACAGGAGGGAGTGCGGGCGTTGCAACAGGGAAAAGACGTGGTGGTGCAGGCGCCGACAGGATCGGGCAAGACTTACATCTTCGAGCTGCTTTATCCGAACCTGAAAACTCAGGCGGTGTTCACCGTCCCGACCCGCGCACTCGCTAACGATAAATTGTCGGAATGGCGCGTGCGCGGGTGGGATGTCGGCATATCCACGGGTGACGTCGCGCTAAATCTCGACGCGAAGGTTGTGGTCGCGACGCTCGAGACACAGCGCGGGCGGTTTCTCCGCGGCGAAGGCCCGGGTCTCCTGGTCATGGATGAATTTCAAATGCTGGGCGATCCGATGCGCGGCGTGCATTACGAGCTCGCCGTCGCTCTCGCACCGAAAGCAACACAGTTGCTCTTTTTGAGCGGGAGCGTGGCCAACCCGCGCGATGTAGTCGCCTGGCTGCAACGCATCGGCCGTCACGCCGTCCTCATCGAACATAAGACGCGACCGGTGCCGCTGGAGGAAACTGATCTCGGAAATTTGTCCGATTCCCAGTTTGTTCAGTCGCGCAATTTCTGGCCGCGCATGATTGGCCGCGCCATGCGCGCGGACCTCGCTCCGGTGTTGGTGTTCGCGCCGCGTCGCGCTGCTGCCGAACAGATCGCGCAAGCCATCGCGGCGGCCCTGCCGGTGCGCGATCCGCTGCGATTGACCCCCGCCCAGGAAGCAACCGCGGGGAAGAGCCTGACGAAACTCTTGCGGAATCGTGTGGCGTATCATCACAGCGGACTCAGTTACGCCGCACGCGCCGGCGTGGTGGAATCGCTCGCCAAAGCGGGACAACTCAATGTCGTCGTCGCGACGATGGGGCTTGCCGCCGGGATCAATTTTTCGATGCGCTCGGTGATCGTGACCGATCGACGTTATTTTGCCGGCAATTTCGAGCGCCAGGTCGAAGCGGACGAGCTTCTCCAGATGTTTGGGCGCGCCGGCCGCCGTGGTCTCGATGAAGTCGGTCACGCGCTTTACACGAACGATCTGCCCCGGTTGAGCGACGCAAAAGCGCGCCAGCTGAGACGCGTAGCCCAGGTAGATTGGCCCAGTCTGATCAGTGTGATGCATGCGGCCACACAGCGCGGAGAACAACCGTTCGCGGCGGCGGTGCAACTGACCGAGTCATTGTTCAGCGTGCAACGCGTGCCGCTCGGCGTCGAACACTCACTCGAAAGCGGGCCGCGGCCGTGTGGATTTTGGGTGACCGATGAGCGCGCGCGGTTCGTCCGGCGCGGAATGATCGAGATGCTGAACGTTCTCGAAGAATGGGAACCGAAACCGGCGGCAGAAAGCGTGATGCTGGGTCGCGCTTTTGTGCGCGAAAACGATCGGTGGCGGCGGGCGCTGACCGTGCCGCATATGCTCAACGGGGTCGGCACGGGAAATCTCTGCCGGCTGCGCGAGCAGAACCATTACGGGCGCGAGTTGCCGGTCGCGACGGTGCTGGCTTCCGGAGAGGTGGCATTGGTAAAATGGCTGAAGAAAGCACTGAGAAAAGAAAACGCCGAACGGTGCGAGCCGCACGGGCAGCTGACGTCCAGCCCCGAAAAACTCTCGGGGCGGCGCGCCGAATGTCCAATTAAAGATTTGGCTGCGCGGCGCGGAATTTTTACCCATGCACAATTTGAAACTGAGATCCGGCCACAGCTCGTTGAGCTGGTGAAGCCGGGCACAATCGTCGACTGGATCATGCGCGGAAATCTGCTCTCGCTCCGGCTCGATTACGCCGATGTGCCGGTGAACGCTCACATCGATTCGGCTGGCAAGGCGTTAATCGATCCGCCGGAGCGCAAGAATCTGCCGGACGTTTGTCGAACGTGCGATCAGTTGGAGCACGATAAAACCGTTGCGATCGTGCACTCGCCGACGTACGCGTGGCGACATCTTGGACTGGTTGAACCTGACGGCACACCGACGAGGCGAGGAATGATCTTCTCATTTTTCCACGGCGGCGAAGGTCTGGCGGTGGCGGTCGCGCTCGAAGACGAAACGTATCCGATCGACGAATTGGTTTTCGATCTGGCCAATATTCGCGCCGGTCCGCGCTTCGCCGGCGAGGACGCGCCGATGGGAGGGCGGCTCGGCATTTTGTGTCAGCGGATTTACAGCCGCGCCGATTATCCAGGCTACCTCGCCATGGGCGTGCCGGTGAATTACGGCGCCGGCGCATCGGAAGTGGTGCGCGCGCTGGTGGCTGATCCGCGCTCCAAGCACAAGCTAACCAACGAACTGTTGCGTCACGGCGACATCGAACGGGCTCTGGTGGAGTGGCGCAGCATACTTCGCCACATCGTCCTTGCGCCCGCCTATCCGTGGTCGCGATGGACGGAACTGAAAGCGGCGGCCGAAGAGCTTATCGATAAGACGGCTTCGCCTACATCTGCTGTGGATCTTGCCACGTTGGTTCCGTTGCAGCAGCGGTCTTGAGGAAGTGGCGCCACGGCAAGGCAAGCATCATCTTTGGCGAAATCCAAGTTTTGATGAACTCTAAGGTTCTAAGAAGAATGCCGTCGTCTCCTCATCCATCTGACGCGCGCGAAACACGCATGGTTCCCATGGTTCCCAAGTTTTCCGGCGTCAGCGCCGCCGGCTACAGTTACCTAATCACTGCATATCCGGGGTAAGGCCTTTGCCGCCTTCGGCAATGAAGCGGTCGATCCGCGCCCTGACAACGGGCAGCGGTACCGAGCCAAGCTCCGCAGCCAGTGTGTTAGCGAAATTCTTGCTCGAGCCGCGGGCCGTTGGGCCAGAGAAGGTTCTTTAGCGCGTAAAGCTCCAGTGCGAATGGGATATAACCGCCATACCCAAGCAGAGGCATCTCGAAAATTCGCAAAAATTCCGCGCCTGGGATGTGATAAATCCATTTGGGGAATGAATAATAGTTCCACAGCTCCCAGAAGAAGCCGCATATCAGCGCGCCAAGTGCGAGACAAACGACGATACGCCAGTCGCCGTCGCGCAGGTTCTGTAGAAAATGCGGCTGGCGTCTCCAGTAGTTAATCGGCTCGCAAATTAAAACGAGCGAGATCCAGGTGAAAGGATAAAAGAGTTTCGGCCAGGCAAGCAGCGTCGTCAGCATGCCGAGGCCGAAGACAAATAAAACGGCAAAAACTCCTGGCGTCGCAGGCACACGTGGGCCGGACCTGAACTTTTGTGTCCAATGAAAGCTCTGGATCAGCTCCGCGGTTTCAAATACTGCCGGAACGACAGTCGAGAACGAGATTGTGCAAAGCAGATTGAATTCAACCGGACTGAACAGCTCGCGCCCAAGATATTGCCAGTTGGCGGTGCGTAGATTGATCAGCTCAAACAACCACCAGACCGGTGCCGAAAAACAAAAGAGCAGCACAAATCTTTTTCGTGAACGCGACCAGAGGGAATTGCCAGCGCGTCTCCAGACGAAAGCGTCGACGACAAAAATATATCCGAGCCAGAGCGGGAAGAATAGAACGGAGGTCCGCAGGCCGTGGAGCATCCAGTTGAGCGGCCAGCAAACGGCTATCAACAGCAGCCCTACCCAACCACGTGCCGGCCAAGGTCGATTTAATCGAATCATATCAGAATATGCAGCTCGCCGCCTTATGCCGTTATTGGGACGCCGCTCTGCGGATTTCACGTGTTACTTCTTCTGGCGTTTTGCGTCGTCCTTTTATCGGCCCGAGGTATGGACTTATTTTACGCTCACCTGGCGCTTCACGTTCTCCTCTCCCTCAGGGAGAGGATTGAGGTGAGGGGCTATCATCGTCAAAGCAATCTCGTTGAACCGTTCGCAACGACCAATCGAACAGGCGCCGGCCCAGTGAGCGCCTCTACAACGGCCCCGAGACCTGCTCACTCCATATCCGGATAAGGGCCTTTACCGCCTTCGGCGATGAAGCGGTCGATCCGCGCCGTGACAACAGCACGGCATCGTGGAACGCGCGGATGTTGAATTTCGCTCCGAGCGTTTTCTCCGCCTTTTCGCGGGCACGCACAATTGCGACCTCGCCATCTAATAAGAGAGGCCTTGCCCGGGCCAGGCGATGTAACGGTCCACCTCAACGCGGGTAGCGAGCGAGTTTCAACGAAAAAGTAAGAAGGAGTTTCAAGGCGTGACGTTCGATTTAATTATGTATGTGGAATGGTCGTATTCTTCTGTTTGCCCTCAGCCTAGGTCTTGCTTTCGCTGGATCGATTTGCGCCGACGACAATGTGCGGACGGTGCAGGAAAAATTGCGCGACGGCGGTTTTTATTCAGGCGAGATCGACGGCGCATATAGCAGCGAGCTGGCTGCGGCGCTGACGCGTTACCAGGTTCGCAAAGGACTGGCGGTTACCGGGCAGCTCGACGTCGACACGAGCGACGCGTTGGGCGCGAAGCCGGCGGTGGCCACGAGCGCAGCTGCTCCCGGGCAGAGTTCAGAGACGTGGCGTCGGTTGCGAAGACGCGAGAGGCAAACAACATCAACGAACGCGCGTGAGAAATCCTCGGCGCGCACCGATCGCGCGGACTCGGAGGCAGAACCAGCACAAAGCAGTCCGGTTGCGACTCCAGCGACATCGGAACTTGCAACGCAATCCGCAGATTCGCCGTCCCGTGCTGCGCCGATTTCCGGCGCGGAACCAGCGTCAGCAGCGGCGGCTCCAGCGCAAACGTCGGCGGACACCACGGAACCGGCGTCAGCGCCGCCGGCTCCAGTCGCCGGTTCTTCGCGTGATGGTGACATCAGCACGGAACGGCTGCGCGATTATGTCGGTGCATTTGTGCTCGCCGGACTGGACCCGCACGTCGGATCGGAAGCGGATTTCTTTGCGGATCGCGTTAAGTACTACGACCAGGGCGTGGTTGATCGCGAAAAAATCCGCAACGATTTACAGGATTACGCGGCACACTGGCCGGAACGGCACTTTTGGTTCGCCGGCAATATCATAATCGAGCCGCAGCACCGGAAGCGTGTACGGGTGACGTTTCCGCTCCGATACGAGCTGCGTAACGGCGCCACGTATTCGACCGGCACGATCAACAAAACACTTGTTCTGGAACCGACCGGCGACGATCTCCAAATCGTCGAGGTCAATGAAACCAAAGCTGAGTAGCGTTTGGCGAGACCCCTCTTCGAAGAATTGTGACTGGTGATCAGTGATAGGTGATCGTTCACAGACCGGGATTGCGACGTGGAGTCCTTCTTAAACATCACACAGGTGACCTTATGCATCACAAAGCCTCGTACCGTGGGCGACTCCGATTATTTGGGCAATGCATACTTCCTCGGCGCGAGACGACGTCGCAATTGGAGGAATGGTCGCTCGACTGCGAAGAATAAGAGCGTCGCGGCGGCATAGACAGCAATCTCGACCCCGATAAGAGCTAGCGCAGATGTCTCCTGGATGTTGTGAGACGAACAGAATTGTTCGACCCCGTTAATAGCAAGTTTTTGAATCAGATAGGCGCTATATGCGATGCTGGCGATAAAAGCGGCGCCGGGAATCGCAATTCGACAGAGCGGTAGCCGCGGACTGACGGCACAAACAAGAAGCGCGGCCATGCCGATAGCGATGAGTGGGAATTGCCAGACACAGGCAACAACAGTGAGGGTTTCGGTTTCGCCGAGATATAACGCGCAAGCAATTAGCCCGAGCGCGGGGAGCCAAAGCCAGGGCGCGCAGTTCATCACGCGTTGCCACCAAGTCGGTCGAAATTTTTCGATCGCGGCCAGAACGACGCCGAACACAAGCGGATCTAGCCGGGTCCAGGTTGGATAATAGATCCACGCTTGAAATCCGCGAAATGACACGCCGCCGCCATTAACTGATGGATTCTGTGCAGCCAGAAGAGCGCGTAAGCCGATGCCGCCAAAAACGATCAGGCATGGGATGATGATGGCCGCGCGTGGACGCCGAAAGAGAAAGAGCAAGAGAAAAGGTAGAGCAAGATAGAATTGGTCCTCGACCGCGAGAGACCAGGCATGTGAGAAAGCGGTTCCGCCATGGAGCGCGATGTTTTGCACCGACAACAGAAATTTCCAGAGCGGCTGCGACATCTCGGAATATTCGCGCCACGACGGCAACAAAAAATAAATAGCAAGCACGACGAAGTAGGCCGGCATGATTCGCAACGCGCGGCGTGTGAAGAACCGGCCGAGACTGATGCGCTGATCGCGCGCAAGCGGCGCGAGCAATTGGCCACCGATCAAATAACCGCTAAGGACAAAGAAAAGATCGACACCGATCCAACCGAAACGATCGATTCGGCCGGGCAATTTGAATCCGAAAAGCGCAGCGTGATAAACGACAACGACGATAATTGCGAGCGCGCGGAGCAGATCGAGCCCTGGCTGACGCTTGCGGTCGCTAAATCGCGGATCAATCGCAGTCTCGGATTGATGGGCCATTAATTATAGTTCGCCGATTCTGGCGAAATCTTTCGGTTAATTATTTGCGCCTCTGTCGCGGGTTGTCGCAGAATTGTCGTTTGACCGTTCGCGAAACTGTAATCGTGTTGAGAAAGGCTGATTAAGCCGAAACAAAAGGGAGAAAAAACCATGAAAGCAGTGCGGATCGAGCGTTATGGAAACGAAGAAGTGGTTGAAATCGCTGACGTGGATCGGCCGAAGCCGGGTGCCGGCCAGGTGCTGGTGAAGGTGAAGGCGGCGGCGGTGAATCCTGTGGACTGGAAAATCCGCGAGGGACTCGGTGAGATGTTTGGGTTGAAGCCGCCGCTGATTCTTGGATGCGAAGTGGCAGGGACTGTGGAGACAGTTGGCGACAATGTGGAGGACTTTTCACCGGGCCATGACGTCTATGGTTATCTCGGCGCGTACAGCGGCGGTTACGCGGAATATGTGGCAGCGCCAGCCAGCGAATTCGTGCGCAAGCCGAAGCAGATTAATTTCGATGCGGCGGCGGCGGTGCCAGTGGGCGCGTTAACGGCGTCGCAGGGAATTTTCGATCACGGCAAGCTAACGAGCGGCCAGCGCATCCTGATCACGGGAGCGTCGGGCGCGGTCGGTTCGATGGCGGTGCAGTTGGCGAACGTGATAGGTGCTCACGTGATTGGGACCGGGTCGGGCCGTAACGAAGAGTTTGTGCGAGGGCTCGGGGCGGATGAGTTCATCGATTATAAAAAGGGAAAATTTGAAGAGGAGGTGAGCGACGTGGACGTGGTGTTCGACACCGTGGGTAGCGAGACGCAGGACGGCGCGTTTCGAACGCTCAAGCGCGGCGGAGTTCTTGTGAGCACGGTTAACCCGCCGTCAGAGGAAAAGGCAAAGCAGTTCGGGGTAAAAGGGGCGATGGTGATGGTGACGCCGAAGCCTGATCAACTCGCGGAGATCAATCGTCTAGTCGAGACCGGGAAATTGAAGGTGCGCGTCGCAAAGGTGTTGCCGCTGGCGGAAGTGAAGAAGGCGCACCAACTCTCGGCGAGCGGACACGTGGACGGGAAGATTATTTTGCGGCCTTAGTCCGAACTCCGACGTGTACATCGCGTGTTCCGGAACTCTCGACGGCAAGTCTTCGACTGGCGTGGCGTTACGCGCGCTACAGGGTCGTATTCAAAAGATGTCGTCGATTCCTATTCTTCGTGTGAACTTCAATTTCGTCCGGATGCGCAGCGGGTCACCGACTCTGTGCGAAAGCTGACAACGCCATCGGCGCGACGCATACTACGTCGCAATGCTTGATCCGTCTGCCGATGAAATTTGTAGTTGGAGCAATTCCGTCACCCAATTCATGGCCGATTATCTCGGCGATCTCCGCGATCGCGGGGTGTATCGTCACATGGTTTCACGCGCGATTCGCAAACGGCTCGATCCCGCGCTTCCGATCGACGGAAGCGATTTTGACGAACTATTGAAGTTTTTTCGCGAGGCCATTGTCCCGTTTAGCCGGCAGAACGCGCATCCCCGCATGTTTGGGTATGTGCAATCGCCTGGTACTCCGCTCGGCGCGTTTGCCGATCTGCTCGCCTCGACCTTAAACGCGAATCTCACGGTGTGGCGTTCGGCGCCGGCGCCGGTGGAGCTCGAGCGTCTGACGATCGATTGGATCCGGCAAATTCTTGGATTCAAAGCCGAAGCCGGTGGGCTTTTTGTCAGCGGTGGGTCGATGGCCAATTTGGCCGCGCTCGCCGCGGCGCGGCAGACGAAATATGATTCGTCAGGTCGCTTGCGCATTTACGCGTCGACCGAGACGCATTTTTCCATCTCCAAGGCAGCAGCGCTTTTGGGAATCGGGCGAGAGAATGTGCGCCTCGTCGCTGTCGACGAGCGCTTCAAAATCCGCGTGGACGATCTCGTAGCAAAAATTACCGCTGACCTGGAGGCGGGCTACCTTCCATTCTGCGTGGTTGCTAATGCCGGAACCGTGAACACTGGCGCGGTCGACCCGTTAGCGGAGATTCGAGAGATTGCGGATCGCTTCCAACTCTGGATGCATGTAGATGGAAGTTATGGCGCTTTTGCCGTTCTCGCGGAATCGGCGAAAAAATTGTTCGCAGGGATTGAGCGGGCGGATTCGATCGCGCTTGATCCTCACAAATGGCTTTATCTGCCGGTGGATGTTGGCTGCGTGATTTATCGCGAGCCAGAGATCGCGCGCGCCGCTTTTGCCCATGAGGCCGAATATACTCGGATCATTGGGCAACAGGCAGACGAGGCGTTCGCATTCTGGGATTATGGCCCGGAGCTATCGCGGCGTTTCCGGGCTCTTAAAGTATGGATGTTGTTAAAAGGCGTTGGCCTCGATTACTTGGGCGAGGCGATTGAAAGCAATCTTGCTTGTGCGCGCCACTTGGAGTCGATGGTCCGAGCCAGCAATGACTTCGAGATGGTCGCGCCGATCGAATTGTCGATCTTCTGCTTTCGTCACGTGCCGGCGCAGCTCAGGAATGGATCGCCACAGGCGATCGATGCATTTAATGAACGCCTCTTGATTGCACTGCAACGAGATGGCAGTTCGTATCTCTCGAATGCCACGCTCGGCGGTCGCTTCGCTCTGCGCGGGTGCGTGCTCAATTATCGGACCACTTTGCGCGACATGGAGCTACTGCTCGATGATTTGCGACGCGTAGCACGGTCGTTAGCCGCTTTTGCCTAGCTGCAAATCAAGTCGCATCGCGCAGGAGCGGCTTCAATTGGACTGCCGTTGCTCGTGGCGCGTCAGTGAACTCGCTCGTTCCCAAACTTTACCTTGATTACTCGCACTGCCCTGTGCTTGCGATTCCGATCGCGACGCATTCTATGTCGCTGATCCTTCGGCTCCATTTAACGCAGAGTTCTTTCCTGCGTTTAACGAAAACTTCGCCGCCATGCGTTGTAGCTGCTCAAGCGGAGTTAGCCCGCCGCAGCAGCCTTGGCGCGAGCGCGTTCGTTGCAGGCGGCGCGCAACGCTTTCATCTCAGCGCGCAGTACCACCATCCGTGGACCGACGCCTTTGTATTTCTTCGTAGCCCCTGTGACTGTCCGATTGACCGCGCCCTGGTTGACAAGGCCCTGAAGCTTTTCGTAAGCGCGCAGGCGCAGCATCTCTTCGCCGCCACTGGCTGCGTTTCGCTCCCGCAGATTGAGCAGGACAATTTCAAATAACGGCTTGAATTCGAAAGCGGCCTTCGACGAAAGCACAGCGACCAACTCTTCGGTAATGTTGTCGGGCGCGCGGCGTGTGAAAGAGATACCAGACCGTTTAGACATCCAAGACTATAGGCCAGATTCGGAAAATAGCGACCGAGGCAGCGAAGTCGGTCGCTTTCCGTCGTGCGCTCGCGATTGAACATGAGGGGTCATGACAGGCTAACGCTGCTCCTCCGCAACCAGTTTCTGAAAGCGCGAATCCTTGCGCAGCGGGTCCCACAGCGGATTGATCCGAAGATCGCCGCGGG
>QHQO01000245.1 GCA_003221195.1 Verrucomicrobiota bacterium
AAAAGGCGTCGTCTTCTTGATCTGTATTGAGTGATCACGATGGATGACTCCGGTTCGGAACTCGATCGACGAGATATGTCCTTCACCGGTCGCGCGCAGGCTTAGGATAAAACGGAGATCGCCCGGACTCAGACCAGTCTGGTCAGGGTGCGGCACAATCGAAGGGTTGAACAAGGCCGCCGATTCGAGTGCATACTCACCGGAGAACAGCGCGCCGATGAATAACCGCCGTGGTTCGGAAATCGGCTCGTCGTCTGGGATCTGCGCGCGCACTTTTTCGAAATGCCGCAGCCAACTTTTATTTAGATCGACATGTCTCTCGCTGAAATCCGCTCTAAGTAACGAAAGCTGCTTTTCGGTTTCCTGCTCGCTAAGCGCTAGAGCACGCGCGATGATATGCTGGACACGCGTGGGATCCATCGAGATGAATGGACGCACGACAACGCGTTTGTTGTCGGGCCAGAGAAGGACACCCGTCGGATGAAGTTTCATCCGACTTTGTGACTGGGGATCTTTAAGTCAGGTGCGGTTTCCGCCTGCGTCAGGTCCGCGAGGGATAAGTAAAACGCGAGACTTGATTCTGCTCCCTGATTCTGGCTCACGCGATCCTGATGCAAAGCGTCACGACATCCTCCGGTGCTGGAATCGTAGAGCGATTCGCCGAGGTCGTTCCGACCAAGGAACCACTCGAAACAGCGTCGCAATGCGCGCTTCCAGTATTCGTCATGCGTGAGAGCAAAAGCCTCGAGACAGGCCGAGATGGTAGCATAGGCTTCCACCGGCTGTTGATCGAAGCGCGCGCGTTTGCCGCCGCGCTTCCAAAAACCGTTGGAGCCAATCGGCGCGAAATGTCCGGCCTTCGCTCTTTGCGTATCCACCAGCCAGCGCAGCGACTGCAAACCTGCCTGAAATACCTCGCCACGCGAAGTCCAATGACCACTCAGGATCATCGCATGCGAAAGCTTTGCGTTGTCGTAGGTAGCGATCGTCTCGAACCATTGCCATTCCTTCGAACTGTTAGCTTGAAACAACTCGAGCAGTCGCGTGGTGAGCAGGTCACGCAACTGATTCACCATCCGGTCGCCGGAGAAGCTGCGCAGATATTCCTGCATTGCGAGCAGGACGAAGGCCCAGGCGCGCGGCGAAGTGAACTGCTCTACGACCGGCAAACCCCGTTGGAATAAGAGGGCGCAAAGATTCCGATGACCGTCATTTCTTGATCGGCCAAGCGCCATTCCCACAGCCCAAAGCGCTCGTGCGTGACTGTCCTCCGAACCGACCTCTTCCAGCCATTCCCGGCGATGACTCATAAAATTCCGAAAACGCTTCGTTTCCTGATTGAACGCATCCCATAAGAACGAAAGATAAATGCTGGCCAGGCGTTCGACGTCCCGTTGCGCCACACGACTCGTCATCTCCGGAAGCAGCAAAGTCAGGATAAAGGCGCGTGCATTGTCATCGGTGCAATACCCTTCGCGATAATTCGGCACATTGAAAATAGCGTGCTGGAAAATTCCGGTGTCGTCAGTCATCCGGAAAAGGTGATCGAGTTTTAGCGGCGGAAGTTCATAGGGGCGATTTTCCAGGGTTCTAACGGCAAAGGCTTTGCGCGGCGGAACAGTCAAACGCACGCGCGCGCGCTGAAAGCTTTCCATGTAACGAGCAGCTACCACCTGCCAGATCATTTCGCGTCCGAGTTTCCATGCACGTTTTCGCATTCCCGCCATCAGTGCAGGATTGGATAGGAGCCGAGTTACTCCTTCGGCAATAGCATTGCTGTCGCGAAAGGGCACCAGAATGCCACGCTCCTCCGCGAGTAACTCCTGCGCGTAGAGATAACGAGTGGAAATCACCGCCTTACCTGCGCCGAAAGCATAAGCCAGAGTGCCGGAAGTGATTTGCGCTTCGTTAAGATACGGAGTGACATAAATGTCGGCCGCACCGATAAAGTCGGTAAGTTCCTGCAGCGTCACGAAGCGATTGTAGAAAATAACATTGCCGGTAACGCCTCGATCTTCAGCCAGCCGCTCAAGCTTTAATCGATAAGACTCGCCTTCCCGCAAAAGAAGATTGGGATGCGTCGCGCCAAGGACAATGTAAACGACATTCGGGTGCTCCTTGAGAATTGCCGGTAACGCCTCGATTACATACTCAATGCCTTTGTTAGGCGAAAGAAGTCCAAAGGTAAGCAACATCGTCTTACCTTCCACGCCGAACTGATCCTTGTGGAAGGTCGGGTCGATGAACTGCACGTCAGGCACGCCGTGCGGGATGAGATCGATCTTCTCGGGCGAGACGCCATAGACTTCTTTCAACAATCCACGGCCACGTTCAGCCATCACGATAAAACGATTCGAAAACGCATTGAGCTGCTCCATGACGAATCTTTGCGACTCGTTAGGTTCGCGCAGCACAGTGTGCAGCGTCGTCACTACTGGCATGTGCACGTCGCGCAGCAAAGCTAGCAAGTGACTTCCGGCCGGGCCGCCGTAGATGCCAAACTCGTGTTGGACAGAAACGACCTCGACGTTGTTAATGTTTAAGAAATCCGCCGCGCGCCGGTATGAGTCGATCTCCTTTTCATCGATCTCAAAACGGATACGTGTCGAGTAATCGTAACCTTCAGGGCGATCGTTAACTGCTCCCACGATGCATTCGCAATGCGGGTACGCGGCTGCAACCGCCTCGCAAATGTCTGTCGTAAACGTCGCTATACCACATTGCCTGGGCATGTAATCTCCTACGAAAGCGACGCGGTTGATCGTGGTCATGAAGTAGCCTGAATTACTGGCAGCGTCATCTTGACCGATGGGGGAAAATGGAGTCGGGTCTAAACATTTAACATTCGCTTAACAAAATCCACCGGTGTCGGAATTGCGATTCCGAGATGGGCTGCTTTGCATAAGTTTCGATGCTTTTTTCGACAACTCAAGATCGAGAAAATTTCGATTACCAATTGCGGAGCGAGCGGCCATTGACTAATGATCTCGGATAACGTGCGTGTCTGGAACATTCGATGGAAGCCGGATCACACTCGATTATCGCTTTACGATCCAAAAGGATAGAATCTGCGCACTCGCAATGAAGTAGCACGCGCACTTCCAGGCATGTTTCGCGGCGTTATTTCATTCGGATACTTCCAGCAACGATTCGCAACTGATCTCGAAACCATGCGTGCGCCGGCTCGGTGCTGAGACGCGAATGCCAAGCCATGAAATACGGAAAACCTTTGATCTCGCGTGGCGGTTCTACCACGCGCAGACCAGCCAGCGGCCCGGTGCTCTTTGCCAACCTGCGAGGAGCAGATATTGTCTGAGTGTGAATCGACGCGTCCGAACGGGCTGGGCGGACCCGAGCAGACAGACAAAGTCCAAATTAAAAATCAGTTCGCTCTCCAAAGTTGGAGGCACTGCTTCTGCGCTGAGAGCGAGATCGATTCGGCCTGCGACAACGTCGTCGTACGCTCGAGTGCGCCAGGCGGACACCTCCAGTGTGGCATGAGGAGCCGCCTTCCGTACGCGCTCGAGAAGAGTTGGCAGCAGAATGGTGGACCCGTGATCCGTCATGGCCACGCGAAAACGTTCCTGGCTTCGGGCGGGAGAGAATTCCTCCCCTTGCACCATCGCGGCGAGCCGGCCCATGATCGATTCCAGTTCGCGCAACACACGTTCCCCGCGCGGCGTCCTCTCATAAACGCGTCCTGTGCGAACAAGGAGAGGATCTCCGAAAGTTTCGCGTAGCCGGTCCAGTGCTCGGCTCATCGCGGGTTGACTTAGGAAGGAGCGTTTCGCGGCGTGGCTTACGTGCCGTTCCTCCAGCAGCGCATAAAGCGCGGGTAACAGATTCAGGTCAACATTTCGTAAATGCACTTCACGCATAGTAAGTATTCAAACAATGCATTTTTAGAATAGTAAGCACAATGTATTTTTTGGATAATGAAAACAACAGTAACAAAAAGTGCCATTGTAACTGGTGCGTCTGGCGGAATCGGACGCGTGGTGGCAAAAAGGTTGGCCAAGGATGGCTTTGCCATCTGCGTGCACTATGCTGGCAATCCGGCTAAAGCTGAATCAGTCGTAGACGAAATCAACAACGCCGGCGGAAAGGCCGTCCCCGTGCAGGCGGACGTGGCGAAGGCCGCGGATGTTGAAAACCTTTTCAAACAGACGCTCGAAGCTTTTGACAAGGTCGACGTAGTCGTGCACTCGGCCGGAATTATGCCCCTGCTTCCAATCTCTGGAGGCAATGTCGAGACTTTCGACAAAGTAATCGCGACCAATTTGCGCGGAACTTTTCTGGTGTTGGGACAAGCGGCACAGCACGTTCCCGCAGGGGGGCGCATCATCGCTTTCTCCAGCAGCGTCATTGCAAAGTCCTTTCCGACCTATGGTCCTTACATCGCTTCCAAAGCGGGCGTGGAAGGTTTGGTGCGGGTTCTTGCCAATGAATTGCGAGGCCGAAACATAACGGTTAACGCCGTCGCGCCCGGTCCGATTCCTACCGAGTTGTTTCTAAAGGGAAAGACTCAGGCGCAGATCGAAGAATTCAAAAAACTTCCTCCGCTAGAACGATTAGGCCAGGCGGAAGACATCGCTGGTGTCGTGTCATTCCTCGCCGGCCCTGACGGCGAATGGATAAACGCACAGGTTCTGCGAGCCAATGGCGGTTTTGCCTGACGTTTTTCCGAATCTTGATTTTGCTGCAACCCAAATCCAAACCAGAAATGAACAAACATATGAAGAACATTATCGTTATTACTGGCGCATCGAGTGGTTTTGGCGCTTTAACTGCGCGCGCTTTAGCAAAGGCAGGTCACACTGTCTATGCGAGCATACGCGAGACTAAGGGCCGCAATGCGCCACAGGTCGAAGAGGCGAAAAAATTCGCCAAAGATAACAATGTGGATCTACGCACCATTGAACTGGACGTTGCGTCGCAGGCATCAGCTGATGCTGCTATTCAAAAGATTATCGCCGACAACAAAAGATTGGATGTCGTGATTCACAACGCCGGCCACATGGTCTTTGGTCCCGCTGAAGCGTTCACACCGGAACAACTCGCTGAGTTATACGACGTCAATGTGCTTAGCACCCAACGCGTCAACCGGGCCGCGTTGCCTCAGTTGCGAAAGCAACGAAGAGGCCTCGTAGTTTGGGTGTCGAGCAGCAGCTCCGCAGGCGGAACACCGCCATATCTGGCGCCGTACTTCGCGGCGAAGGCCGGAATGGATGCCTTGGCCGTAGTTTATGCGCGTGAACTGACGCGTTGGGGTATCGAGACCACAATCATTGTTCCTGGCGCCTTCACCGGTGGCACGAATCACTTCGCGCATGCCGGGTCGCCCGCCGACAAAGCGCGAGCCGCCGAATACGAAGCGGGTCCTTACAAAGGTTTCGCGGACGACGTGCTCAAGGGCTTCGCTTCCATCGTGCCTCCGGATGCGAATGTCGAGGGGGTCGCGGACGCCATCGTCAAAGTGGTCGACACCCCCTTTGGCAAGCGACCGTTCCGTGTGCACTATGACCCGACACAGGATGGAGCGGAAGTCGTCAATGTCGTCTCGGACCGTGTCCGCGCTGAGCTTCTTCGTCGGATTGGACTCGGGGATCTGCTTGCGCCACGGGATCTGACAGCCGAATTGCAAACCGCCGCCTAGTCATGGACGGTTCATCAGTCTTCGCATCTTTTTTTCCGATCTGATGTTGCTTTGTCGGATCGCGAGTAAATTCACGCCGACTAGTGAATATTCCCAGGTTGCATTTTGCTCATTTGCCAACTCCCATTGAAACGCTCTCGCGTCTTTCTGAGATTTTGGGTGGACCGCATCTGTTAATTAAACGCGACGATCAAACCGGGCTCGCCTTCGGCGGTAACAAAACGCGTAAATTGGAATTTCTTGTGGCGGAAGCTCGCGACCAAGGCGCGAAGACCTTAGTTTCTGGCGGAGCACTGCAGTCCAACCATTGCCGTCAGACCGCGGCGGCAGCAGCCCGATTCGGATTCAAATGCATTCTGGTCCTAACGGGCGAAAAACCAAAGCAACCATCGGCTAATCTGTTGCTCGATGAATTGTTTGGAGCAGAAATCATTTACGTTGCCGACCGCAATGATCGGGACAGAATTCTTCAGGGGACATTTGATCGTGCTGCCGAAGAGAGAATGAAGCCTTATCTCGTTCCGTATGGCGGTTCGAATTCCACGGGCGCCTTGGGATATGCGTTCGCGATGAAAGAGCTCATGGCGCAAAATCTTCAGGCGGATTGGATCGTATTTGCTACATCTTCAGGTGGAACGCACGCAGGACTTCTTCTGGGTCAGCGCGTGTTTGGATATAAAGGCAAGGTGCTGGGAATCAGCGTTGATGAATCAGAAGAATGGTTGAAGCACTGCGTTCCAGAATTGGCATCAACAGCTAGTGAAAAACTTGGGAAGCGCATTCAATTCACACCGGATGAGGTCATCGCAAATGCCAACTATTGCTCAGCAGGTTATGGGGTGTTGACCGAACAGGAGCGGGAAGCCATCCGTTTATTCGCAACATATGAAGGTCTTTTGTTAGACCCGGTCTATACCGGACGCGCCGCGGCGGGAATGATTGATTTGATCCGTAAACGATTTTTCAAGAAGGATGAGACTGTGTTGTTCGTGCACACAGGCGGGCAACCGGCGTTGTTCGCGGATCAATATGCGAAAAAGATCCAATGAGAATTTAAGCAGCGAAGGTCTAATCTAATTTGAGCCACCGAAGATACAGTCTGAGTTCGAGGACTCTCGCACAATTAGACAAGCAGCGAAGCGTAACCGGATGTCTCTGTCTCAAACGAGGTAACGAATATTATCTCGTCCTGAAGACTGAAAAATCCCGCGAACGGCCGATTGCTGGTGCTCTAGCGATCGCCGATATGATCGGCTTAAGAAAAATCAGCAGCGACATCTATGACTGACCAAAAAACGCCAGTGAGGGAACCACGGAAGAAAGAAGAAGACGTAACACGTCCTCCCCTGCCCCCGTTCACTCGTGAAACTGCCATTCAGAAAATCCGCGCGGCCGAGGACGCTTGGAATTCGCGTGATCCCGAAAAGGTGGCTCTGGCCTATACAACTGATTCACGCTGGAGAAACCGCGCCGAGTTTCCGACTGGACGAACCGAGATCATTCAATTTTTGAAACGCAAGTGGGCCAAAGAACTTGACTACCGGTTGATCAAAGAGCTTTGGGCTTACAACGCGAACCGCATCGCTGTACGGTTCGCCTACGAATGGCATGATGACTCTGGAAATTGGTACCGTTCCTATGGTAACGAGAACTGGGAGTTTGATGGCAACGGCCTGATGCGACTTCGGTTTGCCTCCATTAATGACCTGCCGATCAAGGAATCGGAGCGCAAGTATCATTGGCCACTTGGTCGCCGCCCCGATGCTCATCCTGGATTGAGCGACTTGGGCTTGTAGCTCCTCACAGGTGCAATTGAACTTTGAAATTGGTCAATCAGGAAGCCGCACTTGATTCCCCGGTGAGATAAAATGCGGCCCGACAAAGGGTCATCCACAAACATGCAAAGAAAGGAACTATGCCATACGTAACCGTAGGAAAAGAAAACGGAGCTAACATCGACATCTATTACAAGGACTGGGGCAAAGGACAGCCTATTGTCTTTAGTCATGGTTGGCCGTTGTCGGCCGATGACTGGGACACGCAGATGCTGTTCTTCCTCAATCACGGCTATCGCGTAATAGCCCATGATCGACGCGGCCACGGCCGGTCCACCCAGACGAGCGACGGCCACGACATGGATCACTATGCCGACGATCTTGCAGCGTTGACCGTGCATCTTGATCTGAAAGACGCCGTGCACATAGGTCATTCCACCGGCGGCGGTGAGGTGGCGCATTATCTGGGACGGCATGGCGAAACCCGGGTGGCGAAGGCTGCGCTGATCAGCGCGGTGCCGCCGCTGATGGTGAAGACGGACAAAAATCCCGGCGGCCTTCCCAAAGAGGTGTTCGATGGATTGCAGGCACAGCTTGCGGCCAATCGTTCGCAGTTCTATCGCGACCTGCCAGAGGGACCGTTCTATGGCTTCAACCGGCCGGGCGCGAAAGCCTCCGAGGCGATCATCCAGAATTGGTGGCGCCAAGGCATGATGGGAGGCGCGAAGGCGCATTACGATGGCATCGTCGCCTTCTCACAGACCGATTTCACCGATGACCTGAAGAAGATAACGGTGCCGGTGCTCGTGATGCATGGCGACGACGACCAGATTGTGCCCTATGCTGATTCAGCACCGCTCTCAGCAAAGCTGCTAAAGAACGCAACGCTCAAGACCTACAAGGGTTTTCCACACGGCATGCCCACTACTCAGGCAGACACGATCAACGCCGACCTGCTCACGTTCATCAAGAGCTGACACGATGAAAGTTGAAAGTCCCGTCAATGTTATTCGCGGCGCGGCTGCTATGGTGAAAATCAATTTTCTGGGAATGTGGCGCGACACCACGAGTCCTAACGACCTGTTACTGGGATCTCTTATGATAAAGCTCTTGTTCATTACCTGCATTTTGCCGTTGAGCTGCTGCTTTGCTTCAGGAGAAAACAACGTAGCTCGCGTCCGGAATATAGTTCTGGTTCATGGCGCCTGGGCAGATGGCTCTGGGTGGAAAGGCGTCCACGACATTCTCGTTAAAGATGATTATAAGGTAAGTATCGTCCAGGAGCCGGAGACATCGTTCAAAGAAGATGTGGCAGCGACGAAGCGCATCCTCGCCCTACAGGATGGACCATGCATTCTTGTGGCTCACAGTTATGGCGGCGCTGTAATCACCGAAGCGGGAACGGACCCGTTGGTTGTTAGTTTGGTCTACATCGCGGCCCACATGCCGGATGTTGGAGAGAACGAGGCTGAGGACGGAAAGCGTTTTCCAAGTGACCTCAGCAAGTCCAATGCAATAAAGAAGACCGCGGACGGTTTCACTTATCTCGATCCCGCGCAGTTTCATGAGTACTTCGCAGTTGATCTTCCTGCGGAGCAGGCCGCTTTCATGGCACGATCGCAGGTGCTCAACGCGGCTGACAATTTCAAAGCAGTCATCACTACGGCTGCTTGGAGAACCAAACCGAGCTGGATGTTGATAGCGACAAAAGACAGAACTATCAATCCTGACCTCGAACGGTGGTATGCGACACGAGCCAAGAGTCACAGGGTGGAAGTTTCAGGCGCGAGCCACGCCGTTTACGTCTCCAGACCGAAGGAGGTTGCAGCACTCATCGAACAAGCTGCATCACACACTCGTTAGAAATGGACCGCATAATGTTCCCGCGAAGAAACCGATAAGAACAAAATGAAATGAGCACAAGCATTCGAAACCGCTTAAGCAGGTAAGATTGAGAAAATTGTTTCCGACAAAGTTGTATCAGAAGTTGTCATTCAAACCGCAGCTGGAACCGTAACCTCGATTATTACAACTGGCTCAGTGAAGCGAATGAATCTCAAAGAGGGACACCGTCTTTGCGATAATTAAGGCCACCGAAGTGTCTGTCGAAAAGGAATAGCCATTCCGTCGTCCCTGCTCTGTCGGGACCCTGGCTCTGCGTTAACCCGCAGCAGCGCGCGAGGCGGAACGCCATTGATGCAAGCGTCGCAGACCGCCGGGATCGATCTGCCGTCGAAGGCGCTAGTCTGGTAGGATGCCGCAGGTAAAGCGTGGCTTTCGTTTAATGAACCGATCTGCATAACACGGCGACACAGCGTAGCCAACACAGGCCTCAGTCGTGAGTAAGATGGCCGCCGCGCTCAGAGAAGTGTCGAGAAACGCGCGGAGAATGTAGGGTTATCTCCTATCCCAAAGGAGGGGCGAGCACTACCTCATAGGTGGCACCACAAAATCTTACCAATGCGCTATTGCGGCAGACGCAACCGCCATCGCTTGTCTCCATATGAAACCGATCGACGGATCCACAGCGTCATTATTCACCACTTCGACATCGAATCCGAATGTGAAGGAGCCGACCATAAATAGAGTCGAGACTCGGGAGGACAACTTGGAAGACAGGGCGAAACCTTTAAGAAGTTCTATGAGCCGCCGTTCCTTTTTGGGCACTTCGCTCGCCGTCGGAGCAGGAACCATCGGTGCCGGACTGTTGGCTAATGCCCCCACTGCGAGCGCGAGTGTTGATCTCACGGTGGGAGACGCGGACATTCTTCGATTCCTGGCGGCAGCAGAAATCATCGAAGCCGATTTGTGGCAGCAATACAACGAACTCGGCGGAATCCAAGACGCCGAAGTCCCAGGGTGGATCAGTTTCGTACTCTGCCAAGCAGTCAAGCGACTGGCGCTCAGCAAATCGGACGGCTCACCAACTTGATGCAGCTGACCGTCAACACCAGCTTCTGGACGCGCTACCGCAGCGACTCGCTGAACCCCGACTTCGGTGACACCCTCCCACAAGCCGTCCCGGGCCTAGCTGCCGGGCAATTTCCGGCGATTCCGCGCAGCAACGCCGACCTCCACCCGCCACGCCACCTACAAGCGATCGCCAACACGGCCGGCTTCCACTTCGCGTGGATCGAGCAAGGTGGCACCAGCCTGTACGCGTCGCTCGCCCAGCGGGTCACCGACAATGACGTGTTGCGAATCCTGCTCAGCATCGGCGGCACTGAGATTATGCACTTCCAGACCTGGCAAGATAAAGCCGGCAATGCGCCTCCCCTGACCGATCCCACGAACGGTCTGGTCTTCCCCGACCTCAACGCCGACGGCGAACTGACCCAGACCAACCTGATCATGCCCGAGCCGACAATCTTCCTCAATCGTACGTTCCCGATCTGCTCGATCATCCGCCCCACCCAGACCGATGGCGCCGCCGCGCGCGCGATCAACGGCTTTATCGCCGACGGACTGTTCATCGGTCAACCGCCGGCGTTCTTTGCTCTCCTAAGCCAGTTGATAGAGGCAGCGGATCACGCCAGACACGGGGGACGGTGATTGACCGTACTTCTCGAATTCAAACGCCGCGCTTTGGGTCGAGGCCTAAGCGCGGCGTTTTCGCAAAGGAAAGCGTCGAAAAGCAGCAACTTCGGAAATTACCGTGGCTCGGGTTCTGATGCGAAGAATTTCGGGAATAAAGGCGTTCGAAATCAGTAAGCACAGGTGAAAGACACTAGCTAACGCCGGATGGGCAGCTGGCCGCGGCGGCGGTGGAGGAGGATTCGGTGGTGGTGGTTTTAGTGGTGGCGGTGGCGGGCACGCCGGAGGCGGTGGTGGTGGTTTCCAAGCAGGTGGGTTCCATGGTGGCGGACAAGTCACACATGGAGTTGGCAGCCGCGGAGGTGGTGTCGGCTTTGGCGGAATGCGCATGCCAAATGGTGTTCCGAGCTTTGAAGGCGCTGGATCCCGCTTCTCTTCGTTTGGGCATCCATCCCACGCACAATCTCCGGTCATTGGCCCTCGCGCACAACCTTCGCGCCCGGAGGCCGCAAGGCAGTTGGCTCAGCGCTTTCCCAGCCTTGGCAAACACATCGCCGCACAGCATGATGCGAACTGGCACAACGATTGGGACCGCCGCCATGTTCACTTTGACCATGGCCGCTTCTTTGTATTTGTCGGCGGGTTTTGGTGCGGATTAGATGACGGTTTCTTCCCGTGGGATTACTTACCCTATTACCCTGACGATTACTACCCGTACGAGTACTACACGAACACTGACCCGTATGACTCCAACGGAAGCACTTATGACCTAGGCTCAGGTGATGGCGCCACGGTTCAAGCTATCCAAACACAGCTGTTCAACCTGGGGTATTACAGTGGTTCCATCGACGGCGTTTTTGGACCGTCAACCCGTGATGCAGTGGCGAAGTACCAAATCGCAAATCACCTGAACGTAACGGGAAGTTTATCGCCCGATACGATCCAGTCCTTTGGCTTAGTGCAGGCAACCCCAAGTTAAACACGGACGAAGAAATTGCTAAGTGGAGAATTCCTACGAACCGGAGTTAGCTAGGAGAGCCTGAAGAAAGAAGCAAGAATGAAAATTGGATTCATCGGTCTGGGGATAATGGGAAGTCGCATGGCGACGAACTTGCAGAAGCATGGCTGTTCATTAGTCATGTTTAATCGCACTCGCGCCAAAGCAGAGCCGTTACTCGGTCCATGCGGAACATTTTCAGATTCCCCGGCAAAAGTTGCTGATCAAGTGGAAATCCTATTTACGATGCTGGCTAAGCCCGACGCAGTCGAAGAGATGGCTTTACGCGCGAACGGATTTCTAAATTATCTCCGGCCAAATGCGTTTTGGATCGATTGCAGTTCGGTTAACCCGTCGTTTTCGAAGAAGATGGCCGCCGCAGCGGCGGCGCGGCAGATTCATTTTATTGATGCGCCCGTGACCGGGTTCGCAGCAGTCGCAGCGGAGGGAAAACTTGTCTTCTGGGTTGGCGGCGAAGAGGCGGATTTGGAAACGATTCGCTCGCTGTTGCTCTGCATGGGCAACAAGATTGTTCACGTAGGGGGCCACGGCATGGGGACTTCGCTGAAAATGGTCATCAATCTACTAATGGGTAACGCGATGGCGGCGTTCGCTGAAGGCATGACGTTGGGCGAAGGGCTTGGAATCTCGCGTAAAGTATTGTTTGATTCATTGCTCGCCTTGCCCGCGGTCGCGCCATTTCTTGCGGCGAAGCGGAATAACATCGAGAGCGGGAATTACGACCCTGAATTTCCGTTGCGCTGGATGCAAAAGGATCTGCATCTTGCATCAGTGAGTGGTTACGAAACTGACGTGGCCTTACCCGTAACGAACGTAACCAAAGAAGTCTATCGCCTCGCGATCCGCGAAGGACATGCGATTCAAGATTTCTCTGCTATCTACGATTACCTTACGACGACCCATCAAACGGAGCTTAGATCGTTGCGCCCAATTCGCTAAAGTCTCCGTTAGGCTAAAAAACTCGCTCGCACATAACTAGACAGCTTTTTACCTCCAAAGAGGGAGCATAAATTCCCTCGCGAGTGGCAAGGGAAAATCCTACGCGCGCGCAGTGGATGCCGTTTGCTTATTGCCGATCCTATTGCCAGTGAAGATCAACGCTTCTGAAGCCGTTCCTGAAGCGGTCCAGCCTTACGTTCAACTTCAGCAACAGATACACGAAGCCTTGCGCAGGGAACATCCCGAATGGATTGAACCGAATGGCGACTGTCCTATATGCAAGGCTTACGAATCGCGTCTTGCCGAACTGCTCGCTCTTTCGTCTGCGACCGAACACCGGTCCGCTGCCTGATCAATGCAATAACTCCGATAGGCGGAACGCTCGTATGTCGCGAATCCAAAGAAAAGGAATGATAATTACCGAAGAAGTAATATGGCAAAAATTTCTGATGCTTAAGAGATTTTGCAAAATCAAAAACTGAAAGGAACACAATGAACAACAACAGATTCTCAGGCAAAGTTGCACTCGTGACCGGAGGAACATCCGGTATCGGCAAGGCTACGGCGATCGAATTCGCGCGCGCTGGCGCCAAGGTTGTTTTGACTGGGCGCCGCGACAAAGAAGGCACACAAGTCGTTGCCGAAATTAAGAAACTCGGCGGCGATGCCGCCTTCGTCCGCGCAGATGTCGCCAAAGATGCCGACGTGAAAGCAATGGTCGATTTCACCGTCGATCGATTCGGCCGTCTCGACGTCGCGTTTAACAACGCCGGAGTTGAATGGAAAGGCCCGCTAGAGCAGGCTACCGAAGCCGAGTATCGGCGCGTCTTCGACATTAACGTTTGGGGCGTCCTGAATTCGATGCGTCACGAAATTCCTGCCATGCTCAAGAACGGGGGCGGCGCCATCGTCAACAATTCCAGCGTGGCGGGGCACGTTGGCTTGGGAGAGGTCAGCATTTACATCGCTTCCAAGC
>QHQO01000099.1 GCA_003221195.1 Verrucomicrobiota bacterium
ATTTTCTCGACGTGATCGCGCGGATCAAGCCTGGCATCACTCTTAAGCAGGCTCAAGCTGAGATGGAGACGATTGCCGCCCGCCTTGCCAAGGAATATCCACGGTACAACACGCGCATCGGCGCGACCGTGACGCCACTGCACGAGGAAGTGGTCGGCGATATTAAGCCCGCGCTGCTCATCCTGCTTGGAGCCGTCGGGTTTGTGCTTCTCATTGCGTGCGCCAATGTTGCCAATCTGCTGTTGGCTCGCGCCGCGGTGCGCGAAAAGGAAATTGCATTGCGACTTGCGCTCGGCGCGAGCCGTTCCCGCCTGACGCGTCAGTTTCTAAGCGAAAGCGTATTGTTGGCGTTGCTCGGCGGCGGTTTCGGCTTGCTCCTTGCGTTGGCAGGAATCCGCGTCCTGAAGACGTTCATTCCTGCAACCATTTCGCAGACACAGACGATCAGCATTGACGGAAAGGTGCTCGTGTTCACCGCGTTGCTCGCCTTGTTGACCGGAATTGTATTCGGACTCGCGCCAGCGATGCACGCGTCCCACTCCAATCTAAACGATTCGTTGAAAGAAGGCGGCCGTGACTCCGCCATCGGCAAAAAAGGAAATCGTCTTCGTGATTTGCTTGTCGTCGGCGAAATCGCAGTCTCCTTCATTCTTCTCATTGGCGCGGGATTGCTCATCAACAGTTTTCTGCACTTGCGAAATCTCGATCCCGGGTTTCGCGCCGATCATCTCCTGACTATGAAAGTAGACCTGTCGGAGCTGAGGTATCCGGACGGGGAACGGCGCTCAGTGTTTTTCGATGAGGTGTTGCGTCGCATCCGTGCCTTGCCCGGCGTTCAATCAGTAGCTGTCGCCGGCAACTTGCCGTTCACTTACAACGGGGATTCGATGAGTATTGCCGTCGAAGGCATTCCCGATCCGCCGCCGGGCCAGTGGCCCGATGTAATCTACCGCGCAATTGGGCCAGGCTACTTCAGCACAATGGGAATTCCAATGATTCGCGGCCGCGACTTCACCGATCAGGATAAGGCGGATTCCAAAAACGTGGTGGTGATTAGCGAGAAAACCGCTCAGCACTACTGGCCGGGAAAGGACCCCATTGGCAAACGTCTGAAGCCTGGTGCGACGACTTCGGACGTACCCTGGCGAGAGGTGATTGGCGTTGTAAAAGATGTCCGGCAAAACGACTTCATTGCGCAGCCCAAGATGCAAATGTATTTCGCTTATCGGCAGCTGAAGGACTTGGCAGCGAATGCACTGATCGTGCGCACAAGCGTTGAACCGATGATCCTCGCCACCTCAATTCGCGATGCGATATGGGCCGTGGACAAGGATCAACCGGTCGCTAACGTCGACACGATGGACCATATCGTGTCAGAGGCGATCGCCAGGCAGCGGTTCAGCATGCTCTTGTTAGGTATCTTTGCCGCTTTGGCATTGATTCTCGCGGCCGTGGGAATTTACGGGGTGATGAGTTACTCAGTCGCGCAACGCATTCACGAGATAGGCATTCGCATGGCGCTCGGTGCACGACGGACCGACGTATTGAAAATGATAGTCAACCAAGGACTCAAACTAGTGAGCATAGGTATGATGCTTGGGTTGGCGGCAGCATTTCTTCTGACGCGAGTACTACAAAGTTTGCTGTTCGGTATCAGTGCGACAGATCCAGTCACTTTTTTCGTCATCTCGCTGGTGTTGCTCGCCGTCGCAATCCTCGCCAGCTACCTTCCGGCACTGCGCGCAACGAAGGTCGACCCCATTATCGCCCTACGCGCACAGTAAATGCCGGCACCGTACCCCCGGATCGATTAACGTCGAATCTGCCTGTCTCTAACTCTCAACTATCAACGCTCAACTTGCTTTAGAGTCCTCGCTTCTTGCTCCACGCTTCTTGCTCCTATAATAGATGGCTCGCATGCGCTGGGTGGTATTTCTTCGTGCGGTGAACGTCGGTGGGGCGAATCGATGTCAACCGGCTGCCATCGCCAAGCAGCTGGCGAAGTTTGGTGTCGTGAATATCGGCGCGGTGGGCACGTTCGTGGTGCGCGAAGATGTGAGTGAATCGACTCTACGCGCTGCATTCGCTCGAAAGTTGCCATTCAAATGCGAGATCATGATTTGTCCCGCACGCGACATCATTAAGCTCACATCAAAGAATCCATTCGCACGACAACCCTCGGACGAGAAGATAGCCCGATTCGTGAACGTGCTGGCCAAACGACTCCCCGCGCCGCCTGCTCTTCCTCTTAGTCTTCCCTCGAGCGACGACTGGCTGCTGAAAATAATCGCGATCCAAGACAGATTCGTCGTGGGTCTCTATCGTCGACAGATGAAAGCGATCAGTTACCTCGGCAAGATTGAGAAGCTCCTCGGCGTGCCAGCCACCACGCGCAATTGGAATACCATCGAGAAAGTCGTGAAAATCCTTAAACAGAATTCACAAAATTGACCGACTTTGAAGTTCTTTAACTCTGACTTCTGACGTCGCCGGCGCGATACATGTTCGTTGCTTTCATAATCAGTTCCCTTTCGGTTTTTCCTGCAATTCGTAGGTGACCGTTACGTCTCCGGAACCAACCGCCGCGGCGAGCCAAGCGGTATCGTTGATGTGTCCGAGCCGTGTGTAGCTGTAGGATGTGGAAAAGCTCTTATAGAAAAGCACCAGCGTATTTTGACCGTAAACCATCAAATCGCCGGTCTGGATTGTTCCGGGGTTCGATGCGTTTGTCGGCAGGATAACTGATAAGCCGAAATATTTCTCGTTTCCGTTTAGCTCAGTCATCTGGGTGGTCATAGGTAATAGGGCTTTGAAAGCCTTGGCGGTGGCATTGTCTTCGAGTGTGGCAGTAAACCTCTTGTTGCCGACTTTGATTTGTATGTTCATCGTGCTCGTCTTCTCGGTTGGTGTTGCTATGGTGGATCCAGAACCCTCAGCGCCGCCAGCGACGGCACAGCCAAGCGCAATGGATGCGGCTGCGGCCACTCCTAGCATCCCAATCAGCACTAGCTTTCGGTTTATCATGGATCGCTGTGATAGCTGACTCGTTTCATTTGCTTGTAGTTTGATCTGGCCGCGCTTCAGACCACCGTCTGGCCGCCATCGACGACCATGGCATGCCCGATGACGAAAGCAGCCGCATCGGAACAGAGCCAGACTACGGTCGCGGCGATTTCCTCTGGCTTGCCCATCCTTCCGATTGGCTCCTCCGAGATCACTTTCGCGCGCCCCTCTGGCGTGCCTCCGGTGAAGCGATCCATCATCGGAGTGTCGATGTAACCGGGACAAACGGCGTTGATGCGGATGTTCGATGCCGCATAGTCGAGGGCCGCCGATTTAGTGAGGCCGATCACGCCGTGTTTCGCGGCGGTGTACGCCGGGCTGCCCTTGATGCCGATGATCCCTGCTCCTGAGGAGGTGTTGACGATCGCGCCACCTCCCTGCTTGAGCATCAGCGGGATCTCGTGTTTCATGCACAGGAAGACGCCGCGAAGATCGATGTCGATGATCCGGTTCCACTCCTCCTCGTCGTAGTCCGCAGTCGGGGCCGGCTTTCTCGGCTCGATGCCGGCGTTGTTGAAGGCGAAGTCCAGCCGCCCGAACGCTGCGACGGTCTTTTCCAAGGCGGCCTTCACATCGTCGGTTTGTGTAACGTTGCACTTCACCGCGAGTGCACGGCCGCCTTGTTGCTCGATCAGGCGCGCGGTTTCTCGATTGCCCTGCTCGGCAATATCGGCAGCCACCACATTGGCGCCCTCGCGCGCAAACGCCAGGGCGGCTGCGCGGCCGATGCCGTTCGCTGCTCCGGTTACAAAGGCTACTTTACCTGCGAAGTCGTTATCCTTATTTGTCATCGCCTTTCAGATGCTCCGCGAAAAAGGACGTGAGCTTGTCGAATGGGATAAGTTCCACCCGGTCGTAGAGGTCAACATGGCCTGCGTTGGGAACGATGACCAGTTCCTTAGGCTCACCAGCAAGCCTGTATGCCTCTTCACTGAATTCTCTGGAATGAGCGGTCTCACCCGTGATGAACAGCATAGGACGCGGAGAAATCGTCTCTATGTCTGAGAACGGATAGAAATTCATGAACTTGATGTTACTGCTGAGCGTCGGATGCGTGGTGAGCTTCGGCGAGCTGCCCTTGGGTGTGAATTCACCTCTCGGAGTGCGGTAGAAGTCATAAAACTCACGCTCAATGGCGCTGGAGTTTTCATTCAGTTCATGGACCGTTCCGCTGGTGTATCTAGTTTCACCGCTAGTGAACTCTACATTGCGCTGCTCCGCCGCCTCTTCGATGATCTTCTTTCTCTGTTCGAGGGTCAGGGAATGCTTGAGCCCATTGCGGTTCGCAGCGCCCATATCATACATGCTGACCGTCGCGATGGCTCTCATTCGCGGATCAATCTTGGCCGCACTGATGACAAAGCTCCCGCTGCCGCAGATTCCAAGAACACCAATCCGACTCCTGTCGACAAACGGTCTGGTGCCCAGGAAATCCACCCCAGCAATGAAATCCTCCGCATAAACATCCGGCAAAACAGCATTGCGCGGCTGCCCCTCGCTCTCTCCCCAGAAAGACAAGTCCAAGGACAAGGTGACAAATCCCTGGTCAGCCAATTTTTGGGCATACAGATTCGCACTCTGCTCCTTCACTGCCCCCATCGGATGGCCGACAACGATCGCGGGATTCTTTACGCTCTGATTTAGATTTTTGGGAATGAAAAGATTTCCCGCAACAGTCATGTTGTATTGATTCCTAAAGGTAACCTTTTGCGCAGTTACCTTGTGACTTTTGTAAAAGTTGTCCGCCCCATGGGACATATCTGCAGCCATTGCAGAGAACGAGCTGATCAGAAGTGCTGGTATCATAATGAGCTTTCTCACTGGGTTATTCTTCATATGCGTGCTTTCATGTTGTCGTTTAGCTACGCCCGAGCAGTTTCAGGCACGACAGCAGTATCCGACATTCTACGGTGCCCTTCTCGCCCGATCCTGCTCACGCTTGTTCGTTCTTGCGGGAAAGTAATTGGAGCCGCCAGTGCCCCTTTAGATAAGCTAGAGCGTTTTCCGGAACTCCATCGGTGTCACACCGGTCACGCGCCGAAAGACCTTCGTGAAAGAACTCGGGCTCGTGTAGCCGACCTCCAGCGCGATTTCGATCAGGCTGCGGGAGGTTTCGCGAATGAGCTGTTGAGCATAGGTGATCCGCTCTCGGGTGACGAATTGCAGCGGCGTCATCCCCGTGGCCTGCTTGAACACACGGGAAAAATGGAAGGGACTCAGTTCCACCAGCTCGGCCAACCGCTCCACCGAAATCTCCTCCGCGAGATTCTCGCGCACGTAGTCCTCCACTTTGCGTAGCCGCCAAATTGGCAGTCCGCTGTGGAAATCGGGCTTCTCCGCAGCGGCGGCGACGTATTTCTCAGCGAGATAGGTAGCGAATAGACGCGTCAGGTCCGCAATGCGTCCGCACTTACCCGGCGTCCGCGCGGAGAGCATTTCGGCACACGCAAAGCACAGATCCGCGAGGGCATCATCGCGTCCAGAAAAATCGATCACCTCCACCTTGTCGCTTTTACCTGGATGCACCGCCTCCAAAGCCGCAAGGAACTGATCCACGGCGATGTGGACTTGGACAATCTCGAGTTGCTCGCCCACAGGCGTAGTGTGGGATACTTCGTAAGGCGTCCTTGAGCGGGTGACAAAAATGTGGCCGCGTCCGATCTGACGCGTCAGCCAAGCCCCGCTGATCTCGCGCTCCCGGAACTCGGCCGAGCCTGCGAGGCTGCAGGAGATCAACGGTTCAGGCGTGGCAGGCACGAGGAAGCGATCCACCACACGCGGAAATCGGTAGCGCCTCACGAAAAGCCCCTTCCATCGCAAGGAAGCGCTATCCGCCAGAACTTCGCCAGCGGCATAGCGGGGAAACGTTGCAGCGGTCGTTCGCTCGGGCGTCTTCACGACCTTAAGGTTCATCGCGCGGAACCCGGGAGCGCCCAGAGTTAATTTGGTTTTGTTCGCGCGAGTTGTGTGTCCTCTGTGATAAAATCGTCACTCTCAGTACCCGTCACCCATTACAGACGCCACTCCGGCTCCGACTCACCGGCCGGTCATTTGCTCAAGCTTTTCGGGGTATCGATCTCCTTGCACGTTGATCTCTGACGCGGCGCTTTCGATCTCATGAAGATCGTCTTGCGAAAGCTCGATTGCTGCTGCTCCGATATTCTCCTCCAGCCGCTTCAGTTTCGTCGTGCCTGGAATTGGAACGATCCACGGCTTCTGCGCAAGCAACCAGGCAAGCGCGATCTGAGCAGGCGTTGCTCTTTTCCGTTTTGCGATCTCGCCAAGCATATCAACCAACGCCTGATTTGCTTTTCGAGCTTCCGGCGTAAAACGCGGAAGCATGTTGCGAAAGTCTGAACTGTCGAATGTCGTATTTTCGTTCATCTTTCCCGTGAGGAAGCCTCTGCCAAGTGGGCTGTACGGGACAAAACCGATCGCGAGTTCCTCTAGCGCCGGCAGCAGTTCCTTCTCAGGATCTCGGAACCACAACGAATATTCACTCTGAACTGCAGTGACGGGCTGCACTGCGTGTGCGCGACGGATCGTTTGCACTCCTGGCTCAGAAAGGCCGAAGTGCTTCACCTTTCCCTCCCCAATGAGCTCCTTCACAGCTCCTGCCACATCTTCTATTGGCACGTTGGGATCAACACGGTGTTGATAAAACAGATCGATCATATCGGTCCGGAGTCGCTTGAGCGAGGCTTCAGCAACTTGTTTGATGCGTTCCGGGCGGCTATCCAAATCGCTCCACCTCGATTCGATTTTGGAAGCGGCTTTGAAACCGAACTTGGTGGCTATCACCACTTGCTTGCGAAACGGAGCGAGCGCTTCGCCAACGAGTTCTTCGTTCGTGTACGGACCATAAACTTCGGCGGTATCGAAAAATGTGACGCCGCGTTCAACGGCCGATCGAATCAGTGAGATCATCTCCTGTTTGTCGCCAGGCGGACCGTACGCAAAGGTCATTCCCATACACCCCAGCCCGATAGCCGAGACTTCCAGGTTAGTTTTTCCAAGTTTGCGTTTTTTCATTTTTTGGACTCTGAAAGCAGCGAATCAGCTCTCAACTCTCAACTTTTCTGGTCACTCTGACTTAAGAGACGCCATGTCGATGGAGAAACGGTACTTCACATCGGACTTCAGCAATCTCTCGTAAGCTTCGTTGACTTTCTGGATCGGGATAACTTCGACATCGGCGCTAATGTTATGCTTGCCGCAAAAGTCGAGCATCTCTTGCGTTTCGGCGATGCCGCCAATCATGGAGCCGGAGAGACTGCGTCGCCGGGGGATGAGACCGAATGCAGGAACGCGCAAAGGCTCCGCCGGAGCGCCGACAAGTGTAAGATTACCGTCGACGCCGAGTAAATTGATATAGGCGTTGATGTCGTGATCTGCTGAGACGGCGTCGAGGATGAAATCGAAGCTGCCACCGTGCTTCTGCATCTCGTCGGCGTTACGCGAGAGAACGACTTCGTCCGCGCCGAAGCGGAGCGCATCTTCCTTTTTGTTAGGCGAGGTACTGAAGACGATGACATGTGCTCCGAGCGCATGAGCAAATTTTACGGCCATGTGGCCGAGTCCTCCGAGGCCGACCACTCCAACTTTCTGGCCTTTGCCAACGCCCCAGTGATGCATGGGGGAGTAGGTCGTGATTCCAGCGCAGAGCAGCGGCGCGGCTCCGGCGGGATTGAGATTGGAGGGGAGGCGCAGAACGAAATGTTCATCGACCACGATGCTTTCTGAGTAGCCGCCATAGGTCACGCCTCCGAGGTGCTTGTCCGGGGAATTAAAGGTGAGAACCATGTTCGGGCAGAACTGCTCGAGACCAGCTTTGCAATGCGGACAGGTACGATCTGAATCGACCATGCAGCCGACCGCGACGAGGTCGCCGGCTTTGTACTTCGTAACTGCCGAGCCGACTTTCGTCACACGTCCCACGATCTCATGGCCGGGCACGATCGGATAGTTGGTCGGCATGAACTCGCTCCACTCGTTCCGGACGGAATGCAGATCGGAGTGGCAGATGCCGCAGAACAGGATTTCGATCTGCACGTCGCGGTCGGTTGGTTCACGACGGTTGATCTTCGTGGACGCCAGCGGCGATGTTTCACTGATAGCGGAATACGCTTTCGCTTTGTAGGTAGTTGGATGCATGGTTGGTTTATCTCATGTTATAAAGAATCGAATTGATGGTTTAACCCAATTTATCGATGACGATCAAGTCGCGTCCGTGCGCGTGCGTGGGATTTTGCAGTGCCACGCCAGAGTCAATCCCAATTCCCTCTTTAAGGTGAGAATCGAAACGCAATCTAGCGTCGCGCGTGGCTCAACAAAACGTAACGAAGTAAAGAAAGATTAAATCAACTTCGTTATCTTTGTTTCCTTCTGTTGTACTGGACCTTCTCTCAACTATTAACTTTCATCTATCAATTGCTCTGATGTGAAATCGCTCACTGAACATCTCTGGTTCGAAGTGCCGGATCGACGCGGGCTCATCAACATCACACCGAAGATCGAGAAACTCGTTCATCGCAGCGGCGTAATTGAGGGGCTTTGTTTGGTCAACGCCATGCATATCACCGCCTCGGTGTTCATCAATGATGACGAGCCAGGGCTCCATCACGATTACGAGATGTGGTTGGAAAAATTAGCGCCGCACTCTCCGCCCTCTGCCTATCGGCATAACCGAACCGGCGAAGACAACGCTGATGCTCATCTCAAGCGTCAGATCATGGGCCGGGAAGTCGTCGTAGCGATTACCAAAGGCAAACTGGATTTCGGCCCGTGGGAACAAATTTTCTACGGCGAATTTGACGGCCGCCGGCGCAAACGAGTGCTGGTCAAGATAATTGGAGACTAACTACTTCCAGCCTCCGGTCCCCGGCTGAAGCCTCAACCTCAAATCTGCGCCGCAATGTTACGTAATGTCTCCGGCTATTCCTCACGCACGACGCGGAAACCGTCATGGCAATCACGCGACTCCGGCGTGCCGCCGTCGCGGCGCGCACACCGCACCGTAAAGGCAGAGTTATCGAATGCACCTCCACGAGAGACGCGCGAAGTGCCTGTGGACGGTCCCCGAGGATTCTCCGCCGGTGATTTGCTGTAATAGTCTTCGCCGAACCAATCGGAGCACCATTCCCAGGAGTTGCCGTGCATATCGTAAAGACCAAAGCTGTTCGGTCGAAAGCGGCCAACAGGCGCTGTCCACGCGTAGCCGTCATGCCCCGACAGGAAAGGATGCGGCATCTGCTTTCCCGTCTTCTTCCCGGACTTGTCGAACACGTCAGCCTTTTTCCCCGGGAATTCCGCCGCCCGATCCGCATCTGCAACATTGGCAAAACCAACGAGCTTCTCCGGATCGTTCCCGCAGTAATACCTCGTGTTTGTGCCGGCGCGACAGGCGTACTCCCACTCGGCCTCGGTGGGTAGCCGGTATTTCTTACCTTCTTTTCGACTCAACCAAACGCAGAACGCGACGGCATCGTTCCACGAGACGTACCCCACCGGATGATCCGGCTCTACCTCCCAGCCCGGCGCCCACGGGCGAAACGTTGTCGATTCGATAATCTCGCCGTTCTGGCCGTATCCCGTCATCGGCTTGCCATACCGCTCCGCATCGATCTTGTAGTTCGCCTCGCGAAGAAATGTCATGAACTGACCGAGCGTCACCTCATATTGCCCCATGTAGAATGGTTTCGTGATGCGGACCCTGTGCCTTGGCCATTCACGCGGCAGCAGCGCAGGATCGGCGGAAGGGAACGCGGTCATCGTGGCGTCTCGATCTTCTCCCGCGCCCATTCATTTGAGATTGACTGCTCCAAATCCGCGCGGAACGAGGAATCACCCTCACGAGGCGTTTCAAATAGCCGCCTCGCTTTGGTCGACTCGGGGCTCCAGTTGAATGTGGAGATCGCGCTAAGGGGTGCCTCAGCGAAGGTTAAGCGCCCCAAACCGGCTTTTCAGAACCGGCCGAAAGTGCGTTGAGACATCGGATGACGTAATCGAAGATCATTTACCAGCACTCCCGACAGCTGTAAATGGGACTTTAGTCCTATACGTTCAGGAGCCGCAAAGACGGCAAGGGAATCGGCACCACGCGGCAGGTATTTTTGCACTCATGCAGCAGCGCGGAGACTCCGCGACAAACGAAAGACCGAGCCGAGCGGGCCAGTACTTGGCTTGCGACAGTTCCACGCGCGCGCGCGAGGCTCGATTGTTTCACAGTGCTTTCTACGGTCGGCGAATTTTTTGCTGCAAAACTACGCAATTCGGCGAAACGCCACGAAAATAACGCTCGGCTATTGTCCACCTCTGAAAAACACGCTGTGCAATACTGCGAAAAACTGCGCAAGTCCTTCTCTTTGAATTACAAATCAGCTGCCCTACTTATCTGCGCTATCGGTCACAGAATAACCGAACTGTGTGCATGGAGCGAAGCGACTCTTTACATTTCGAGGCTCGAGCTAAGCGGATTTTCTGCGCCGCTGCCTAGGACGGATTTCCGTTGCTCGTAACATTATGGTCGGTTTGTAACGAGTCCAACTGGGGCAGATCGTCGCCTCGATTAGGTCGCAATAGGCGACAATTCTCTTCAAAGAAGTGATTCAAAGTCACTTGTCGCGATCAGCCAATTCCTGTGGTGAATCGGGCGCCGTTGGACTGAAGGCGAATGGACCAGAATTTTCGTCATTCTTGCACAAATTCTTGTACACCGGCTGGATTTTCCATTGTGCAATAAAGTGAACTTCCCATAGACACAGCGGACAAACACTCCTGCGGAGACCTCGCCAATTCGCTATACGGCTGCTTTTCTACCGCTAACAATTAATGCCTCTGCGGGGAACTCATTGTTCCCCCTACAAAGTATCTCCGCGCCACATCGGTAACAGCCTGCTTTATTGCTGGTAGTTAAGCGGGCGCGAGTCCGGCCCCAGACGACAAACGAAACAAATCCTTTCTATTTCGGCGCGCTCGATGCGAGTTTCTGGAAGCGCGGATCGTTCCGAAGCGGATTGAACATCGGATCGAGACGTAGTAGCGCTGGAGTAAGCGGCATGTTGAAAGCCAGTAGGCCTTCATACGGTGTCGAGAGCAGTTTCTGTAAAGCGGCAATGGCACGGTCGGGTTCCCCCATTCCTGCTGCTACCCTGGCAAGGATCTCAATCGGAGCGGGGCCATCTACAGCATCTTTCTCGATCGGAAGCACCGCCATGGCCCGTTCAGTTAGAGCCAACGCAGCGGCCTTGTCACCGAGGCCCATATTGGTCAGCGCAAGATCCCCAATGAGGAGATAGTTTTCCGGCTGTTCCTTGAGGAAGCGTTCCAGTTCGCTGCGCGCCTGACGCCAACTTTCCTGGGCGGAGGCATGGTCGCCGGCAACTTCCTGCGCCCAGCCTAACCAAAAGCGCAGTTCGCCGTTGTAATAACCCAATGCTTGATTGGGGTTGGCCAATATTTCCTTTAACTGAGGAATCATTGATCCAGAACGGCGCTCCAGGATCGCTTGGTAAACTTGTGTTTCCAAGGCCTGGGCGTCGTCGGCATTCGGATGCAGCGGAGCCAGGATCGCCGCGCCGCGCTGCAGATCGCCCTCAGCTTGTGCGATGCCCGCCTTTAGCACCAGGGCATCCACGTCGTCCGGTGTGATATTAAGAACCTGATCAAGCTTCCGCAGTGCTTCGGGGAAACGACGAAGCCAGATATAGGAAAGCGCATGCTGGGTGAGCAGCGAAACGTTGCGCGGGTCGAGCCGCTCGGCTTCGTTGAAGTAATTCTCGCTCTGGTCCCACTGGCCTCTTCGCCGCGTGACATAGGCTAGCTGTTCAGGAATCCGGCTGCTGTTGGGCAGGAACTGACGTGCTTCCTCGAAATAACGCACCGCGGTGTCGTAATCCTTTAAGCAGGCGTAGTAGTAATATCCCTTGGCCAACACGGCTTCGCCGAGTTTGGGCTGAAGGCCCAGCGCGGTTTCGGCTGCCTGCCGCGCTTCTTCACGCAGCGCGACTGTTGGTTGAAGAGCCTGGTTGAGGTAGCCGCGCGCGTCTACGTATGACAGCAGCGCCCAGGCAAGGGCAAACTTCGGAGCTAATCTTACTGCTTCTTTCAGATATTTCTGTGCGCCTAGGGAGTTGGCGGTTGTGTTGGTGGTTTTCAGGTTATAAGCCAACCCGCGCAGGTAAGCATCGTAAGCCTCAGGGTTGTCTGTCGGTTTGGCGGCGATGACTTGCTCTTCCTGACCGGTGAGTTTCGCTCGCAACTGCTCGGCGATGGCTTTGGCCACCTCACTCTCCACTGAAAAGATGTCAGTCAGTTTGCGATCAAAGGTATCGGCCCAAAGATGAGAATCATTGGCCGCTTTGATTAGCTGCACATTCACGCGCACGGCATCGCCGCTCTTCTGCACACTTCCTTCCAGGATGTGCGCAACCCCAAGTTGCTTGCCGATCTCGGACAGGTTATCCGGCGCGCTTTTGTAATGCTGCGTGGATGTACGCGAGATCACCTTCAAGTCGGCAATCTTCGCTAGGCGCGTCAGAATCTCGTCCTGGATTCCGTCAGCAAAGTAAGCGTTGTCGGGATCGCGGCTCAGATTTTCAAATGGCAGCACGGCGATACTTTTTTCCACAATCGCCAAGGCCGAGCGCGTCGGTCTCCGCAGAAGCAAGACGAAGGCAGCAATAATCGCGGCAAGCACGAGCAGCGCAACGGCCACTTCAGCCCAGCGCACGCGGGCCCGGCGTTTCCGGACGGTCTCGAGTTTCCGCGGCAGCGTCGCATTGCCGAATTGATCGTCATAGAGGTTCACGACCGAGACGCGCACGCCATGTTTCGCTTCGCATGTGCCGAGATCGTGCAGAAACGGTCGCCACTTCTCGTATTCTTCGAGATCTTCGGCGACATGCTTGGAAAGGAGGATGTGCCCTGCGTCGCCGCAATCCATCACCCGTTTTGCCATGTTGATTCCAGCGCCCGCGAGATTGGCCCTTTCATTTACATCAACAACGCCGCTAACCGGCCCGCTGTGGATTCCCATCCGAAGTTGTAGACGCGGATGTTCCTTGAGCGCGCAGCTGATCTCCACCGCGCACTGCGCAGGCGCCTCCGGATTGGTGTAAAAGACAAGCACCATCCCATCGCCGGTTGGGATCCTAATCAAACGGTTCGCGGCTTCGGCTCGTTGAAACTGCTCGGACGCGCGAACAATCTTGGTTAGTTCCTCAATCGCCGCATGCTGGTCATCAATCGAAAGCTTTGAGTAGCCAACGATGTCGATGAACAGAACATGGGCGATCTCCAACTGGATCTCTTTTTTGATCTCAACGGACATCTTTTCGGGCGCTTAAGACTACATGAATTTCATAATCGCGCCCTATTCAGACTGTCGAGAGTGTCAGCGATGATATTCCAGTAATTTACGCGACGGATTGTGCTCTTTTGCTTTCAATTCCACGATGCCCGAAAGCGAATCGGAATTCGCCGGCTATACTTTACTGGTCTTGGCCGCGAAATACTTGATTCGCTCGATGAGCCGCGGCCCAACGAGTGAGTGAACTGACAAATGCCACGAACCTTCCGCATCGCACGGAAATGGGAGCTCGTTATAGCGACGCGTACGCGGATGCGCTGTATCTGCTCGAACGCGGCGCGGATCCGAATCGCGTCGCCGCTGACGGAATGAATTTCTCGAAAATGCTGATTCAGCATCGGGAACATTTCACAAAGGGCCAGGCAGCGCCGCCGGAGTTCGCGCGACTTTGGGACTGGGCCGAAACACATGGAATAGTCGGCCAGACGGCCACGTGTGGCAGCATGGACGCGTGCCTTTTTTTTCCGCATTACGAAACGCATTGAGCTGCGCGCTGCTCTCGACGCCACGCCCATTAGCTGCGTCTCGTCCATCACCCAGAGGCAGTCGTTATTTAACGAGCCGAAGTGCATCGGCCAGCGGTAGCGGCTCATGCCGTATCCGCGATTAATGGCTGCAGCGCATAGAGCATCCGCGCGGTTTCCATGACAGACTAAAAAGCCGCGATGAAATTTTCGGCCTGTAGCAACCCGCTTTGCTGAGTTGTCAGCGATCATTACCCAATATTTCACGCGCGGGATGCTACCTGTTTTGGCTATTCGCGCAGTTCATAGATAGGCACCCACTCGCCGCGAGATAAATTTGTGCCGAAGAAATCCGGCGATACCGGTCTGCAATCCGCCGCAACATTTCCGTGCGCGCCTCCGAGTGGCCGAATATAATGTAACCGGAGTTTTCAAAGGCAAACGCGCGATTTTTGAATTGACGCCCGCGTGACAAACTTCAATTATCGGCTAAAAAGGTGCGCATGTTTCGACCCCTCGCTCTAGTTTTAAGTTTGGTTTCACTTGCTCCAGCGCTTTTCGCAACGCAACTCGACCCTTCCCATCAGCTTATAATAAGCGTCCGCGATCAGAAGCTGATGCTTGTACAAAACGGCGGGAAAGTGACCACATATCCGGTGTCCACGTCGATGTTTGGTGTGGGCGACTCTTGGGGACGAATGACAACTCCTATTGGCTATCTCGCAGTCGAAAAGAAAATCGGCGACAACGTCCCGTCCGGCGCCGTCTTCCACAATCGGCGGTTAACCGGTGAAATTCTGCAGCCAAATGCTCCTGGTCGCGACCCAGTGATCACGCGCATCATCTGGTTGCGTGGATTGGAAGCGCAAAACGCGCATGCATTTCAGCGTGGCATCTATATCCACGGCACACCGCAGGAGAAAACAATCGGTCGCCCTGCCAGTTATGGCTGCATTCGGATGAAATCGAGCGACGTGGCGGAGCTGTACAATCGCGTTCCCGTGGGAGCAGTCGTGCAGATTATTCCCGACCAACTTCCGAAAACGGTACAAGCACTGCCGGTGCAATTGACTCATACTCTCGTGGCTGCGACCGCACCACCTCAGACTGAAACGGATAATCGACGTCGGCTGCCGAAAGTAGCGAAAGCGTCACGGGTACGGCCCACGAACAGCCGTATCACTGCGAGCGCACTGGCCGCACCACCTCAACACTTAACGCAGAACCAGCCACGAGCGCAGCCCGCAACCCGGAATCAAGATCAGCTTGGATCTAAAGAGAATGCGGGCCCTCTGACAGCCGAAGAAATGCAGATGGGCGGAGCGCATGCGGCCGAGCGGCAAAAAACGAAGCTCGCATTGAATAAAGGGTTGTAGCGATCGCACGTGCGACATGCTCGCGAGTGGCCGCGTCGTCTCACCCGCTATAGCATTTTGTCCGCT
>QHQO01000100.1 GCA_003221195.1 Verrucomicrobiota bacterium
CAGTCAAGGATGCGAAGGCCGCTTGTAGTATCATGGTTTGGAAAGACGAGGATATGATCGATACGCTTGCGGCAGCTTACGCCGAGACTGGTGACTTTGACTCGGCCGCGCGGTATGCAGCACAAGCTTTGGCTGTGAAAGGTATCTCGTCGGAAGATGCAAAGGTTTTTCGCGAACACCTGGCATGGTTTCAACAGCGCAAACGGATTCCGTTTTCGCAATAACGTTGGGGCCATATCAATACTTCGAAAAATTCGGAGTTAGACTATCCATCCCTTTTGAAGGGCGCCGTGAAGACTAGGAGCAAGAAACCTTGCTATTTGCCAATGAGAATCAGAATGCCAGCTGCCAGCGCGAGGATTCCCATTATGATGGTCGGGATGGTAATGTGGAACAGCAGAGTGATTCCGACGAGAATCAGGTAAATGGCGAGCAGGAGCATTCCGAGGTTTTTGGTGATATTCATGCGGCCTCTTTTGAGGCAAAGCCAGCGCGTTTGCACGCTTTAAATTGCGCGTTGTTGGACATCACTGGATCTTCGACGGAACCAGAATCGCGTCACTCATGCCGTGCACAAACTTCTTGTCGGCCGGAGCGATTGTCGCCAGTGCGCCTCGCAATGTTACATGATTCGGTTCCACAAAGAAGTAGGGGCAAAGGCGCACTCGGCCATTCATTGTCTTTAACTCGTTAGAATTCGGATCCCAATACTGATGATCGAACAGACTGCCTTTCTGAAAGCGTTGCATGATCGTAGGTGACGAATCGAATGTCTCGAGTGCATGGTTGATTCGCTTTTCCCATTCCGCATGCGGCAGATCGGCGCCGAGCGCGATACCCCGGCTGCCCCAGCCGAGCGGTGAAAAGCCGCTCACTTTCAAAAGAAGATCGCGATCTTTCTGACTGAACTTCGCTGCTTCGCGCCAGTCATGAATCTCCAGGCGTGGTATAACTGCATGTTGTGTCAAGGGCGTTGGATCGAGCAGCCACGAATAGGGGATCACTTCCTGTAGCTTGCTGAAATATTTCTCGCCCAATTCGCGTCGCCAAAACTCATGCAGCGGCTGCATCCAAAAAAGCGCGAACCACATTTTCTCCTCGAGATACGGCTTGATCGGCGGGGTGATCGTGATCTGGCCTTCTGCATTTGCGCGCAATGTATTCTCGATCCCGGGAATGTTTGGCAGATCAAATAACTCAAAGAAGCGGTAAACAGCGCGTCCATCCTGCGGCTCATAATTCTCAGCGGCTACAACGCGCCATGACGGGGCTGATTCTGGGTGCTTGATGCTGGATGCTGGATTTTCCGAGGATACGCGCTCTTCATCTAGGATCGAGCTTCCATTATCGAGTATCTTTTGATTCAACCGCGCGGCAATCCATTCCATTTCCGGGCGGTAAGTTGCGGCCTCCTGCGAGATAACGATGTCACCTCCGTTTGGCAGCGCAGTGCGAAAACTTTCCAGCATTCCGTCTGCGCCGCCGATGATCTGGCTGTCGAAGGTTGAATAGGTCTGGTTAAGCCAACCGGTCAGGCCGATTCCGCCTGGCACAGAATCGATTTCAGCAATGATGTAGCCCTTTTCCGTCAGAATTAGATCGGGACGAATCACCCGCGGTAAATCGTCCCGAATTTCTTTGCGCCTCGAAAACTCAATCAGCTCTTTGGGTTTACCGGCATCCAGATAACGCGCTACCCACGCAGGCTGCTTGCCCTTGATGCTCAGCTGATAGAGCTGATTACAGGCCCGCTGAAAAACGAACAGTCGATGTCCGAGTTGTTCCAATTCAGCGACAAATTTTTTCTCCACCGGAAACGCATCAGGCGAGAGCAACCAGGCCTTTTCCGCGAAAAGACCTTCCCTCGGGAAGGCAGCGCGAATGGTTTGCAATCTGTCGGATTGTGTGAGCATCGAGTTACGCAACTCTCAACTCTCACCACTCAACTCTCAACCATCGATCATCTTCCGGCCGCCATTTTCTTCAGCGCGAGCTTGACCAATTCTTCCGCTGATTTCGCTTCGCCTTTCTCCTGGAGGTCGCGCACTGCTTTGTGAGCATCGATCTGTTTGTAGCCAAGCGCGATCAACGCGAGCACGGCCTCGTTGGCCTGCTCCTCTTCCGGAGTAGGCGCGCGTGCGGCACTAGCCGCTTCCCAGGCTGCCGCTACTCCCAGCTTGTCCTTTAATTCCAAAACGATTCGCTCAGCGGTTTTTTTTCCGAGCCCGCTGATTTTTGAAATTGCCGCGACATCGGAGTTCACGACGGCGGCCTTGAAATTAGTCACGCTCATTCCACTAAGCACTGCGAGCGCCAGCTTCGGTCCGATGCCGCTCACATTGTTTACGAGTAATCGGAAAAGGTCACGCTCAGCGGGTGTCATGAATCCGTAAAGCACATGCGCATCTTCGCGGACAGCCAGGTGCGTGAGAATACGAATGGGCTGGCCCGGTTCCGGAAGCCGATCGTAGCTGGAGAGCGGGATGAAAACTTCGTAACCAACGCCGCCGACATCGACGATTGCGTGCGTAGGCAAAGCGCTCACCAGTTTACCGTCGAGAAAAGTGATCATGGAGGTCGTTAAAGAGATTGGAGCTTTGAAGCCTTAAAGGGGGAGAATGTGTTGTTTGTCATTCTGAGCGAAGCGAAGAATCTCTGATTATTTCTGGACCCTGATATGCCACAAGCCAATAGCCAGAGATGTTTCGCGTTGCTCAACATGACAGACGAAGGAAACCGCTTCAACGCATGATCACTTCAATGAATCACTCCGGTTTTAGCACGAGCGTGAGATCAACCCGTTTCCCTTTCGCGATGTTGAAGCCACTCGTGGAAAAAGATTTCCAAGTTTGGGGACGATTCGGAAAAAGCCCCTGGACAAGTGAAGTTGGTACAATCACCAAACGCGGGCCGGGCCCGGACATGAAGTCGACTACGTTCTTTTTGTTAAGACGTGTGAGAAAGCTTTGAACGCGACTGCGAAAATACCAGACCACGCTCGGTTCCTCGAATTCGACGGACGCAAATTGCATGTTCGGCTGCAAATGTTGGCGCGATTGCCGAAAAAGCTGATACGCGGGAAAAAACCGTGCGACCAACGTCGGAATGATTAACGCAATTGCAATCCACACACAGGCAGTAGCGATAGCGACTCTTCGAAACAAGAAGCCCTGATTTGTGTTCGCAGTTGCTCCTTGCCAATGTCGTGCAAGCAGGAGCGCGAGGAGCGGAAAGGCCGGCAACGTGTAATGGGGCAACTTCGTTGCAACCAGTGTGAAGATCACAAAAATGATTGCGATGCCTGTGAGGAGATAATTATCGAGCTGGTTTCGGCTGTAGCCGTGATCGGCGTTCCCGGCCTTTTTTTGTATCCACAATTGCTGGAACAACCACGGCAACTTGATCGACCATGGAAAGAAACTGACGAGGATTGTTACAAAATAGAACGGTAGGAGCACCAGATACATCCCTAACGAACTCGCCCCGTGACCTTCCATGGTCGCAAGGGACCGACTAATGACATGTCGCCCGATTCCAATCGCCAAGAATTGGCCGTGAGTTTGAACCAGCGCCGGAATTCCCCAGAGCGCGACAACAGCGAGCATCAGCAAAATTCCACGCAGCAATTTGAGATGCCGAGCCAATTCCCAATCTCGAGCAAGGACAATTGTCGCTCCAACAGTGAGCAACGGTAACCATGCAATCGGTCCCTTCGCCAAAAAACCAAACGCAAGCGATAGGTAAAACGTGAGCCACCACCGCATTTGATGGTAGAGCGCGACCGGTCCGAGCCGGACTGGCATTTGGCGCGCCGCTCCCCGAGACGAACGCGACAAAAGTTCGTAACCCGCCCAGTGCGCCAACGTCATAAACAGCACGAGCCACATGTCAGCCACTGCGGCTTTTGCGTGAACAAAAGTCTGTAGCGAAAGTGTGAAAATAATCGCGGCCCACCAACCGACTGAAGTCGCGCCAATGCGGCGGCTCCACGCAAAAATCACGAGAGCGATCAGCGCGGCCGCGATCGCGGTTGGAAAACGCGCGCTGAAATCGTTCTCACCAAAGATGCGATAGCTCGCTACCTGCGCCCAATAGGCCAGGGGAGGTTTGTCCAGGCGTAGCTGATTATTGAAGTAAGGAACGACGTAATCAGCGCGCTGGATCATTTCTCGCGATGCCTCTGCGAATCGCGGTTCGTCACGATCGATCAGCGGCAGGCTCCACGTGCCAGCCAGATTAAAAAGAACCGAACCGAGAAACAGAAAAAGAGAATTGTGTATTGCGGATTTCACGTGCGCGCTCAAAATAGCGCCCGCTAAAACTGACGCGAACTTATTTGTGAAGCGCGCCGCCGTTTTTTATTGGCTGATCGGCATCGTCATTGCGGCGATAGCGATCGCAACAGCATTTTATTTCGACGACGCGGTTCGTGATTTTATTGCGCAACATCAAAACGCCATGATGCGCAATTTCATGCGCAACGTGAGTTTGTATGGTGATTGGCCTTCGCACCTTGTCCTTGGATTGCTCCTTTTAGGAATCGCCTGGCGGCGCCAAAGCAAAAAATGGATGCGAATTTTTTTGTCGATGCTAATGGCGCTCGCGATTGCCGGCGTAATCGGGCGCGGCATTCAAATCGCAACAGGTCGCGCCCGTCCGTCTGTAAGAACGGAAGAAGTTAGGAACAGGTTCAGCGCCAAATACAACGCATTTCCCTCCGGTCACGTTGCTGCCTCGACGGCGTTTTTTGGTGTTTTGGTTTTCGCGCGTCGCCGCATTGGGCTCGCCTGTCTCCCCATCCCGATTCTGATCGGGCTATCGCGAATGTACCTTGGTGCGCATTACCTTTCGGACGTTATTTGCGCGGCAGTCTTGGGGATTGTCTGCGCTGCGGTCGTTTGGCGATTTTTGTTACGCGACCCACGGATCACAGATCACTGATCACCATCGGCACAGTGCGGCTCAATAATTTGAAGAGTATGAGCAAGAGCAAGAGTACGAACAGCATTTTAAGGAGCGGAGGGGGTGAGATTCGAACTCACGAGACCTTTCGGCCTTCCGGTTTTCAAGACCGGCGCAATCAACCGCTCTGCCACCCCTCCAGACCAGGCGCGCATTTCGCGATCGCAAATTCATTACTCCATTACTTCACCACTCCAAGTGAAATCACGCAGCCATTGACTAGTGGAGTGCTGGAGTAGTGGAGTAATGAAGATTTGCTCGACGCGGCCATATGTTCATGTGAACTTTTTATGCCATGGCAAAGAACTACCGGCCTGTTGTTCAAGAGACTCCACAAAGCAGCGCGGCTATTCGCGGACGAGGCGCATCATGGAGTCCCGCCAATCGGTTCGAGAAACTGCATATCGATCAAAATGATTTTGATGCTGTCGATGTCGATCCGGGAACAGAAGAGCGACCGCGGCGTGCGACGCAATATTTTCAAGACGGAACCAAATCGGTTATCACTCGCAACAACAGTCCAGATGTCGGCTTCGAGACAAGCCTTAATCCGTATCGAGGCTGCGAACATGGCTGCATTTATTGTTATGCGCGGCCAACACATGAGTATCTCGGTTTTTCCGCCGGACTCGATTTCGAAAGCAAAATCATGGTGAAAACAAATGCGCCAGAATTATTGCGCGCGGAACTGGAATCACCGCGGTGGAATCCACAAACGCTGGTGATGAGCGGCGTGACCGATCCGTATCAGCCGATCGAGCGGAAACTGTGCATTGCGCGCGGCTGCCTAGAAGTCCTCGCAAAATTTCGCAACCCCGTGGCGATCATCACAAAGAACCGTCTAGTTACACGCGACATCGATCTTTTATGCGGCCTCTCGGCGCACAACGCAGTGGCGGTGAACGTTTCCGTAACTTCATTGGACTCGAACTTGCAGCGAGTGCTTGAGCCGCGAACTTCTTCGCCTCAAGCGCGCCTTGATGCGATCCGCCAGCTTCGTAGCGCAGGAATTCCAACTGGCGTGATGGTTGCACCGATCATTCCGGGGCTCACCGACCATGAAGTTCCGGGAATTCTCGAGGCTTGCGCCAAAGCGGGTGCGCAATTTGCGGCGTACACAATTGTCCGTCTGCCTTGGGCGGTCGCGCCACTGTTTGAACACTGGTTGGAGGAACACTTTCCGGACCGCAAAGAAAAGGTAATTGGGCGCATCCGCGATTTGCGGGGGAAGCGACTAAATAACTCGCAATGGCACACGCGTATGACTGGGGAAGGCATCTTTGCCGAGCACATTGCTTCGATGTTTGCGGTCTCCTGTCGGCGCAACCAAATGTGCGCGCGTCCGAAACTGTCTAGCGCGTCATTTCAAAGACAGACGACACAGCTAGGCCTTTTCGGTTGAAATCATCAATGGTCTTTTTTGGGAGCTCGTGCAGCCGGATTCTTCGTCGCAAACGAAATAATAAAGCGGTGACTGCGGGCCTGCACTTAGGTGCGGAGAGGCGGCTATTGGACGCCGTGCTCATTCATAAAACACCGCGCCAGGTTAAGTCCCCGTTTAATTCCTGGCTCCTCCCCTCGCAGCGCTGCACTGCTGGGCTGGCAGCGCGTACGGGAGTCCAACGCGGAGATTTTGATTCAACTGGCACGACGAGGCAGCTTGAAACGACTGATCACTCGGATCGATTTTGGGAACTAGTTCAGGGGCAAAATTGAGTATTCTGGGGATCTATTTTCAGCACCGGGTGAATTTTCCATCCCGCTTTCTCCGGTTTTTCGATTGGTTTTTCAGAGATGACCGACATTGAAAAAGGGCTCTGCGGACAACCATGAGGATCGGCGGATCAGTGACGTTCCAGCATTTTTTCGAGGACTTCGTTCCGCCGTTTCCGTAGGAAAAGGTGAGAAATGCAAATACCCCTTGGAATGCCCGGCGTCCCGACACGACGGACTGATGTCGGACACTTCTTGACCGACATCTCGGCTTTTGGCACGAGCACGGGCGTTGCTTTTTTACACTTGGATGGTATAAAAGATTTGAGCGGGCGACGATGACGCGCATCGGGCGTTGCCAGGTTGAGACCCGACACCTTACTGGCATTGCTTCCTCGCGGCGAGACAATCTCGCCCCGCTCAAAATTTCCTAGGTCAAACTGCGTCGATCAATATCAGTTTGCCAACGTCGCCCGGCTGTAACCCAACAAAGCCCGAGCCACAAGTTTTTTTTGAAATCGCATCAAAACACCATTCAATTCGCAGCAAACAGCCATTTTGCTATGGCAGCGCGTACGGGAGTCGAACCCGTGTACCAGCCTTGAGAGGGCTGTGTCCTAACCACTAGACGAACGCGCCAAAACACGATGCGATTAGGGATACCGCAATGCCTGTGAGCTGGCAAGGTAGCTAATCAAAACCGCTTGCGACGCTTTTCTTTCTTCTTCTTGTGTTTATCTGCGGGCTTCTTAGGCGCAGGTGTGCCCGACGGGGTTGGCGTTGGGGTAGAGGTATCTGGGGTAGGCCGCACCCGTGGCTGAGCCAGCATTCCCTGATGAGAACTCTTTAATCCCTGCAATGCCAACTTGATTTCGGGAGTCGTAGCCAGGGCGGACATGCGTTCGTAGTAGATGTTGTAGTAATTGCGGAGGCGATTCCTCTTTTCTAAATCTGTCCGTGCAGCCTGCGCATACGCTTTCGCAGCCTGCACCTGTGGATCATTCACTGTCCGATTTTTTAATTGTCGCCATTCTATATGCACGCGCGCTGCATCAGCCTCTTTTCCGAGCGACCTCGGCTTTGAAAAAGTCTGGTCCAGCTGTGATATCTCCGGCAGCTCGGGGCCATTAGGGGGCAGGGGTGAGGGTGTTGGTTCGAACTGTTCTTGCCCCTCATAAAGATCCACGGACGGTGGAGCGGCGTCCTGTCCGTGTAGCATGAGCGCCATGCCAATTAATGCCGTTGAAACGATCAACCCGTATATTCTCATTCCCAGTTTTGACTGCAATTTAACCGAATTTCAGGATGCGGGAAGGCGCTATCCATGATAAAGAACGACGCCGGAGCACGGGGCGTAGCTTAGCTTGGTAGAGCGCGTGGTTTGGGACCACGAGGTCGGAGGTTCAAATCCTCTCGCCCCGATATAGATTTCGATCGTCGAAGAATGTTTTATTGCTACGTGTTGCGAAGCCGAAAGACCGGACGACGCTACGTAGGCTCTTGCGAGAATTTGACTGAGCGCATTCGCCGCCATAACGCTGGTGATTCCAAAGCGACAAAACATGGAGTGCCGTGGGTTTTAGTCCAAAGCGAAAGTTTTGCCAGTCGCTCCGAGGCAGCACAACGCGAGCGATATTACAAGACTGGGCGAGGTAGGGATGAACTTGACAAGCTGCCGTAGAGCGGTCGCCGCGGCGACAGGTCGGAGGTTCAAATCCTCTCGCCCCGACGTTTGATCGCATCAGACGTTGTAATCCAAGTTAGGAGCGAGTCGCTTTTCCACTACCGGCAACGATTCGCCGCGGCGGGCCGCGTAGTCCACAACCTGATCGTGTCCGATCTGCCCAACTCCAAAATATTTCGCCTCGGGATGCGAGAAATAGAGCCCGCTCACGCTGGCACCGGGGTGCATTGCAAACGACTCCGTTAGTGTGATGCCCGCGTTGTCCTCGGCATTCAGCAAATCGAACAGCGTTCGCTTCTCTGCGTGGTCGGGACATGCGGGATAACCGGCAGCCGGTCGGATGCCGCGATATTTCTCACGGATTAGATCGGATTGCGACAATTGTTCGTCGCGTCCGAATCCCCATGCGATCCGCGTTTCTTTGTGCAGATACTCCGCAAACGCTTCGGCTAATCGATCTGCCAACGCCTTCGTCATGATGGCGTTGTAATCGTCATGCTGCCGCTTGAACTCTTCGGAGAGTTCGTCTGCACCATGAATTGTAACAGCAAATCCGCCAAGATAGTCTGGCAGCGGCGATGTATCATCGCTGTTAGCCGGCGCTACGTAATCCACCAGGCAATGGTTGAATTGTCCCGCGGGCTTTTGCATTTGCTGGCGCAGGAAATAGAAGGTGGCGACCTTCTTCGTGCGATCATCATCGGCATAAAGATCCACATCGTCGCCAACTGAGTTTGCTCGCCAAAAACCGTGAACACCACGCGCGATCAGGAGATTTTTTGCGACGATCGGATCGAGAAGTTTCTGCGCATCATCGAAAAGCTCGCGCGCCTGTTTGCCAAGCTTGGGGTCTTCAAAAATCCCGGGATAACGCCCGCGTAGTTCCCAGGCGTGAAAAAACGGCGACCAATCGATGTAATCGGCCAGCGTTCGCAACGAAAAGGAGCGTACCGCGTCATCCTGAACGGATCCCGCAGTCGCGGGAGAACTTGAAGCGTCCCGTTGCGTTACCGCAAAGCTTGTTCTACGGGATTTCTCGACTTGGCTCGGAATGACGGTTTGAAGAACCCGCACCCCTAAAAAGTCCGGTTTCGGCGGAGCATAGTTGCTCCAGTCAATACGTGTCCGGTTTGCGCGTGCTTCTTTCAGCGTCAGCAAATTCTTTCGCTGTGTTCTTGCTGAATGCTCGCGTCGCAAGCGTTCGTAGTCTTCGCGCGTTTTCTTATCAAATTCGGACTTGAGGTCTTGGTTGAGGAGCGAATTAACAACACCCACGGCGCGTGACGCGTCCAGCACATGCACGGTGCTCGCTCGGTAGTGCGGCGCGATTTTGACCGCGGTGTGCGCTCGGCTCGTGGTGGCCCCCCCGATCAAGAGCGGCAAACGAAATCCCTCACGCTCCATTTCCTGTGCTACATGCACCATCTCATCTAACGATGGTGTAATTAGACCACTTAGTCCGATCACGTCCGCTTGTTTCTCTCGCGCTGTTTCCAGAATCTTTGCGGCCGGCACCATCACGCCAAGATCCAAGACCTCGTAGTTGTTACATTGCAGCACTACTCCGACGATGTTTTTGCCAATGTCGTGGACATCGCCTTTTACCGTCGCCATCACGATGCGCCCCTGCGGTTTCGCGCCAGCAGATTTCTCCGCTTCCATAAACGGCATCAGATAGGCGACAGCTTTTTTCATTACTCGCGCGCTCTTCACGACCTGCGGCAGAAACATTTTGCCGGAACCAAACAAATCGCCAACGACGCTCATCCCGGCCATAAGCGGGCCCTCGATTACCTCCAGTGGGCGCTTGCATTTTTGACGCGCTTCCTCCGTATCGGTATCGATATAATCGGTGATCCCTTTCACCAACGCGTGTTTGAGCCGTCCCTCCACGGGCTCTGCTCGCCACGCTTCATCAGGCACCCGCGTTTTATCTTTTGCTTTTACGTTTTCCGCAAAATCGACCAACCGCTCGGTTGCATCGCCTCGCCGATTCAACAGCACGTCTTCGACGCGCTCTCGTAGCTCCGGATCGATTTCTTCATAGACCGCGAGCTGCCCTGCGTTGACGATTCCCATGTCGAGACCTGCGCGGATGGCGTGAAACAGAAACGCGGCGTGCATCGCTTCGCGCACAGTGTTGTTTCCACGAAAGGAGAATGAAATGTTGCTCACCCCGCCGCTGACGCGCGCGCCCGGAAGATTTTTTTTGATCCATCGCGTCGCTTCAAGAAAATCGACCGCGTAATTCCGATGTTCGTCGAGACCAGTAGCGACAGTCAGAATGTTCGGATCGAAGATGATATCGCTCGCCGGGAAATTCGCGTGTTTGGTCAGGAGGTCGTAAGCGCGCTTACAAATCTCGATTTTGCGCTTGAAATTATCAGCCTGGCCTTGCTCGTCGAACGCCATCACAATGGCGGCTGCGCCGTATCGCCTGATTAATCTGGCCTGCCGGAGAAAATCTTCTTCGCCGTTTTTCAGGCTTATGGAGTTCACCACTGCTTTTCCCTGCAGGCATTTGAGACCTGCTTCGATGACGCTCCACTTCGAGCTGTCGACCACAATTGGAATCCGCGCGATCTCTGGTTCGCTGCCGATCAGATTCAGGAATCGAACCATGGCCGCCTCCGAGTCGATCATCCCTTCGTCCATGTTCACGTCGAGAAGGTTAGCTCCGCCCTGGACCTGCTGACGCGCTACGGCCAGAGCTTCGTCGAAATCGCCCGCAAGAATTAGCTTCGAAAACTTCGGCGATCCTGTGATGTTGGTGCGCTCCCCGATGACAACAAAGCCGAACTCCGGCGTAATCTTCAACGGCTCGAGCCCGGAAAGTCGCAGAATCATGTAGAGCTGACTGTCCTTTCGACGATGCGCGGCGAAAATTCACGCACCAGTTTCGTCAGCGCTCGGATGTGATCCGGCGTTGTGCCGCAACAACCGCCGACCACGTTGAGCCAGCCGTTCTCTGCCCACTTCGCGACCTTGGGTGCAAAAATCTCGGCTGTCTCCGGAAAGCCGGTCGGCGACAGCGGATCCGGCAAACCCGCGTTCGGATACGCACTCATGTAGTGCGGCGAAACGCGCGCCAGCTCTTCCACAAACGGTACCATTTCATCTGGACCGAGCGAACAATTCAAACCAAAGATCAGCGGTTCCGCATGCGCGATTGATATGAGCGACGCTTCAACCGTCTGCCCGCTCAAGTTTCGTCCGGATTTGTCGATTACGGTGCCCGAGATCATCAACGGCACGTTGCCTCCGATTTTTTCAAATGCGTCACTGATAGCGAACAGCGCAGCTTTTCCGTTGAGTGTGTCGAAAATCGTTTCGACAATGAGTAGATCGACGCCGCCTTCGAGCAGCGCTTTCGCTTCATCGAAGTAAGTTTGGCGAAGTTGCTCGAATGAGACCGCGCGAAACGCGGGATCGTTTACGTCAGGTGAAATCGACCCAGCGACCGGAAGAGG
>QHQO01000101.1 GCA_003221195.1 Verrucomicrobiota bacterium
CCATAACTCGACAATTTCATTCTCTCCGAGCGCGGAGAGCTCCGGCGTTTTTCGATATGGCACTGCCATCAAATGACCGACCGCATACGGATACCGGTTCATCATCAGGAACGCATTCTTTCGCCGTGTGATTATCAAATGCGCGGCGTCATCGTTCGTCCGTGCCGCCTCCGAAAGAAAGTTCAGGTCGCGCGGTTCTTTCTGGAAATACTCCACCCGCCACGGCGCCCAGAGGGTCTCCAATTCTTTCTTTGGGAATTCGGACATGTCAGCCCCGTATCTTAAACAACAGCTGGCCCGAGATGCGATGCAAATTTACAGCATTACAGTTGCTGTGGCCGAGGGCGCTGACCTCAGCTGCCCGCGGCGTCGACCCAAGTTTCTATGCGTTCATTCATCCCTGGATTTGACTCACAAATCGAATTACAAGGTCGGAACATGCGAACATTGATAAAGCTGATCTTGATCGTGGTGTTGGCGCTGGGCTGTGCAAGCAAACTGAACGCCTCTCCGGAAGAGGACGCGAAAACTGTTGCCGCTTTAGACACAAAATACCAAGCCGCAGTGAAGGCTAACGATGCCACGACCATGCACCAGATTTTAGCCGACGACTTCGTCCTGGTAACCGGGCGCGGCAAGGTTTACAGCAAAGCGGATCTAATTGCCTCTGCTCGAAAGAAAGAAGTCGCTTACGAACGTCAGGACGAGGAACCTGCCTCACAGAAGGTCAGAGTGTGGGGCGACACGGCGGTAGTAACTGCGCTCCTATGGATAAGGTCGGTTCAAGGAGGCAAGCCAGCCGATTACAAACTATGGTTCAGCGACACGTACGTTCGCACTCCTACAGGCTGGCGTTACATCTTCGGCCAGGCTTCCTTGCCATTACCTAAAACGGAGTCCAAGTAAACTTAGCGGTGCAAAGTTCCAGCAGGAACTGCGTCCCATGTCATTCCGAGCGAAGTCGAGGAATGGAGCGAGCCTGGGAAGCTGCGACATAGACGGGAAGGCCGGAGGCCGAGCGAGCGGGAGCGAGCGAGTCAATCTCGGATTGATCTCCTCAAATCCCATCTTCGCTCCTCGAGCGAGATTCGCGCATCTGATTGAGCATTTCTATTTGCTCTCTTCGTTTGGTCCTTGATAAAAGGAACCGTGCTTTTCTTTTGTCAGCAGTCTCTCCTGAGTAAAGTCCGAAATAGAACGAAATTCTATTTCGTCCAGTTGTAGCTAAACCAAATCACTTATGCTTCGCGCCCACGCCGTTATCCTGACGTTTATCTCACTCTTCTTTTTCCACGCTGCTTTCGCCGGCTCCGACGGATTCAGTGCCATTCGATGTGACGCTCATGACATTGCGAAAACGCTCATTGGCAAAAAAATGTCCAATGAAAGAATTGTCGATCTTGAGAAGCGACATGAAGACCTGGGTCTAAAAGATCTGGGAGCACAAGAGATTTCGGAACGCTTATCCTGTATATCGTGGCTGATTTGTGGATCGGAGTTTATGCTGCTCCAGGATAAGTTGACTGTTCGCGACGTTCTTAAAGTTCCCGCGCATTCAAAAAAATCGCCGCTATTCATCGGCACATGCGATACTAACGGGAAAGAAGCGAAGGCGATCGTGGTCGCCATTTTGGATGCTGAAACCGAAAGCGGCGCGCCGACGCTTCCAGCAAAAATCGCGTGGAAGATCGACGAGAAACAAGGAAAATTTGTCAGCCTATCCGCCGAAGGACTTCGCTGTCCGCGCAGCGGTATCAGTAGCGTTGATGGCGGTCTCTAGCGCCATTATGGGTATCGCGATTCTCGACTTGCTTTTGTGCAGGCACTTCCGAAGGGGTTCGCGAGCAGCGGCGGTAGCGACGATGAAGCATCACGGTCAAAACGAGCCGCCGATTAGACGAACCGGCGGCTGATAATAGGCCCAATGCATTGGCCATTTTGCCGTGGCATAAAATTGCGGCAAAAAAATCTTGAAAAAAGGACTTGCACGTGAATTAGTGTTATAGTTGACTATATCACTAATGAGGTTCAGTGATCAAATTGAAGCCGGGCGCCGAAGAGCTTTCACAGGGATTATCTGGAGCACAGGATGAATCGTGAATGGAATGACAGTCAGCCGATTTATCGCCAGCTTCGTGATCGTGTCGTCCATATGATACTCGACGGCGTGCTCAAAGAAGGCGATTCCCTGCCCTCAGTGCGCAACGTTGCGTCCGAATATCTGGTCAATCCCCTCACCGTCCTGAAAGCTTACCAGGAATTGGTCGACGAGGAATTGGTCGAGAAGCGGCGTGGTCTCGGCATGTTCGTCAAAGAGGGCGCGCACAAGTCGCTACTCAAGGGCGAGCGGCAGAAATTTCTTTCCGAACATTGGCCCAGGGTGCACGCAACCATTCAACGGCTCGGACTGAATCCAAAGGAACTGCTCGATGCCGCAGCCCGCAGTTCAAATAGAAAGGAGCATCGCTAAGGTCATGGCAACAATAGAAGCACGCGGCCTCTGGAAAACTTTCGGCACAACCGTCGCGCTCGACAGCATCGATCTGCGCGTTGAAGAAGGGCGCATCCTCGGATTGATCGGCCCCAATGGCGCAGGCAAAACGACCGCGCTCAATGCGATTCTCGGCCTCACGCCATACCAGGGAGAACTAAAGGTGCTCGGACGCGATCCTTGGAACGAGCGCAACCAGCTGATGCGCGATGTCTCTTTCATTGCCGATGTGGCTGTGCTCCCGCGTTGGATTCGCGTCACGCACCTGCTCGACTACATCGCGGGTGTGCATCCGCGATTCAATCGGACTAAAGCGGAGAGTTTCCTGTCGAAGACCACGATCAAACGCACGAGCAAGGTAAGAGAATTATCGAAAGGAATGGTAGCTCAACTGCATCTCGCGCTTGTTATGGCCATTGACGCGAAATTGCTGGTGCTAGACGAGCCGACGCTTGGGCTGGACATCCTTTATCGCAAACAATTCTACGATTCGCTGCTGAACGATTACTTCGATCACAGCCGCACGATCGTCGTAACGACGCACCAGGTCGAGGAGGTCCAGGACGTCCTTACCGATCTCATGTTCATCGACCGGGGTCGGATCGCGCTGCAATGCAGCATGGAAGAATTCGACTCGCGTTATGTGGAAGTAATGGTGAATCCGGAGCATGTCGCCGCAGCACGCGCCCTAAAGCCGATTCACGAACGCCCCGTCTTTGGCCGCAGCGTTCTGCTATTCGACCATGTGGACCGTGATCAACTTGCTGTACTTGGTGAAGTACGCAGGCCCAGCATCGCCGACTTGTTCGTAGCCGTGATGAGTAATAACGCCAATCAGCCCCAGCTTTCGCACGAAGTTGCGGCGCACGAAGGAACAACAGCGAGATGAATACCTCACCGAATAACACGCCTGAGCCTGCCGGGGGCAGCTTATCCCCCGAAGCCTTGGCGAAGGCGGACGACCCCGGCTACAGCAGCGCGACGACGCGGCCATTGTATTGGTCGGCACGGCGCGAGTTGTGGGAGAACCGTTCGATTTACATTGCACCATTGATTGTCGCCGCGGTGGTACTGTTTGGCTTCCTGGTTAGCACAATAGGAATGCCAGAGCGGAGACAAGGCGTGCTCCTGCTCGACCCCGCGCACCAGCGAGCTGCAATCGGAATGCCATATGACGTAGCCGCGATGATGTTAATCTTCACCGCGTTTATTGTCGGCGTATTCTACTGTCTGGATGCGCTGCATGGCGAACGTCGCGATCGCAGCATTCTGTTCTGGAAATCGCTTCCGGTTTCGGATCTCACAACCGTTCTCTCGAAGGCGAGCGTTCCGTTGGTCATTCTGCCACTGACCATCTTCGGCGTTATTGTTCTTGTGCAGTTCTTCATGTTGCTATGGAGCAGCGCGATCCTGCTGCCGAGCGGTCTGGCCGCGACGACGTGGACACGTTTTAATTTGCTTAAACAATCAGTGATACTGCTCTACAGCCTGATCGTGATCGTGCTCTGGCATGCCCCGATCTACGGCTGGGCACTGCTGATTTCCGGATGGGCCCGGCGCGCGACGTTTCTTTGGGCAGTGTTACCACTGCTCGCGATCGGCGTTCTTGAGAAGTTTGCGTTCGATACTTCGCACTTCGCATCAATGTTGAAAGATCGCCTCTTCGGAGCCGGCGACACAGCCTTTGCCTTCCAGCCGCACCACGGCATCGCAATCAACTCCCTAATTCAACTTACACCCGGTAGATACCTGACAACGCCGGGTCTCTGGATCGGACTGGCATTCGCTGCCGCATTTGTCGCCGTAGCAGTTCGACAACGCCGCTATCGAGGACCTATCTGATTCAGTATGACCACGAATTTCGTTTCTTTCAGACTGACGGGCGATTGGGGTCAATCGCCCCTACCTGACTAGACTTATGCATCCGACTGATAAAGCCGCGCGTATCGCTGGTGCCGTGTACTTATCAATGGTAGTGACAGGGCCGTTCAGTCTGATTTACGCTCCCACAAGACTCATCGTCAGCGGCAATGGGGCGGCAACCGCCAACAACATACTAAATCACGAAACCCTATTCCGGCTCTGGATCATTGGTGATCTGTGGACACACATTATTTTCATTTGCCTGGGAGTTACTCTCTATCACCTACTTAACAGGGTAAGTAAGCCATGGGCCGTGGCGATGATTGGATTCGTCCTGGTTTCCGCGGCGGTCGGTTTTCTAAATACCCTGAACAACATCGCCGCTTTTATCCTTTTCCGGGGCGCCGATTTTCTAAATGCCTTCGAGCAGCCGCAGCGTAACGCCTTGGGCATGTTTTTCCTTCGTCTGCACTCCCAAGGAAATTTCATCAACGAGATCTTCTGGGGGCTATGGCTGTTTCCGTTCGGGTTACTCGTCTTTCGTTCCGGCTTCCTGCCACGTATCATCGGCGCCTGGCTGATGATTAACTGTTTCGCCTGGCTGGTCTTGAGTCCGATCGCATTGTTTGCTCCTTCCTATTACGATGCGGCTTTTCGTTACGCGCAGCCATTTCTGTTTGGCGAACTGGCAATCATGCTCTGGCTTCTAATCAAAGGCGCAAAGGTAACATCGCCTGCTGGCGCTACAGCACAATTGAAGACCGCGTGACCAGAATCGAAAATTCACAACGGATCGCTGCAAAAATCGCAGGTGTCAGCGGCCTTTTGGCTGTGGTGATCGTCGTGGTCGGAAACTATGCGTTGCTCGGCCCCTTAGTCGTCCCGGGCAACGCGGCGGAGACCGCTCGCAATATTCTGGCGCACCAGACTCAACTGCGGGTAGCGCTCACTTGCTTTCTTACTTACGGCGTAATCGTTGTCGTCTTACTTTCCGCGCTCTATGTGATCCTCAAACCAGTAGATCGGCTACTCGCCTTGATCGGAGCGCTCTTTCGACTTGTGTTCGCGTTGTTGTGGCTTCTTACAACACTTAATCTTCTTGGTACGCTGCGACTTTTAGGCAACGCGGGCTACTTGCAAGTCTTAGGTGCCGAGCAGTTGCAAGCATTAGCCAGAGTAAACCTCGCAGCGAGTTTCGACGATTATTACATAGGTCTGCCATTTTTCGGATTGGCCGCAACCGTCTGCGCCTTTTTATGGCTTAGGTCGGGGTATATCCCAAAAACGCTGGCTACTTTCGGTGTAATCGCGTCTGCGTGGTGCGTTTTCTGCGGCTTTGTTTTCCTGATTTTCCCTCAGTTCAACAAGATCGTTAACGACTACTGGTTCGACTCGCCGATGGCCATTTTTGAACTGATCTTAAGCGTCTGGCTGTTATCTAAAGGGGTCCGAACGCCAAATCCTGGGGAAGCGCACCATATTGCCGACCCCTCGAGGAAATCCGTTTCCCTGCGCTTACCTGCGTTTCTTTAGCTGTATGAGGCTAAAGCGCATATTGAAATGGACTGCAAGCGCCGTTCCACTCGCATTGATCCTATGGGGTTTCGTCGCCTACTGGATGTCCACTAACGACTGCACTCGCGACGTTTCAGCTCCGAATAATCCCATGAAAGCTATACGTTACTGCGAATACGGCTCGCCGGATGTCGTCAAGCTCGATGAAATTGAAAAGCCGGCCCCGGAAGACAATCAAGTCTTGATCAAAGTTCGGGCCGCTTCACTCAACGCGTTCGATGCGTACGTGATCCGCGACACGTGGCTTGGTCGCTTGATCTTCGGGTTGCGCAAACCAAGAGACGCGCGCCTTGGGCAGGACGTCGCCGGCCAGGTGGAAGCCGTCGGCAAAAACGAGACGCAATTCAAACCAGGTGACGAAGTATTCGGCATCTCTCGCGGCGCTCTGGCGGAGTATGCATGTACTCCCGAGCGAGCATTGGCCGCGAAGCCGGCGAACGTCTCGTTTGAGCAAGTCGCCTCTCTCCCATTGGCCGGACTTACTGCGCTGCAGGGCCTGCGCGAGGGAAAGATTCAGGCCGGGCAGAAGGTGTTGATCAACGGCGCGACCGGCGGTGTAGGAACCTTTGCCGTGCAAATCGCCAAATCTCTTGGCGCAGAGGTCACGGCTGTTTGCAGCACACGGAATCTCGATCTTGTTCGATCAATTGGCGCCGACCACGTCATCGATTACACAAAAGACGATTTCACCAAGAGCGACGAGCGCTACGACGTGATCTTCGATAACGTTTGCAACCATTCCTTCGCCGAACGTCGTCACGTGTTAAACCCCAAAGGCATCTGCGTTTTGGCCGGCATGGGCGGAGCCGGGGTAAAGGCAAGCGAGGCCATCGGACGCATCGCTGGTAATATTTTCACAGCGCGCGCATCGTCATTATTCACCGATCAAAAGTTCGCCCAGTACCGTACCAAATCCAGCAAACAGGATCTCACCCTGCTGGCAGATCTCATCCGGACGGGAAAAATAACGCCGGTCATCGATCGGCGTTACAAATTAGGCGAAGCTCCTGAAGCTCTCCGCTATCTCAATGAAGGTCACGTGCGAGGAAAAGTAGTAATCACTGTGGAACAGGGCAACAACATCTAACAATGCACGAGATGAAGCGAACGGCTGGTATCTCAGGCGACAGTGAAAGGCGTGAACGTTCAACAATGGAAGGAGCAAGCCTCGTTAGGCATATGAAAAGAAAACGAATACTAAAGTGGACTGCGCGCGCGCTTTTGTTCGCCTTAATCTTGGCGTTCCTAATCGGGTTCATCGCTTACTGGAGATCGACTAACGAATGCGATCGCAACGCCGGCGCTCCGGCCAATCCGATGAAAGCTATCCTTCATTGCGAGTATGGTGGACCTGAGGTTCTCAAGCTCGAAGACGTCGAAAAACCGACTCCGACGGACAATCAAATCTTGGTGAGAGTTCGCGCGGCCTCAGTTAATCCACTCGATCTCACGATTCGCGGCCCGTGGCCCCTGCGCCCAATTTTTGGAATGCGCAAACCAAAAGATACCCGGCTGGGTGTCGATTACGCGGGGACGGTCGAAGCGGTTGGCAAGAACGTAACTCAGTTTAAACCGGGCGAGGAGGTATTCGGCGGAAAAGACGGTGCATTGGCTGATTACGTGTGCGCCTTGGCCGATCGCTCAGTTGTATTGAAACCTGCCAACATGACGTTTGAACAAGCCGCTGCCGTCCCGGTCGCCGCGATCACCGCGCTGCAGGGACTTCGCGACAAAGGCAAGATCCAGGCTGGGCAAAAGGTTTTGGTTAACGGTGCGTCCGGAGGCGTTGGCACATTCGCGGTACAAATAGCGAAATCGTTCGGGACCGAAGTGACGGGCGTCTGCAGCACGCGAAATGTCGATCTTGTCCGATCAATCGGCGCCGATCACGTCATTGACTACACCAAGGAAGATTTCACCAAAACTGATCAACGTTACGACCTAATCTTCGATCTCGTTGGAAACCATTCGTTCTCAGAGCGACGGCGCGTTCTAAATCCCAACGGCATCTGCGTTATGGCGGGTGTTGGAGGAGCAGGATGGCACGACGGTATGGGGATGCGTCTGGCTGGTGAGCTCAATTCGTTGGCCTGGTCCCGGTTCACGAGCCAGAAATTCGTCGCCTACATTGCTGCATTTAACAAAACGGATATGACGATTCTGGCGGATCTCATGCAGTCCGGAAAGATCACACCGGTCATCGACCGGACTTATAAATTGAGTGAATTACCGGCTGCGCTGGCATATCTGGAACAAGGACACGCTCGAGGCAAAGTTGTAATAACTGTTGAATGAGAACAAACCTAATCACGATTTTCAATTAACATGAATGGATGGCGGCAAATCTATGAATGATGAAACAAAAACAAAGCTTCCACGTAAACGATGGAAGCGTGCACTGAAGTGGACTATAGGCGTAGTTCTAATTGCGCTGCTAGTCTGGTTTGAGATTGCCTACTGGACATCGACCAATGACTGCCAGCTCTACTCCGCTGCTCCTACCAATCCTATGAAGGCTGTTGTGTATTGTAACTATGGTGTGCCGAATCTTAAGTTTCAGGAGATCGAAAAGCCAACTCCGGCGGACGATCAACTTCTGGTAAGAGTTCGTGCGGCTTCCGTCAATCCACTCGACTGGCACTTCATCGAAGGCACACCCTACTTCATGCGCGTAATGGGAGTAGGCCTTCGCAAACCAAAGGACACACGACTAGGCGTTGACTTTGCCGGCACGGTGGAGGCAGTTGGGAAGAATGTCACGAAGTTCAAGCCCGGCGATGAGGTATTCGGAGGTCGAACCGGGGCATTCGCCGAATATGTGTGCGTCCGCGAGGCTCGAGCAGTAGCGGTGAAACCGGCCAGCGTTACATTTGAGCAAGCGGCTTCGGTGCCGATCGCGGGAATCACCGCATTACAGGGTGTTCGCGACAAAGGAAAGGTTCAGCCCGGGCAGAAGGTCTTGATTAACGGCGCGTCGGGAGGCGTAGGCACGTTCGCGGTGCAGATTGCCAAATCGATGGGCGCAGATGTGACTGGTGTATGCAGTACGAGGAATCTGGACATGGTCCGATCGCTCGGCGCAGATCATGTAATTGATTACACTAAGGAAGATTTTACCAAGGGCGACCAACGCTACGACGTGATTCTGGACAACGTTGCAAATCACTCGTTGTCGGAATGCAGGCGCGTCTTAAATCCTGACGGAAGATACGTGTTGATTGGAGGCGGAGGAGTAAATGAGAGCCGATGGCTCGGGCCAGGACTTACTCATGCGTTTAAGGCGATGTTCTTATCAAAATTCGTAAGTCAGAAAATGGGAATGATGCTGGCGGAGCTGAACCAAAAGGACCTGACTGCCTTGGCCGATCTTATGCAGTCTGGGAAGGTCACACCGGTGATCGACAAAACTTACACGTTAGGCGAGCTTCCACAGGCTATCGAATATCTGGAACAAGGCCACGCTCGAGGAAAAGTAGTTGTAAAGGTGGACTAGCAACGGACAGTTGCCACATTTCGAGTTTGTAGCCGCCTCGCTGTGTCGAGGCGCTTTGGTGTGCCCACTCAACACGGTCGCAAGGCACTGGCTACAGAATTATCACTCGTCGTCCGGGTTGGCCTCGCCTTCACTCGATGGCTGCGATTGGTTTTGCGCCAGCGCGTGAATGATTTGCCGTCCGTAAATTGTAGCATTTTGCCTGCCGCGATTGACGAGAATCACGACACCTAGCTTTTTCTGTGGGGCGAACCCTATGTAGGTTGAAGTGTTATTGAGTCCACCGTTCTTGTCGATGATGGTGAAGTTGCCAGCGCTGACGATCTGCCAGGCGAGACCTATTGTTAAGCGCGGGCTGACAGTAAAGACACCTTGATGAGCGAAGGCCATGGCATTTTCGATCGGCCCATATCCGGGAAGCTCTCCGAGATTAGCGGCCAGGAAGGTGGCCATGTCACGCGACGACGAATAGATTTGCCCGGAGCCTGGCCAGTCGAAAGTCCCTCCCTCTTCACCCGGCTTGCCGACGGGTTTGCCCATAGGACCATAACCCTGCACAGCGCGGCCAAGCAAATCGCGAGGCAAAGGCAGTGCAGTCGAAGTCATCCCCAGCGGACCGGTAAGCCGCTGGTGCATCAAGCCAGTGAACCGCGTGTTGAACCGGCGTTCGAGCGCTACCCGGAGCAGCACCATGGCTGCATCGGAATAAAGATATTGTTGCCCAGGTTCATGGTTCGGACCTGCCTTCCAGGAATTGAGGAAGCGAACAAAATCTGGCCAGGTATATCTCCCTCGATGCCACGTCTCGTATTGCTGCGGCCTGTTCGGCAAACCAGAACTATGGCTGGCAAGCTGTCCTAGTGTGATCCGGCGGATATCGCCGCCGCGCTGTAACTCGGTGACATATTTGGCAACCGGATCATCCAAGCTCAGCTCGCCGTTTTTTACCGCTTGCGCAAGCAATGTTGTCGCGAACACCTTTCCTACGGAACCGAGATTGAAGATCGAGTCGGCTGTGACCGGGCGCTTCTGCGCGTTGTCGGCCATGCCGTAGTTGAAGAACGAAGTTTTACCACTGATCCGAACGGCGACAGCAACTCCTCCTCCCTCGCCGTTCTTCGGTAAGATCGGTTGAATCTTTTCCTTAACGATCTGTTCAATGTTGATCTGGGCGCGCAAGGGAGCAGCAGTTAACAGCACCTCAATCATTGCAATAATGAGGAAACCTTTTCGAATCATGGGCGCGATTCTTAACCGCTGGAGCAGTTTCCGCAACGCCAAACGGCGCTATGATCGTTTTCCTGGTTTTTTTGGCTTGCTCGGTTTCGTCGGGACCAGATAATAAGAACTCATGATTTTGTCTTATCGGGGCTCGTCCCGGCGCAAAAGCCGAAATAGGCGAAACAGTTTCGTCCAATCATAGTTAGGCCCATCGCATGAAGCGTCTTCTCGTCACCATCCTTATTGTTGTTGCAGTGCTTGTGGCGGCCCTTGGACTCGCGATCGCACTTGGCGGACCAGGCAAGGCGCCGCCGCCAATGTCGAGCATTAACGACCCTTTCAAGAACGTGGATTTCTCCGATCTACCGGAAGCGACGTACGTTACGGCTCGCGATGGCACTAAGCTCGCCTTTCGGGCCTACCCGGCTGCAGGTGGCGCGGTCAAAGGCAGCGTGGTGCTCCTGCACGGCTCGTCTGCCAGTAGCAGCAGCATGCACCTGATGGCCAAGGGATTTGCCGCCGCTGGCTATGCAGCTTACACGCTGGACATCCGCGGACACGGCAAATCAGGCACCAAAGGCCACATCGCCTATATCGGACAGTTGGAGGACGACCTCGAAGACTTTGTCCATTCGACCAAATTGGCTCAGCCTTCCACGCTCGCCGGATTCTCTTCCGGCGGCGGATTTGTGCTTCGCTTCGCGGGCAGTCCACGTCAGGAACTATTCTCCAACTATCTTCTTCTTTCTCCTTGGATCAGTCAGGACGCAGCAACGTTGCGTCCAGGCAGCGGCGGCTGGGCTACCGTGGGGGTTCCGCGCATCATCGCGATCGCCGTGCTAAACGGGTTTGGAATGCACGCGTTTGACGACCTGCCGGTGGTCAGATTCGCGGTCGACGAGAGGGACAAAGGCTTGCTCACCCCGCAATATTCCTTCGCCCTCGCACAGAACTTCAGGCCTGAGCGCGATTACCAGGCAAACATCCGAGCGATTAGGCAAACTCTTCGGGTGCTCGTCGGTCAAAACGATGACGTGTCGTACGCCGATCGGTTTGCAGCCGTTTTCAAGACAGCTGGCAAAGATGTTCCTGTTACAGTTCTCCCGGGGATCGACCACATCTCACTCACACTTGATCCAGTCGCCGTCCAAGCGGCAATCGCGGCGGTTGAAAGCATGGATCACGAAAAGCCTAACCAAACGACGCAGCCAACCGCTGGCCGGCGTACGAACAAGCTTTCCGTGACTCCAACCTTTCCTCCCGCCGCCATGCGCGCCCTCGCCAGCGGTGGCTGATCTCCTTCTCGTTAGATGGTGAAGCGTGTCTCATTACGAAGATTCGTAGCTGCGGGCGCCTTCCTCGGCGTTCTCGTTCCGACCGCAGTGCTAGTTCGTACGCTGTTGCTCGGGCGTCTCTTCGGCAGCCCCTTGGAGTTTTTACTCTACCCTGGGTCCATTTTTCTGTTCAATGCGTCGCGTCACTCGTCGCTCTACGGGCTGACGATCTTCGGCTTGAGCCTCATGGGCACCGTCGCGCTATATGCATTCGCAGCGATGATCTTGTTCGGTATCTTCCGCGGCATAGTGGGTGCGTGGCGTATTGTGCGGCGACGTTGAACCATCTAACCAGCCGATGAAGCCAACGGCCCCACCCCGAAATAAGTTTAGTGTGTTTGCCACGACACCCTGCCGTGGCTTATCTCTTTCTCGTTAGATTCTTCGCTACGCGATCCAGTTTGGTTTTCGCTTTTCGTTAAAAGCGGCAATGCCTTCGCGCGCCTCTTTCGATTCGCGCGCCTGCATATGATACTTTAGCGCAAGATCGACGTCTTCTTTCACTGAGCTGGACCAAAGTTCTTCGATTAATTGTTTCGTTTGCGCCAGCGCGCCAGGAGCACCTTGCAGAACCGATTGCGCAAACTTTTGCGCTTCAGTCATCAAATCATCCTGCGCAACAACACGATTCACAAGGCCGATTTCCTTTGCGCGATCGGCGTCGATTAACTCCGAGCCTAACAATAGCTCGCGCATGTTTCGTTCGCCCCTCCTGCCACCGCCGCGCCATGCACTGCAGCGACTGTAATGAGGCGTGTTTGGCTAATTGCTACCAACGTGTTCGCGACCATCTCGGCGGTCGCATGCGCCTTGGTCTGGTCGGCCGCTTCCTTCAAATCCAGTCCCGTGCAAAATGCCGCACCCGCTCCCCGCAAAATGATCACGCGCTCCTGTAGTTGATCCGACGCGATTTTGATGGCGGCGATGAGTTCACTGAGCAACCCAATCGTCAACGCGTTACGGCGTTCGGGTCGATTGAGAGTAAGGACAGTGATTTGCGGTGTTTGCTTTTCGATAAGAACGGTGGGCATGAGATAAATGACGAAATCCTAATGACGAATGACAAATCTAGACTTGGATAACTCCAGTGTGGAAATGCGCTTGTGGCTTCGGGCGCCTAACGTATTGCAACAAACGAATCAGAATATCGCGGGTCTCGTGCGGCTGAATAATCGTATCCACCCAGCCGCGTGATGCGCCGTAGCGAATGTCGGTTTGCTCTTCATAACTCTGCTTTACTTTAATGCGGAGCTCTTCCAGTTCTTCGTGTGTTGTTTTTTTGTCGCCTCGCTCGCGGGCGCGGGCGAGAATCGCAAACACCGTGTCGGACGCCTGGGCCGCGCCCATTACGGCATAGCGCGCAGTGGGCCAGGCAACAATAAACCGCGGATCGTACGCCTTGCCGCACATCGCATAATTCCCAGCGCCAAATGAACCGCCTACAACAACCGTAATCTTCGGCACGACGGAATTACTAACCGCGTTCACGAGCTTCGCGCCGCTGCGAATGATTCCGCTTTGTTCCGCGTCACGCCCGACCATGAAGCCGGTAACATCCTGGAAAAAGATGATGGGCAAGCCTGTTTGATTGCAGTCCATGATAAAACGCGCTGCCTTATCCGCGCTATCGGAATAAATGACGCCACCCATTTGAATTCCCTCTTTTTTGGTTCTGACCTGCAAGCGCTGGTTCGCAACAATTCCCACCGGGCGCCCGTTGATGCGCGCGTACGCAGTTACAAGTGTCTTGCCGTAATCGGCCTTGTACTCATCGACAGACTCTTCATCCACGACCGTGGCCAGTAGATCCCGTGTGTCGTACTGCTTTTGACCATCGAAGCTAATTAGATCATAAACAGTGTCCGGATCTTTCGACGGTTTGAATGTTTCCTTCGACGTCCTCGACGTTTTGGATTCTTTCGCTTCGGGCAGCAACCTAACAAGTGAACGAAGGCGTTTGAGGCAGGACGGATCATCCTTTTCAAAAAAGTCCACCGTCCCGCTAATCTCGGCATGCATTTGGGCGCCGCCCAGTTCTTCTTGATCAACAACCTGTCCAATGGCTGCTTTCACCAGGGAAGGACCCGCGAGATACAAGCCGCTTCCTTTTGTCATCAAAATTTTGTCGCAAATTACAGGAAGATAGGCCCCGCCAGCCACGCAATTACCCATGATCGCTGCGAACTGGGGAATCCCAGCCGCTGAAATAACGGAGTTATTGCGAAAGATGCGACCGAAATCGTCCTCGTCTGGAAAAATCTCATCCTGCATCGGAAGGAACACGCCCGCGGAATCGACGAGGTAAATAATCGGAAGCGAGCATTCAAAGGCTATGCGTTGCGCGCGAATCACTTTCTTGGTCGTTTGTGGAAAGAAAGAGCCCGCCTTTACGGTGGCGTCATTGGCAATGATCATGCACGGAACGTCCTCGACGTCGCCTATGCCGGCGACTACTCCGGCCGCCGGAATCTTTCCCCATTGTTCGTACATTTTGTAAGCAGCCCAGAGACCGATCTCGAAGAATGGCGACTCTTTGTCGAGTAACCGACCGAGCCGTTCGCGCACCGGCAGCCGGTTCATCTTTCGCTGACGTTCGTGGCCAGCCTTGCCCCCACCTTCACGCAGCACAGACTCCTCATTTGCAATTGCAGCGCAGTGAGCCCGCAACAATTCACTACTAGAGGATGCCGATGTACGAGACATGACGCGAACACGGTTAATCCGCGAACGCGGGTGAATCAAGTTCGCCTCGGCGAATCCGTCCTGTGGCGGACTGTAGTCGCAAAAGGAGCGGCGGTTTCCGGCAGCGTTGAATGAAGAACTCAAAAACCGCGGATTGCGCGGACAGCGCAGATTCACAAAGCAAGGAAGGATCAACGCGATCTTACTCACGGAATTCCTTAAAGGGCATCGCAAGGTACTGGAACAACAACAAGAAATCGATTGTCTTAGGTGGAGCTAAGAAAGTAACGAAGCCTGATTAAAAGTAAGCGCGAAGGTAGAAACAATGGAAGCAGCGGGACTACCTGCAAGTAATGCTTAAGCAATCGATGTTGTAGTTACGGCAGTCCAGGTAGGTATCAAACCTAGATTCAAACTTCTTTTTCTTCGTTGCCTTCTGTAGAGCTCTTGACCTTGTCGTGCTGCAGCATCTCTTCGAATGGCCGATAGAAATTTGCATAGAACGGGTAGAGCCGGTCTGGGTTTGCGGGAAGGTAGCGCCAATGTTTGTACATCCAGAGCCAGGGCGCGGGGTTTTTCCGCACATACGGTTCAAACGAATTCCAACATGCCTGCGCGATTTGTTGATGAGTCATCCCAACTGTGTTGTTGATCTTCGGATGAAAGATAAGCCGGTAGCGTCCATTCGGTAGCGGCTCGCAATGCGCTGGAATGATCGGGATACCCGTGCGCTCGTTTAACCATGCATGCGCGGAAGTCACGCTTGTTTTTAGTCCAAAACAATCAATCACAACTGCGCCCTGGCTTGGTGGCACGGTAAGATCGACCAGCAACGCAGTGCGCCCTTTTCGTCGCAGCGCCTTGTAAAGCCGTATGATCCCGCGCTCGCGCGGAACAAGCTCATGCCCGGATTGCTCACGCAGCTTTTTGAAAATCGGATCGAGCAATGAGTTCTTAAACTCCTGTGAGATGATTGTGCCTTTGAGTTCCAGGAAACCGCTGGCCAGACTAAGCCATTCGAAGTTACCGTAGTGATAGCACGCGACGATGAAGCTCCGCTCGTGGCCGGTGTCACGCATGGTTTCTTCGACATTCTGCAGTTCGATATACCAAAGGAAGTTCAGTTGGGTGAGGCGCGGACTCCACAGCAAATCAATCATGGTTCGCGCGAAATGTTGAAATGATTCACGTGCAATCCTGCGTCGCTCACGGACAGATAACTGATCTCCAAATGCGACCTCCAGGTTGCCTAGCGCAACGTGGTAGTGATGCCGATCGAGAAAGCTAAGCAACGTTCCGGCCAACTGCGCAAGGCGATAGCAGCTCTTGCGCGAACATAACGGGATTAGCTTTGTGGCAAGCGAAAGTCCGAGCCACTCCAGTCGGTACCGTGTTCGCTTCCAGCGTGAAAGCATTTTGTCACTTTCAATGACGAATGACTAATGTCTAATGACGAAGGAATCTGGGAAGACAAAGTTACCCGCGCAGGCGGTTATTGGTCATTTGGACTTTGTCATTGATTCGTCACTCGTCATTCCGATTTTCGTCATTGACCCCGCCCGGGATTGGCTACCGGGGGAAGGCCCTTGCGAAATTCAGCTTGTTGGCGCTCCGCTTCCACCTGCTGGTCCGCCTCGCGTGCCTGCTGCTCGGGACTCGGACCTGCACTGCAGCCAAGGAGTACAAAGGCCGACGCAATTAGAACAAGAAACGAGATTTCTTTCATAGGAAGACTCAATCATAATCAGTTCAACCGATACGGCAATTATCTGGGCCTGAAATCCAAGGGACATTTATTCCAATGACCTATCCGATGTTTGCTTCAGATAACCGCGCTCCAGGGCCTTCAAGCGTTCAATAATTTCGTTCAACGCGATTTCATTCTTCAAATTTATTTGATAGTCGATTTCGGCGCGGAGCCGGTCCTTATGCGCCTGCCGATTCTGCGACATCAAAATGATGGGGGCTTGGAGGATGGCGAGCATGTTAATCGCAGTACTAAGCAACAAGTAGGGATACGGATCGAAGCCGACGTAAAAATAAAGAGCGCTGTTTATCAGCACCCACAAGCTAAAGAAGAGCACAGCGGCTGTTATGAATTTCCAACTGCCTCCAAATTCCGCGATGATGTCCGAGGCCCGGTCTGCAAGTGTACGCTGCGCGGCTTCCTCCACATTGACATTCCGCGTAACGCTATGGCGTAACAGCTCATCTGTGTGCCGCAATCGGTTGGCGAGTGCAGTGAGCAATTCCAGCGCGACCTCCGGGCTGCTGCGCACGAACGAAAGAAAATGCTCGCGCGAAAGTACAGCCAGCCGCGCATCCTCTGCGACGATCGCATCCGCCGAGCGCCGTTGTCCGCCGAGCAACGCCATTTCGCCAAAGAAATCGCCACGGCTGAATTCGGTTAGCGTCATGTCGCGGCCATCCGTGCCTTGCACGCAAATGCGGACTTTACCCCGCTCGATCACATACATTGCGTCTCCCTCGTCGCCGGCGCGGAACAAACGCGTTTTGGCTTTGCAGTCGATGCTCTCCAACAACTGACATAATTTCCGGGCCGTCTCGTCATCGAGCGATTCGAACAACGGCACATGGCGCAGCGTGTCGATGGTCATCTGAGGTCAGATAATAAAGAGAAGAAGCGTCTGCGAGAAGCGTCAATTATGATGAGAATGTCGAAATCCGAATGACGAAGTACGAATGCCAAACCCTACGGCGCGCTTTAGCTCGTTAGTCATTTATCAGTCGTCATTTTCTTTATATCGCTGCCGATTGGCAAATTTTGATGTCGCTACGGGTTGAAATTCCAAATTGTACAAGTTACAACGAAAACATGCTTCACCTTATTTGGTATCTCTTCGTCGGCTTCCTCGTGGGTTGTGTCGCCAAAGCGCTCATGCACATGCATCTGTCGATTACATGGACGGTCGTGCTGGGTATTGTCGGCTCGATCATCGGCGGTGCCGTCACCCACCTGTTTTATCCGCCCAGTGCAGGGGGCAAATTCCATCTCGGAGGATTAATTGTATCCATTATTGGAGCGATTCTGGTTTTGTATATTTGGCACAAGTTCAGATTGCAATTGCCACGTGGATAGAACGCCTCGGAAACGGCCCCGAAGTGTCTCGGGCTCGCGCATACGACGACTGGAGACCGGTCATTCTATGTAAGGCTCAAATTGACTTGGACCGGTTCGACTTTAGGTTGGGATTGCGCTCGCTCGCGCTTTCCGAATTGTGAAAAGCGTCCTCTTTGTCTGTACAGGTAATATCTGCCGCAGCCCGATCGCGGAAGGACTTTTTCGCCGCATGCTCGGGAACCGAAAAGACATCGAAGTCGTTTCGGCCGGTGTGCACGCGGTACGCGGCCAGCCGCCAAGTCTTTATGCGGTCGAAGTCTGTGCAGAAGCAGGGGTCGACATCAGCAATCTGCGCAGTCAGCCGCTTACCGCGGCGCTGGTCGATCGGGCGACACATATTTTTGCAATGACTGGCGCGCATCTTGAGACAATTCAAACATTGTTTCCTCACGGCGCTGAAAAATCGTTTTTGCTTCGCGAATTTGAAGAGCCGGGAACCACGGTATGGCGCGATGTGCCAGACCCGATCGGGCTTGGTCGCGAAGTGTACGAACATTGCTCTCGAATCATCAACAACACCCTGCCAAGCGTCCTTGCGTTCGTCGAACAGGGTGAGCTGGTGCGGCCTGGTGCGTCACGCGCACGCGAGTTATCATCTTATCCGATGGATCACCTTCCTCACCGCATCGATACTGGATCGACCGGTTCGAATCCTCAGCCCCGTTACGGCGACGCTTTGCGCAGAGTCGATCCAGAAATCTTCGATGCCATCATGGCAGAGGAAAACCGCCAGCGCGAGAACATCGAATTAATTGCATCCGAAAATTTCACGAGTCGTGCAGTCATGGAGGCCCAGGGCAGTGTGCTGACAAATAAATATGCCGAGGGCTATCCGAGAAAGCGCTGGTACGGCGGCTGTGAGAATGTTGATATTGCCGAGCAGTTGGCCATTGATCGCGCAAAACGATTGTTCGGCTGCGAACATGTGAATGTGCAGCCGCACAGCGGCGCCCAAGCGAACATGGCGGTTTACTTCGCGATGCTCAAACCGGGCGACAAGATTCTGGCCATGAATCTGGCGCACGGCGGGCACCTGACGCACGGGCATCCCGCGAATTTCTCTGGCAAGTTTTACGCTGTCTCGCAGTACGGCGTTAGCGATAAGACAGAGCAAATCGATTACGACGCATTGCAGAAGCAGGCTGAAGAGGTTCGCCCGGCGATGATCACCGCCGGCGCGTCAGCTTATCCGCGTATCATCGATTTTCCGCGACTCCGTCAAATCGCGGATTCGGTTGGCGCAATCTTATTCATCGACATGGCTCATATCGCAGGTCTTGTAGCAGGTGGCCAGCATCCCAGTCCGATTCCGCACGCACAATTTGTCACGACCACCACGCATAAGAGTCTGCGTGGACCGCGTGGCGGTATCGTCATTTGCGAAGAGAAATTCGCCAAGCAGATCGATGCGACTGTCTTCCCAGGTGTGCAGGGCGGCCCGCTCATGCACGTGATCGCAGCAAAAGCCGTTTGCTTTCATGAAGCGCTCCAGCCGCAGTTCCGCGAATATCAACGGCAGGTTGTCCTGAATGCTAAAGCGCTTGCCGCCGGCTTAGCCAAACATGGTTATCGCATCGTCTCCGGCGGTACCGATAATCATTTGATGCTCGTCGATCTTCGCCCGAAGGAAATTAACGGCAAGGAAGCACAGGAAGTTCTCGACCGCGCCGGCATCACAGTAAACAAAAACGGCATCCCTTTCGATACCTATCCAATCTTCAAGCCGGGCGGTATCCGCATTGGAACGCCTGCCGTCACGACGCGCGGCATGAGAGAGGAAGAAATGTTGGAAATTGCGGATCTAGTTGCTGAAGCACTCGCCAATCGAACCGACGCCGATGCGCTGGAGAAGGTGCATCGAAAAGTCCTCGACTTAACGAGAAGATTTCCGTTACCCATCTGATCGTAGCATCGGCTTCAAGCCGATCCTAATCGAAATATCGACAAGATGTCGATGCTACAGCCGCAAATTTGCGTAGTTTGCAAACGCCATGAACCGAGCAGCTGATCAACCCGAACCAAATCCGCTGCGCGAAGGTTTATCCGCGCGCGCCGTGCCGCAGCCATGCACAATTGTGATATTTGGAGCAACGGGCGATCTCACCCATCGCAAGCTTGTTCCCGCATTGTATAACCTCGCCGCCGATGGCGACCTCCCACCAGCCGTCGAGATTGTCGGCTTCGCCCGCCGACCAAAAACTGACGACGAATTCCGGCGCGATCTCGAAGAAGCCACGCGCAATTTTTCGCGACAAACCGTGCGGGATGAAATCTGGAAAAACTTTGCGCAATCGATCACTTACCATCAGAGCGAGTTCGAAGACGAATCCGGTTACAACGCGTTGGCTAAACGTCTCGATGAAATCGATAAAAACCACGGCACCCGCGGCAATCGCCTTTTTTATTTTGCGGCTTCCCCCGATCAGTTCGAGCCGATTCTCAAGCATCTTAAGGCCGCCGGCTTGAACCAAACCTGCGAAGGAAGTTGGGCTCGAGTAATCGTCGAAAAACCTTTCGGGACGGATCTCGCCTCAGCGCGAGAACTCAATCGCATCATTCGCAATTCCTTTAGCGAAGAACAGACCTACCGAATCGATCACTTTCTGGGGAAGGAAACAGCGCAGAACATTCTTGTGCTGCGCTTTGCAAATGCGATCTTCGCGCCCCTCTGGAACACGCACTACGTCGATCACGTCCAGATTACTGCAGCGGAAACGCTCGGAGTAGAGAATCGCGCCGGGTATTATGAACATGCGGGTGCACTGCGCGATATGGTTCAGAATCATCTGCTGCAACTTCTTTGCCTTGTTGCAATGGAACCGCCTACGGACCTAAGTGCCGACAGTATTCGCGATGAAAAAGTCAAGGTAGTGCGATCCCTGCGTCATTGGTCGCGCAATGAAATCGCCGCTAACGTAGTGCGCGCTCAATACTCTAAGGGGGCCATTAACGGTGAGCCGGTCGTAGGTTATCGGCAGGAAAAAAACGTCAATCCGGATTCACAAACCGAGACGTTCGTGGCGTTGCGGCTTTTCATCGACAACTGGCGCTGGGCAGATGTGCCGATTTATATGCGCGTCGGGAAACGGCTTCCAAAATCGGCGACGGACATTTCTATTCATTTTAAAAAGGCGCCGGCGGTTCTATTCAATAAGGATTTGCGGGACCTGAATGTGCTCGTGATTCGCATTCAACCGGACGAGGGAATCTCGCTGCGCATCCATGCCAAAGTGCCGGGCACGAGCTTTCGTATCGAACCCGTAAAGATGGATTTTCATTACGGAACGTCTTTCGGGAAAGCGAGTCCTGAGGCGTACGAACGTTTGCTGCTCGATGCGATGAGCGGCGATGCCACGCTTTTTGCACGCCGGGACGAAGTCGAAGAAGCGTGGGCTTTCATCGATCCCATCGAAGAAGCGTGGCACGCAAAGAAGGATGCGCCCGAGTTATTCTTCTATCCCGCCGGCTCGTGGGGACCGGAAGCGGCGGATGATTTACTTGCTGGTGACGGCCGCGCGTGGAGGAGGCTCTAACCCATGCCTGCTATTGCCGAAACGTACTCGTTAGGCCTCCCGGTCGAGGTAAGCAAAATAGACCAGGAGCTCAAAAAACTTTGGCAAGAAAGTCAAGGCGCAGCGACCCGCGCTTCACTCGTTAACCTTGCTGTTTACAGCGAGGACGCAGGCTCTCTAAACAAGAATACGCAGTTAATGGCGAAGATTACTGAGAACCACGCCTGCCGCGCCATCGTGATCGAAGCCGATTGCAAGGCACAAGAAAACCGGGTGGAATCCTGGATCAGCGCGCACTGTCACGTTAGCCGCGCCGGGAGCAAGCAGATTTGCTCAGAACAAATTTCATTTCTGCTCAGAGGCGGTTGTACGACTCTACTGCCAAGCATAGTTTTCTCGCATCTGGATTCCGACCTGCCGTTTTATCTCTGGTGGCAGGAGGAATTCCGCGAACCGATGGATCCGCAACTTTGGGCGTGGGTCGATCGAGTGATCTATGACAGCCAGGGCTGGGAAGATTTTAGCGCGCAAATGCATTTGTTAGAATCCGCGGAACAGGAAGCCAATCAAAGGACCGTGCTTTGCGACCTAAATTGGACGCGCCTTGATAATGTTCGTTTCGCGTTGGCGCAATTCTTTGATCATCCCGCCTCGCATCACCATTTTGCCAAGATTAACAGCGTTCGAATTGATTTCGCGCCTGGGTTCCGATCGACGGCCGTCCTCTTTGCCGGCTGGCTTGCAGCGCAACTAAACTGGCAAGGTAAGAAAACAGAAGCGGCGAATAAGTTTTCATTTGTCAGTTCCTCTGGCCGAAAACTCGATGTTGAGCTGCAGGAACGGCCTGGAGACCCGATTGGCGAAGTCGCCTTGGCAACGCCCGAAGTGGAATTTCTGGTGGCTCACGCCAAATGCGGAGACCTCCTTGAAGTTTCACGCGGAAACCCGGGCGAAAAACACACACCTCAATTGATGCCTGCGGGGAAAAATGATCCAGTGAGTTTGATGAGCGAAGAACTGATGCGCGGCGGACCGCACCACGTTTACCTGCACGCAGTCAATCGCGTCCGCGATTTGCTGTAGATGGCGGCTGCCTGCTCGCGAAAGCTTCCGGAGTGTCAACCGCTTGGGAGCAGTGCACACAACTCCCGCACGTTCTTCTCAATCGAAAAGAGCTTTTGCGAGCGCTCGTAACCGGCCTGGCCAAGTCTTTGCCCGAGCGAACGGTCGTTAGTCACCTTTTCAATCGCTCCAGCGAGCGCCACTGTATCCTCCGGTTGCACCAGAAAACCCGTCTGGTTATCAATGACCATTTCCGGAATCCCGCCGATCCTGGTCGAAACCACCGGCAATCCGGTCGCCATCGCTTCCATGATGACTGTGGGCAAATTGTCCATGCCACCGTCAGGCTCAGGGACGCTCGGCAGTACAAAAGCACTAGCGCTGGCGAGATGTGCCCTTAGTTCATGTTGTGGTTTCGGGCCAGGCAGTTGAATACACTTTTGCAAAGCCAACTCCTCGATCTGCGCACGTAAACGATTCTCGAGCGGACCCTCGCCGAAGATGTCGCACTGAAACGATCTTCCGCGTTCAACGAGCAGTGCGCAGGCACGGATCAAACTGGAAAAGCCCTTTTTGACGATCAAACGACCAATCGCGACAATCGACGGCGGATCGGAGGAAAAAGTCGCGCGTCCGAATTCGGCAAGGTTCAAGCCATTGTAAACACGATGGAGTCGATCGGCGCGTTCTGGAAAACGCTTCCGTAGGAATTTCTCCGCGTAATCCGTTTCAGTAACTACTACGCGCGCTGCCCCAACCATTTTGTCCAGGCCGATCTCAAACTTACTTGGCGCAAAAATGTCATTGGCGTGCGCGGTAAAGCTAAAAGTGATTGGAAAAAATTTGGCGATCCAGAAAGCTGTGCGCGCTGCCATGCCAGCGAAGTGCGCATGAACATGACCGATCCCCGCCTCCTGCAAGCGCAGCCCGACATGAACAGCCTGATAAAGGCGCAGAAAATCCGTGCGACGGCCCCACTCATCGAGAGCAGCGACAATTTCTGGAGGTAATCTTCCTTTTTTCGAAGCCCTCCGGACATCATCCAGTAGCTCCTTTTCGTCAGGCAAATAATGCACACGCCGCACGATGCGCGCGTCCCAATCCTGAGCTGGCTCGTCCTTTGGATTCCGGATTGAGAAAATCGGCGCTGCGACACCCTGTCGATAAAGCTCTGCAACCTCGCGATAGCAAAATGTTTGTCCGAAAGAGGGAAACCGCTCAAAGAGATAAGCGAAGGACGCCATGGCTTCGCCAGGTTAAACCGTTGAAACGTTGAAGCTGCGTAAAAGCACGCTATGCGTGCCACGCAGCCCGAGCCGCGTCTTCTTTACGCGGCGTTGAAGCGGTTTCTTCATTCGGGGTGTGTCATTCCCTCGTCCCTCTTCACCGGAATCGGTTTCCCGGAATCGTCGACAGCAACAAGAGTGAAGACGCCGTGCGTGACGCGAAGCTCCTCGCCAGTCATGTAACGTGTTACCCATACCTCTACCGGAATGGTCATCGAGGTTCGCCCGATCCTTTCTACTCGCGCATAACATCTAACGGTGTCCCCTACCCGCACCGGCTGGAGAAACGACATTCCTTCCATCGCGACAGTAACAACGCGCGCTTTCGCCGTTTTCGCCGCAAGAATTCCACTGCCCAAGTCCATTTGCGAGGTCAACCAGCCACCGAAAATATCGCCATTGGGATTGGTATCCGTAGGCATCGCAATCGTTTGAATAACCAATTCGCCTCTCGGTTGCTCGGGCATTTGGAGCGGATAATAGCACAATCTGTGATCCCGCAATCTCCTCTCCCCTGTTTCTGCTTCTTTTGTGGGTGGAAGAAGATTCAGAGGAAGCGGAAGAGAGAGAGCTACAGGATCAGCATGCAATCGCCGTAGCTGTAAAAACGGTAACGTTCGCGAATTGCCTCCTGGTAAGCGCGAAGTAAAAACTGGCGGCCAGCAAACGCGCTTACCAGCATAAGCAAAGTCGAACGCGGCAAATGAAAATTGGTTAGCAGAACGTCAACGGCGTGAAATCGGTATGGCGGATAAATGAAAATGTTTGTGGCATCTTCCTGAACCCTCAGTCTTCCACTTTCGCGGCCGGCCGCTTCCAACACCCGCACCACGGTCGTACCCACGGCCACGATTCGCTCGGCCTCGTTGATTCTGTCGGCAGCAGAATGCGAAATAGAAAACCGCTCGGCATGCATGCGATGATCGGCAATGTTCTCTGAGCGCACGGGCAAAAACGTTCCAGTCCCGACATGCAACGTCACAAATGTGTGCGGGATCTCGCTTAAAATCTCTGAAGTAAAGTGAAGACCTGCAGTTGGCGCTGCCAGTGCACCAGGCGTATGGGCAAAAACAGTTTGGTAACGCGTTGTATCCTCGGTATCGCTTTCGCGTCGGACGTAAGAGGGCAACGGCATCGATCCGCCAGTGTAAAGATCGACATCTTCGTTTAACACCACGATGCGCTCACCATCAGAGGTGATTTCCTCTACATACAACGCCACACCCTCGATCATTGCAGAAGCGCCCACGCGCATTTTGCGGCCGGGGTTGACGAGACATTTCCATCGCCCGGGGCCGAGCCGTTCTAGAAACAAAAATTCAATTGCCCCGTCGTTGGAGAATCGCCGGGCGGGCAGCACTTGGGTATCGTTCAAAACAAGAAGATCACCCTGCTGCAAAAATGTTTTCAGTTCGCGGAACTGTCGGTGCTCAATCGCTTGGGTATCACGATGCAACACCATCATTCGCGAGTCATCGCGGTGCTCGGGCGGCCGCTGTGCGATCAATTCCCTTGGCAAATCATAATCGTAATCGCTCAGGTGCGCGCTCATCTGGTGGCTTTGAAGTTACTGTAACGCTCAATCTGTTGCACGAGATTGATCCCTTCGCTCCCCTCCTGGCGAACCTTCCCGCGATGATAACTCGTCCGGATAGTTTCGCTTTTTTAACTCACAAGGAGGCGCATATTTGTTACGATGGACTCACCGAACCGCGATGCGGTTGACGAACTACTTCAGACGTACGGCGCAACGGGCGGCATCAACTACCTCGACGCTGCTGCCACCCTCCCATCGCGCCTCGCCATTGAGGCGGCGTGTGCCGAATTGATGAGCCTGATGTTTCCCGGATTTCGCAGCGAAGCACTAGTGAACTCGGAAGATCTCGCAGACACCACTCGAACTCGCATAAGAAATCTGCACGCGCGATTGAAAACAGAAATTTGCAGAAGCCTGGGCAAAATCCCGCCCAACGAAGCGATAGAAGCAAAAGCGGACGAGGTGTTGACTGCATTTCTAAGGGATCTGCCATCTGTGCGCCGCCTTCTTTGGACAGACATCGACGCCGCATATGAGGGCGACCCAGCTGCCAGAAGTTATGAAGAGATCATACTAGCTTATCCCTCGCTCGAGGCCATCGCCATTCATCGAATGGCACACCTGCTTTACGGCAAGGTGCCGCTGATTCCGCGCATCATGACCGAATGGGCGCATAGCCGCACCGGGATCGATATTCATCCCGGGGCGGAAATCGGCTCGCATTTTTTTATCGATCACGGCACCGGTGTGGTAATCGGTGAAAGCACTGAGATTGGTTCGCGTGTGAAACTTTATCATGCCGTCACGCTGGGCGCGCGAAGCTTTCAGAAAGACGAACACGGCAAAATCAAAAAAGGCGGAAAACGCCATCCAACCGTCGAAGATGACGTAACGATTTACCCGGGTTCAACGATTTTGGGCGGCGAAACCGTGATCGGTGCAAGATCGACAATTGGTGGCAATGTTTTCCTGGTCCAAAGCGTGCCCCCGGACTCGCTCGTGTATTACGAAGAGAAACAATTGCGAATTGTGCCGAAACGAAAACACAAACCAGTTACGACGCGTGATGAGTTTCGCGAATAGGGTAGCACAGGGATCCCGCCTGTGGGGCAGCCGAGCGTCGCGCCTGGCGAGCAAGAGAAAGATTAAGAGGAAGCGGAAGACTGAATGATTTACATCGATTACAACGCAACCACGCCGCTGTGCGACGCGGCGCGTGAGGCGATGCTGCCGTATCTCGACCGATTCTTCGGAAATCCATCAAGCGTGCATGCAGCTGGTCGCGAGGCGCGGGCGGCCATCGATAACGCGCGCGACAAGCTGGCCGGGCTCGTGCGCGTAAAACCGTACGAACTGATTTTCACAGGTGGTGGAACGGAATCGTGCAACCTCGCCGTGTTCGGTCTCGCCCGATGTGCCTCTTCTTCCGGCGGTCATGTCATCTCGAACAAAGCGGAGCATCACGCCGTCCTGAACGCGCTGGAATATTTGGAAAAGCGCGAAGGCTTTGAAGTGACGTGGCTGGATGTTTCGCGTGATGGAATCATCGACGTTGATCAACTTGCTGGCGCGATTCGGCCCGAGACCAGACTGGTTTCGATCATGACCGCCAACAACGAGACAGGTGTAATTCAGCCGATGCGCGAAATTTCGAGAATATGTCGCGAGCGTGGTGTCCTGCTGCACAGCGACATGGTGCAATCGTTCGGCAAGATCGATACCAACTTATCCCTGGTCGATGCAGCCAGTTTCGCAGCGCACAAATTCTACGGACCAAAAGGCGTCGGATTTCTTTTCTTGCGCAGTGGTCTCTCGATCCAGCCGATCATGTTCGGTGGCGCCCACGAAAACGAGCGACGACCCGGGACAGAAAATGTCGCGGCAATTGTCGCAATGGCAGCGGCCGCAGAATGGACATTGCGCGATCGCGAGACAGAACAGCAGCGCGAAGAACAATTACGCGACGCACTTTGGACGCGAATTGCGCAAAACGTGCCTGATGCGGAACAGAACGCCGCAAACGCGCCGAGGCTGGCAAACACACTGAACGTGAGCCTGCTGGGAATCGACTCCGAAATGCTGCTCATCGCACTCGATTTGGAAGGCGTGTGCGCCTCCAGTGGCTCGGCTTGCATGGTGGGATCGGTCGTTGCGTCGCATGTCTTGCTCGCCATGGGTCTGCCGATGGAGCGCGCGCGTTCCGCAGTTCGATTTTCGCTCGGTAAATGGACAACGGCCGACGAAATCAAAGCGGCTGGAGACGCGGTGCGGAAAATTGTCGATCGCCTGAACACGCGAAAGAGCGCGTATGCCGTTGCTTAGGCAGCTGGAATTCGCGTTTCGTAGCACAGGCATCTTGTCCGCCGTTGGGACGGACTCGTCCCGTGGCGAGCCTGTGGGGCCGCCGGGCGTCTCGCCTGGCGAATTTGGAGCTTGTCCGGCAAGCAAGATGCCCGCCAGCCCCACCGCCGAGACGGCCGTGCTACTGCAAAACGCTCGCGAATTATTACGCTCACTCGGCGCAGCGCACATCGCTGGCGAACTTCACGTCGAATGGAATTCGCGTCTCAAAACTGCTGCCGGACGCGCTGATTGCCGACAGAAACTCATTTCGCTAAATCCGCAGCTAGTCGAGCATCCCACCGAAATCGATCGCACCTTGCGCCATGAGCTGGCACATATTCTCGCCCAGTTTCGCGCTGGCCGACGGAGGATTCCGCCACACGGCGTCGAGTGGCGGCAGGCCTGTGTGGACTTGGGGATCGCCGACGAAAAGCGCTGTCACAATCTGCCGTTTCCTGCGCGAACTTACGCCGCGCGGTTCGTCTATCGCTGTCCGAATTGTCGTCACGAGTTCCCGCGGGTCCGCCGTGTGCGCCGCGCGGTCGCCTGTCTTGCCTGCTGCCGCAAACACAACGGCGGCGAGTTCGATCTGCGATTTCGGTTACGGCTTCTCACCAGTATTGGTCTGCGACCGCCGATGAAGTAATTCCGGCGCTCATACGGCGCCGCTACAGTTTGTTCCCGTCATCTTTTGTCGCTTTCTCCCCGCGTAACTTCGCCTGGATGAACATGTCGATGTCGCCATCCATCACGGCTTGCACATTGCTCGTTTCCGCTCCGGTGCGGTGATCTTTCACCATTTGATACGGCTGAAAAACGTAGGAACGAATTTGGCTGCCCCAGGCGATATCGCCCTTTTCTCCATATTGGCGATCGATTTCCGCGCGCTTCTTGTCCTGCTCGATTTCGTAAAGCTTGGCTTTCAACATTTTCATGGCCAATTCGCGATTGCGTCCCTGACTGCGCTCGGCTTGGCACGCGACCACGATCCCGCTTAGCTTATGCAAAATCCGCACGGCAGTTTCCACCTTGTTAACGTTCTGCCCGCCTTTCCCGCCACTGCGAAATGTGTCGATCTCGAGGTCGGCCGGATTGATTTCTATCGGAGTGGTATCAGGAATTTCAGGAACAATATCCACGCTTGCGAACGAGGTATGACGCCGCTTGTTTGCGTCGAACGGTGAGATACGCACCAGCCGATGCACGCCGCGCTCGGTCTGCAAGTGTCCATAGGCGTACTCGCCAGTCACCAGCAAAGTCACGGATTTGATGCCGACTTCTTCGCCTTGTTGAATGTCCACAGTCTGAGATTTGAAACCGCCTCGTTCGATCCAGCGCTGGTACATCCGCAGCAACATGTCGGCCCAATCGCATGACTCGGTGCCGCCCGCCCCGGAGTGAATGGTCAGAAACGCGTTCGCGCGATCGTGTTCGCCGGAAAGAAATTGCCGCAGCTCGAACTCGTCCAGTTTGTGCAGCAGGCGAGCATGCTCCGTCGCAACTTCTTTTTCAGCTCGCTCGCGCGCAACTGGATCGTTTTCTTCGGCAGCTAACTGCTGCAATGCATCAAAATCCTCGATTTCGCGTTCCAGCTCATGAAACGGATTGATAACGGAACGTAACCGAGAGACTTCCTCGACATCGGCCTGAGCGCGCTCGCGATTCGACCAGAAATCAGGCGCTGTCATTCGCGCCTCAATAGCCGCTAGTTTGTTTTGGAGTTTCTCTACGTCAAAGAAACCTCCCCAGCTCGCGCACGCGCGATTTTACATCCTCGGCATTCACGGTAGAAAGGTCAGTTGGCATATCAAAAAATAGTCCAACTCACTCGGAACCGCAAAAGTGTAACAGGATCGCGTTTGCGGCGAGGCCCCGCAGAATCGGGTAGCGCAGCCGTCTCGCGTGCTGGCGAGCACGTCCTCGCGATTGCGAACTTTC
>QHQO01000102.1 GCA_003221195.1 Verrucomicrobiota bacterium
GCAGGAAGAGCCGGTGTTGCTGCACATTCTCACCAAGAAAGGCAAGGGATACGCCCCGGCGCTCAAGCAACCGGATAAATTCCACGGTCTCGGCAAATACAAGATCGAGAGCGGCGAGACTGCGCCAACGCCTACGCCGACGTATTCGGAAATTATCGGCAAAACGCTCGCCAAATTTGCGGAGACAAATCAAAAGATCGTTGCCATCACCGCCGCAATGCCGAGCGGGACCGGCCTTTCGCATTTCGCCAAGGCGCATCCCGGCCGCTATTTCGATGTCGGTATCGCGGAGGAGCATGCCACGCTTTTCGCCTGCGGGTTGGCAACGCAAGGACTGCAACCATTCCTGACAATTTACTCCACCTTTTTCCAGCGCGCCTACGACATGGCGATTCACGACATCGCCATCCAGAACTTGAATGTAAAGTTATGCATGGACCGCGCCGGATTAAGCGGCGACGACGGCCCAACGCATCACGGTTTGTTCGACATTGGGTACCTTCGCCACATCCCCAATTGGGTGCACATGCAGCCGAAGGATGAGGACGAGTTCGTCGATATGCTTTGGACCATGGCGCACTACAACTCCGGCCCAATTGCCGTTCGTTACCCGCGAGGGTCGGGGCCAGGCGCAAAAATCAAACCGGAACCCAAGCTGCTCGAGATCGGCAAGGCGGAAGTCGTGCAGCATGGGCGCGACGTGGCAATATTCGGGCTTGGCAACATGTTTGAAGTGGCCGAGGAAGCCGCCCGCAAACTGGAGGAGAAAGGAATTTCCGTCGCGCTCATCAATCCGCGATGGATCAAACCGATGGATACCGGCACGCTCGAATTTTTCGCGCGCAGCGTCGAAGTCGTGTGCACGATCGAAGATCATGTTTTGTACAACGGTTTCGGCTGCGCGGTCATGGAACATTTGCACTCGCAAATGATCAACACGCCGGTAGTGCGCATAGGCTGGCCCGATCAATTCATCGAGCATGGCGCGGTTCCAATCCTGCGGAAGAAACACGGCATCACGTCTGACGCGTTGGTGGACAAAGTTCTGCCGCTGCTGCACAAAAAGTCTAAGCTTAAGCCTTCTGTGGCCTAAAATTGGCTACCGGCGTCAGAGCGCGCTCTCCCCGCTCGAATTGCAAAAGCGAAAGGCGCCTTCGTTTCCGAAAGCGCCCTTCATATTTTTGATGGCGATAAGCCGAATTCTGTCCCAGCACTTTTGCTAGCAAAATACTGAGGATGATCATTTATCTCTCCCAGATTTCTCCAAGAGTCCGATCCCGCGGTCGCGGGACCGTAATGCGACGATACCCGAGGATAAATCGGGCCGGCTACCCTTCCTCTGTTTTGTCTTGCACCGCATGGGGTTTTTCGTGCCTCGCGAATTGCTCCGCGAGCGGTGAGCTCTTACCTCGCCTTTTCACCCTTGCCTGCACTTTGTTGCCAAAGAACCGGCGGTATTTTTTCTGTGACACTCTCCGTCATCGCAGTTTTTCAACTGTGACGCCCGCGTGTTTTACGCGGCGTGCCGCCGTATGGTGTTCGGACTTTCCTCCAGCAAGCCGCAAGCAGCTCGCCAGCGATCATCTGCCATCGCCAAATAACTTATCACAGCCAGCCAGGAAGAAAAGAGAACCGAAGATCGGGCGGATGAAACGCCGATAAGCTAAACCATTCTTCATTTGCGGTAATGAGCCCCGGTTTAGTAGGTATCGTGTGGGAAATTAAGGATGTCTCGACCCCGATCGACATGACCCCATCAAAACGGGGGCGGCACCGTCATGAAGAAAATCGCGATCATCACGAGCGCAATAAAAAGTTTGCAAATCATCGCACCGAGATTTCCCAGCAAACTTCCCCAGCCGGCCCGGCCGGCATCTATCATTCGTTTGCCGGCGATGAATTCACCGGCGACCGCGCCAATTACCGGTCCAAGAAATAATCCGACGATCCCGAAGAAGATACCGACGACGGCTCCGAGTAGCGCGCCGAACATTCCCCACTTTGTGGCACCGAAATATCGGGCTCCAAAGTAACCACTGAGAAAATCGAGCGCATACGCCGCTGCGGTGAGGAGCACAAGGGTCGTGATGGTTCCCCAGCCAACGCTTTTCTCCGGCCCGAGCATCATCCGGTGAAGAAGCGCGCCGGCAAGAATGATAATTGTCCCCGGAAACACAGGCAGCACGGTGCCAATCAAGCCGACCGCGAACAGGATGACTGCGACCGACCACCAGAAGAGTTCCATGGGATGCAGTGAATCGTAATCCGAAATTCGAGATTCGTAACTCCGTCGGGAATTACGATGTAACGATTCAACGGATTAACGAATCGCGATCTTCGTTTTGACCACTCCGCTGTCGAACCTATACTGAAAGTCCCCCCCGTTGAACTCAAATTGGAGAATCCATTTATGCCACTCGCTGTTGGAACTAAAGCGCCAGATTTCATGTTATCGACCAAGGCCGCTGACGGGCCAAAGCAAATCAAACTGAGCGACAATTTCGGAAAGAAAAACACACTTCTGCTTTTCTTTCCCATGGCCTTCACAGGTACCTGCACAACCGAAATGTGCGAAGTTAGCGCAGGCTTGAACGCTTACACGGGTTTGAATGCCACCGTTTACGGAATAAGCGGCGATAATCCGTTCGCGCAGGAAGCGTGGGCCCAAAAGGAGAAAATTACCGTGACGTTGCTCAGCGACTACGAACACAAAATCGCGGGGGATTACGGCGTGATGTACGAATCGTTCCTTCCCCAGATGAATCTCGGCATGGGAGGCGTGCCGAAACGATCCGCGTTCATCATCGATAAGAACGGTGTGATCCAGTACGCGGAGAGCAACAACGACGCGAGAGAATTGCCGAATTTCGAAAAGATCAAAGCAAAACTGGAAGAATTGAAATGACGCGCGCGCTTAAAGTTGTCATCCCGAGCCGCGGAGATGGCGAGGGACCTCTCAATTGTGCTTTTGATCAGTCAGAATGCCGGGCATGCCACTACGAGTCTGTAGGCGGTCCTTCGCTTCGCTCAGCATGATAGAACATGAACATGAACGACGAATTTAAGACGCTGAGGAAATTTAATGCCGGGAAAGGGCGCGAGGCATTTTTTTATTCGCTTCCGGTCCTGGAGGAACGGGGAATTGGGAAAATATCGCGGTTGCCGATCAGTATCCGGATTGTTCTCGAATCGATGCTACGCAATTGCGATGGCCAAAAAGTACAGCGCAAAGATGTCGAAGCGCTGGCGAACTGGAACGCGAAATCTCCGGCGAACGAGGAAATTCCATTCGTCGTTGCCCGCATCGTCTTGCAGGATTTCACCGGCGTGCCACTGGTGGTCGATCTCGCCGCGATGCGTAGCGCGGTGAAACGACTCGGAGGTGATCCGAAAATCATAGAACCCCTCGTGCCGGTCGATCTGGTGGTTGATCACTCGGTGCAGGTCGATTTCTTCGGTTCCGCGCGAGCGCTGGAGCTGAACCTGGACATGGAATTCAAGCGCAACCGCGAGCGCTACCAGTTTCTAAAGTGGGGACAGCAGGCGTTCAAAACGTTCCAGCTCATCCCGCCAGGGATCGGCATCGTGCACCAGGTGAATCTGGAATACTTGGCCAAGGGCGTTCTTTCCTCTCAACCTTCAACCCTCAACTCTCAACTCTTCTTCCCTGACACTCTCGTCGGCACCGATTCGCACACGACCATGATCAACGGTCTTGGCGTCGTTGGCTGGGGCGTAGGCGGAATCGAAGCGGAAGCCGGCATGCTCGGCCAACCGGTTTACTTTTTGACGCCGGACGTGGTCGGCGTGCACTTGAGTGGACAACTGCGCGAAGGCGTCACCGCGACTGATCTGGTGCTACACATCACACAATTGCTGCGCGCGCAAAAAGTCGTTGGGAAGTTCGTTGAGTTTTACGGTGAAGGAGCTGCATCGCTGCCGGTGCCTGATCGCGCGACCATCGGAAACATGTCGCCGGAGTACGGCGCAACGATGGGATATTTTCCGATTGATCAAGAGTCGGTCGATTACTTGAGGGCGACCGGACGCAGCGAAGAACAATGCCTTGCGTTCGAAAATTATTTTAGGGCGCAAAAAATGTTCGGCATGCCGCTCCGGAGCGAAATCGATTACAGCGTCGATATCGATCTGGATTTGGCGCAGGTGCAGCCGAGCGTCGCCGGACCCAAACGGCCACAGGACCGGATTAATTTGCCGGATCTTGAAAAAACGTTTCGCGAGTTGCTCGAAAAGCCGGTTCGTGATGGCGGGTACGGCAAACAGAATGCCGATCTTCGCGAAAAGCATCTGGTCGAATTGAACGGCAGCGCGCCTCGCGACGAGGAAATGTTTTCGACCGATAAAAAAGAAGACCAGGGAATTAGTGCCGGGGATGAACTCAACAAGATTGAGATGATTGCAAACCGGCCAACACCGGATCCTGGTAAGGAAATTGAAGCTGAGTCCAGAGACGTTTTCACGCACGGTCGCACTCACGTCGGGCATGGCAGCGTCCTGATCGCAGCAATCACCAGTTGCACGAACACGAGCAATCCCAGCGTGATGATCGCGGCCGGATTGCTCGCAAAGAAAGCAGTCGAGCATGGCCTGCATGTCGATCCTGGAGTGAAAACATCACTCGCGCCGGGCTCGCGTGTTGTTTCCGATTATCTCGACAAGACTGGGCTACAGAAATATCTCGATCAACTCGGATTTAACCTCGTCGGTTACGGTTGTACCACCTGCATCGGCAACTCGGGGCCGCTTCACGCGAACATTGAGAAGACGATCAATAAATACGACCTGATTGCCGCCTCAGTTCTTTCGGGAAACCGAAACTTTGAAGCGCGCGTCCATCAACATATCAAGGCGAATTTCCTGATGTCGCCGCCGCTGGTGGTCGCGTTTGCGCTCGCCGGCCGCGTGCACATTAACCTTTCGCGTGAGCCGTTAGGGAAAGGTAAAAACGGAAAAGAAATCTTCCTTCGAGATTTGTGGCCGAGTCTCAGTGAAATCCGGGACGCCATGCAAAGGGCGCTTGCACCCGAAACCTTCCGCAAACTATACCGCGATTTTGCCGATCAAAATCCGAAGTGGAACGACATTCCATCGAGCAGCGGCGACATCTACCAATGGGACGAGAAGAGCGACTACATTCATGAGCCTCCATTCTTCCAAAATTTCTCGATGGAGCCGGGGCACATTGAGGAGATTCGAGGCGCTCGCGCACTTGGCATTTTCGGCGACTCGGTAACGACCGATCACATTTCGCCTGCGGGAGCGATCAAAGAAACTTCGCCAGCTGGAAAATATCTGAAGTCGCGCGGGATTGAACCGCGAGATTTCAATAGTTACGGCAGCCGGCGGGGCAACGATCTGGTGATGACGCGCGGAACATTCGCCAATGTGCGGATCAAGAACTTAATGGTACCGGGGACTGAAGGCGGAGTGACGAAATATTTTGCGAACGGTGAAGGCGAGGAGATGTCGATCTTCGACGCAGCGATGAAATATGCGAAGACAAATACTCCGCTGATGATTCTCGCTGGGCACGAGTACGGTACCGGCTCGTCGCGCGACTGGGCTGCGAAGGGGACGCGTTTGTTAGGGGTGAAGGCGGTTGTTGCTGCAAGCTTCGAACGGATTCACCGCTCGAACCTCGTCGGCATGGGCGTGTTGCCCTTGCAATTTCCCGATGGAACAACAGCGCAATCCCTCGGGCTCGAAGGCTCAGAGATCTTTTCGATCACTGATTTATCTGAAACAATTAAGCCGGGCCAAACCGTAATGCTCGAGATCGAAGGCAAGGATCGGCAGAAGCGCTCTGTGCCTGCGAAAGTTCGCATCGATACGCCAATCGAGGTCGATTACTATCGGCATGGCGGGATTCTGCCGTTTGTGCTGAGGCAACTCCTATTGAGATAACAATACCTCGCGCTTTTGGACGGTAATTGGGGAACCGTCCGTAATGAATGCTGAGCGAGGAGTCGCACTCAGAGTCTGGACGAATTGTTCGCCATAAAGGGAAGCGACGTCGCCGGTAAATTCGAAGCTGGCCGCGTTCCAGATTTTCCAGCGAGGGTGTTCGACGCGGTACTCGCTGCAACCGCCCCGGACACAGGTGTAGCCCCAGTAATGTTCGGTAATGAATTCGGCATGTGAACCGGCGGAAATGGATTGCGGTTCGCCGGCTGCACTCATCTTGAGAAACTCCCACTTCTTTCCACGTCGCCAGCAGTATTCGACGCTTAGTTTAGCATCGACGTGCTCTATTCTGTGCTTCATCGGGAGAGCGAAGTACCGCTCCCCATAAAATGCACGAGCAACGAGCGCAATCGCACGGCGAGGCACAAGCTCGCGGACGAAGACTAAACCGCGTCGCCAAGTGTCAGCCGATTTTCTTCTCACGTAGAAACGCAGATTCACTTCTTCGAAATCGCGATGCAACGGGATTGGAAGACCCAGAAGACGTGTATCGAGAAACAGAAATCCGACTATGCTGACGAACGTCTCGCCGTTTTCATAATCGATATCCGTTCCGACCGGAACGAGCGGTTCAATCAGCGCAGGATCGACAACGTAATTCAGCATCGCCAGATAACGCCAGTTAGCGGTAAGAAATGGTTTCATGCGACGGATACGGCGGTCTCAGAGTGCCGGATACAGAATCAATCGTCAACGGGACGCTCTTGATAGCGGAGCGCCATTCGCTCAGGCTCGGAAATCGGACTGAGATCGGCCCGTTGCGTGGGAAAATCCAGTTAGACGAACAATTCGCCGTTAGATTTCGCGGTCAAGTCACGGCACAACTTTAAAGCGCGCAAAAGTCATTCGGATCCTTGGTCAGAACTTCCCGACATACGTTTCTGTGGTTCGGTACTCGCGCCGCCGAAGCTTTCCCTGGCGGCGTGCACAACGCCGTGCGGGCCGTCGCGTGCCTCTTCCTTCAACCCGCCGGAATTGTTCGTCGTCGCCTCGGCCTCGACTGAATCTCCCGCGGATTTTTTCGCAAAAATAAAACTCGCGGTCAATGCGCCGCGGTTCTGATCCGAAACTGAAACCACAGGCTGACGAAGCAGACCGAGTTCTTCGCTGTTTAGTTTTGTGACTGGCTGAGCGAGGAGTTCGATCTCCTTATTCAACGAATCAGATTTGATTCTTAATCTGTCGAGGTCCGCCAGCATCAATTTTCTTGCTTCCTCCCGACGCGCTTCTTCCTCCCGTTCGCGTACCACGATGTTTCGCAGGAGTTCGTTTTCTCTCATCAATCGGTCCGTTTCTTCGCTGTTTTTGCCGGTCAACTTCGCGCTCTGAAGCTGCGCGCCAGTCTCATCCAACTGCACCCAAAGCTCCGCAACTCTCGCCACGAGATACTGATTCCCTTTCTGGCTTTCGGCCAGTTGCTGCTGGAGCTGCGTAACCTCCTGCTTCACTCCCACCAATTCCTCAGCGCTTGTTGAATCGGCCTTAGCGGGCGCGTTTTCCTCTAAATCTGCCAGCTTGAGCTTAAGATCGCCATTCTCGCCGAGGAGCGCCTGCGGGTGCTGTTCCGTTTGGCTGCCGGCTTTTAGCTGGGCTATCGCTTTGTCGCGCTGCTGTTCTACCGCATTGATTTGCCTGTTTGCCTCGGCGAGTTTCGCGTTGGTTTCGTCTCTTTGCTTTTCTGCCGTTGCACGCGCCTCTTTCGCAACAGCAACGGCATCCTTCAAATCGGCGATCTCCGTGCGCAACTGTTCGAGCCCATTTTCTTGCGATGACTGAAGCGCTTTGATCGATGCCTGCGTCTGCGCGAGTTCATCGCGTACCGAGCGTTCTGACTGCTTCGACGTCTCGATTTCCTTTCGTGCATTCTCAAGCTTGGAGCTTGTTTCCTCCAGATGAGTGTTTACAGCTGCCTTTTCTTTTTGGGCGGTTTCGAGATCGCTGCGCGATTTTTCAAGCGCCGCTTGCAGTTGATTCACCTTGCGACGCAATTTCCTGGTTGCCTCTTGAATCGCCCCATCGCTCGGCCCTTGGGAAATCGTGTCGAGTCGTTGCGGATCTACGACCTCGGGACCGGGCTCCGACCAGGCCTCATTCTCGGGAAGTGAAGGAACAACCTCCGGCAGAGGACTGGCAGCCGCGCTCAATTCATCATGCCTCGATATACGTTCCTGGACGCGCAAGATTCCTTCGCCGATCTTACGGCCGCGATACTCCACGATCGCCGGCTGCCAATCGGAGTGCGATCTCCGCAATTCTTCGATTAGGCTTCCAGCAAACCGAAATTTGGCGAGGGCGGTCTTAAATCGGTTTTCGCGCTCGAGTTTTTCGCCCTGCTGCGCCGAGAGATAAGCTTTAAGAAAAATCTCGCTCGGATCGTCCTGCTGCGCCGAAAGCGGAATTATCAGAAGAAGGAAAAACAAGACCGCAAGAAAAGCCGACCCACCCCGCCTCACGCCGGGACCAGCCGAGGCACCAATCAAGCTGCAGGCAAATTTTCGTTCCACCGGCGTCGAGAATTAGGGGAATGACTTGGGAAAGTCGAGTCCTTTGTTTAGCAAAGGTTAAAAGCCTCTCCTCCTTTGTCCTTTCGCCCTGCCCACCGCGAAATGAGAAAAAAACCACCGTCCAACCTTACAACCAACAGACACCGGGTTTGCAAATGGAGATTCGAATCTTAAAATCTTGTTCTGCGTTATTGTTGGTGGCCGTAGCTCAATGGTAGAGCCCCAGATTGTGGTTCTGGTTGTTGCGGGTTCGAGTCCCGTCGGCCACCCTTTTTATGCTACGTGAGAAGTGAGGAGTGATTAGTGAGAAGTCCGGCATTGGATTCTAATCTGTCACTTCTCACGTCTCACTTATCACTAATGACTTTCCCAGAGTGCCTGTAGCTCAACCGGATAGAGCTTCTGACTTCGGATCAGAAGGTTGGGGGTTCGAATCCCTCCAGGCACGAATTAGCCGAGTGTCTCAGCACGCGAAAAGATTTCCCTGAAGTTCTGATCACAGCGTGATTAGTGAGTGTTTGGATAAGCACTGCCGTTGCCGCGACGAGCGAGAACAATTATGAATGTCTCGCAACAATGGATAGAGAACGAGACGAAAAGTTCATGCGCGCGGCCCTCAGCGAGGCAAAGAAGGGGCTTGGTCAGACTAGCCCTAATCCCGCGGTTGGCGCGATTCTCGTCGTCGGCAACCGGATCGCGGCGAGAGGACACCACCGAGGGGCCGGCCGCGATCACGCTGAGGTTGAATGCCTCCGTAATTTCGCCGCGCGCGTCCCCGCGCGGGCAACGCTTTACGTGACTCTGGAACCGTGCTCCACAAAGGGACGCACTGCTCCGTGCACAGATGCCATAGTTCAGGCTGGAGTTAGAAACGTGGTTGTCGGTGCGATTGACGTAAATCCGCGCCACTCCGGCAAAGGGATTGTGCAATTGCGAAACGCGGGGGTCAGAGTACGAAAAGGCGTTTTGGCTGATGAGTGCACACAAATTAATGAGGCTTTCAACAAATGGATTGTCACAGGTCGTCCTTTTGTTATCGCAAAGTGCGGAATGTCGCTCGATGGTCGACTGACGCGACCTGCCGGTGAGTCTCATTGGATCACAGGACATTCCGCCCGCCGTCACGCGCATCAGCTTCGCGCCACGGTGGACGCGATATTGGTGGGAGCGCAAACGGTCCGAGCGGACAACCCACGACTGACGGTGCGCGGCGTTCCCAGCGCGCGGCAACCGCAGCGGGTCGTATTGTGTCGCTCAGGAAACCTGCCGCAGAATGCTTATCTATTTTCCGACCGGCATGCTCCGCGAACGCTGATTTATAGCCGCAAGTCTCTTGGTGCTGTGCTGAAAAATCTGGGCGAACGCGAGGTCACGAGCGTGCTGATCGAGGGCGGCGGTGAAGTTCTTGGTCAGGCCCTCGACGCACGCGTCATTGATAAAGTGCAGCTCTATTTGGGCCCCATCCTAACCGCAGGTCCGGTAATCGCGTTCCGGGGTCACGGCGCCAAAACGCCTGCGAGTGCCCTGCGTCTTCAGCGCGTTTCTTATGAACAGGTTGGCCAAAGCCTTTGCATCACGGGATATCCGGAGTTTCGTCCATCCGAATAAACCAGAAAACTTTTCTTTTCAGCTTCAGTTTAATTAATGGGAGGTAAAACAATGAAGAAACTTCTCTTGATTACACTGGTGGCAGGCGGATTGGCATTTGCTTCAGCCTCGCGTTCCGATGCGCAAGTGTACTTCTCGGTTGGGTTCGGGCCGGGCTACTACGGATATTATCCATACGGTTACTACTACCCGTACCGCTATTACCGGCCGTATTACTACAGGCCTTACTATTGGTACGGCGGGCATCGTTACTATCGTCACCACCGTCATCATCATTACTATCGGTACTAAGTTGACGTACGCCTAGAAATCCAGATCGAGCTGGCTCGAGAGCGATCTCGGGCCAGTTTCTTTTTCCAGAAACGCCCCTAAAAACACAAGAAAAGGCGTGAATCGCTACTTCTTTGATTTGGGCGACTCTATCGGCTTTGCCGCCGGCCCTTTGGTTGGCTGGTCAATCTGGAACTCTTTCTTCAGCTGTTGAATCAACGCTGGCAGCTGCTGTTGTCGTTCGGCTTCAATTTGCTGCCGCAACGTTTGTTCTACTTTTCGCCGCTCCTGGATATAGCGCGATTCAAACTGAGCACGTTCTTGCGGGCTCAAATGCAGGCCTGAGTCACGAACCGCTGCCTCGGTCTCGCGCCTGATGGTTTCCCGGCGCAGATTCTCCCGCTGGCGCATCACATTGCGCTCTTCCGGACTCATGCGCAGCCAACGCTCCGCGTTGCGCTGAAAGTTTTGGCGAGCTCCCGGAGGCATTGCCTGCCACCGCTCACGTATGCTCTTGGATGGGGGACGGCCATGGGGAGCTCCGACTGGAGGTCGCCCAACCGGCCGATGTGATTGCGGTTGCGCTTGTGCGGCTCCGCAAGACAAAGCGAAGACCGACAAAGCAACGACTAACTTACAAAGTTGGTTTGTCCTCCCACACGCTATTTTCATCCCAGGCGATCAATTCATCCAGATCGGCCACGACGTCATAATCTTGTGGATCGATTTTTGCCACCACGTCTGAGTCATTCACAGCGGGCGTCTGCGAGACTGGATGATGTGTGGCGATAGCCAAGCCGATCACGACGGCTGCCACGGCGGACGCCGCAGCAAGTCTCCGCAAACTGAACCAACTTCGTGCCCGCTCGAAAGGAGTGGCTCCCTGACGAACTCTCCTCAGCACGTTTCGGGCAAAAAACGGCGATAGCGTGATCTCGGGAATGCGACCGAGCATATCCCACAATTCCTTGTCATCTTCACGATCCATAGTCTCCAATAAAATTGAACTATCTGCAGAGATGGAAGTTGCGCTCGAATGGCAGCCGAAAACCAATGTTCACAGGCCGGGAGCTTCAAGGAATCCTTCGAGCTGCCGAATACGCGTTGGATGCCGCATTTTGCGCAATGCCTTTGCTTCGATCTGCCGTATACGTTCGCGGGTGACTTGAAACTGCCGGCCTACTTCTTCTAGGGTTCGGCTGTAGCCATCGACCAGCCCGAATCGCTGCTCGAGGACTTGCCTTTCACGATCGGTCAGGGTTTCCAGCACGTCCTTAATTTTTTCTTTCAACAACACAATCGCAGTCATGTCGCTTGGGTTTTCGGCGCCCCTGTCCTCGATAAAATCCCCAAAACGCCCATATTCCTGCACCAACTGTTTCTGCACACGCATGAGCTTATTGATCGTCTCGATCATGTGGACCGGGATGCGAATCGTGCGGGCTTGGTCGGCAATCGAGCGGGTGATGGCCTGGCGAATCCACCACGTCGCGTAGGTGGAAAACTTGTACCCGCGCCGATACTCGAATTTCTCGACCGCCTTCATCAACCCCATATTTCCTTCCTGGATCAAGTCTAGAAAGGATAGGCCGCGATTGGTGTATTTTTTTGCGATCGAGATAACGAGACGCAGGTTGGCTTCCACCATTTCGGTTTTGGCCTTGAATGCCTGGCGCATCCAACCCTTAAGCGTCTGGTATTCTTTCGCATATTCGGCAAGTGGGAACCACAGCCCCTTTTCGAGCTCGCGGATTTTGGTCTGAAGCTGCAATCGCCGTTTCTTACTGCGAGGATTTTTGGCCAGCTCGGTTTGCAGGTAAAGCGAGGTGTGATGCGCGTCATCCGCCAGGTGCACAAATTCCTCCGTGACTTTCTGCTTGAGGTAAAAGAGAGGATAGAGCCGTTGCAAAGAAGTCATCATTCTTTGCA
>QHQO01000230.1 GCA_003221195.1 Verrucomicrobiota bacterium
GACCCCTTCGCGCGGAAGGCGGGCGATCTTGAGTCCAAAGGCGACGTTGTCCACAACGGTTTTCCAGGGCAACAATCCGAAGTGTTGGAAAACAATCGCGACGCCGGCGCGCGGCGAGCGGATCGGCTCGCCATCGATCAGGACTTGCCCCGAACTCGGCGTTAAGAGTCCGCCGATGCAGCGAAGTAAAGTGGTCTTACCGCAACCGGAGGGGCCGACAATACACAGAAGCTCGTTGCTTCTTACATTCAGCTCGATGTTGCGGAAGGCAACGACTGTTCCTTCGAGGAAAAGCTTGCTGGCGTGGTCAACCACGATCTTGGCGCCATCAGCCATAGGAAGAGTGTATGAATCCGGAATTCCGCTCGTGCAACCCCTACCAAGGCACCCGCAGCCTGTCAAGGCAGAGTATCGCTAACTAAAATTGCGACCTACACAAAAGTTGTCTGGAAATTCACGCCAAGTGAAACCCTGCCGGATGCTTTGCAGCTCATCCAGCGTGAATCAGGTGGGTCAAGAGGCGAAGCCGATCTGAGCCCGATTGTTGATGTAGAATTGATGGACGAGATGGACTGAGGGATTCTTGCCGGAAGTAAATTCGCGATCACAAGGCAAGTTCGATTTGATACTGAGTGGTCTCCTCTAATCGCGCACGAGCCCGGGCACTCTCCTGTCTGCTATTTAACGGCTACGCGACGCTTCTAACGTCTTGGGAGTCGTTACCCTGTACAGAGCGGGTATTATCCCCGAGATCGTGCGCGATAAAACGCGCGATTCGTGTCTAATATTCTGTTTGCCGTAATCGCTGAGTTTCCTGGCGGTTGCTTTCGATCACGCGCTGATTCTGCTGGATTTGCTGTTGATTCGTCTGCTCTTGACCCTGCATGTAGTCTCCGATGAGGGCTCCAGCACCCAAGCCTAGGGCGCCACCGATCGCAGCGCCAGCTCCCGGATGACCGACAGTTGCGCCGATAATACCGCCGGCCGCAGCGCCGCCGAGCGCGCCAATCCCTGCGCCTTTTTCTCTTGTTGTCATCGGGCCGCCGGAACAACCGGCAAAGATAATGACAGCAAAACCTACGGCGAGTATTCGCATCGCGAATGTCTGTCCAATTGTACTCATTTCGTTGTGCCTCCTATTTTGACTGCTTGAAGCGGAGTGTAAAAAGCAATGCATATGCCAGATCCTACGGGGGCTAATTAGAGCATTTTCGAAGAAACCAGTAACAAGGGAGCATCCTAAGTGAGATGGAAATGATCTCGTCTGCGCGAAATTGTACTGGAACGCAAAGTGCCGGCCATCAGAGACTAATTGTCCCATTCAGGTCCTGATAGGAAATCGGACGTGCGAACAAAAAACAGCGCGACTTGACCGCCGGAGTTGCTTCGAATAATCTGGTTAACAAGCTCAAGGAATTTTTGAAGTAGATTGGAAGGCGATTGCGTCCCTGGTCCGGGGGCGCACTTCGACTAGAAATATTACTCTTACCTTGATCCGTAGGTAATTTAGTTGCTCGACGGATTTTCTCAGTCACGGCAAGTATTTTTCATGATAGGATAAGCCATCTAGCTTCACCGAGGAGGTGAAAGGGTGGCGGAAAAAGAAGGGTTATTGCCGTTTAAGCTGATCGAGGATGAATCGGGAGAGGCGCTGACATCGTATGGCGGGCTGCCGTTGGTGGTAGAGACCTGCGAAGCGTTAGGATTAGCGCGGTTGGTCAAGCAGCATGTTCGCATCAAGCAGCGCCGACGCGGCTACAGCGAGTCGCAGTATGTGCAAAGTGTGATCGCGATGATGGCGGCAGGCGGGGATTGTCTGGAAGATATCGAGCGGCTGCGGTCGGATGCAGGGTTAAAGCTGTTGCTGGGCGAGATGCCGTCGGCAGAGGCGGTGCGATTTTTTCTTTACGGCTTTCACGATGAGAAGTTGTTGGAGGCAAGGCCAGAGCAGGGAGCTTTTATTGCCACGGAGACTGAGCCGCTAGCGGGGCTGTGGGAAGTCAACCGGGAGGTGGTATTAAAGGCGAGCCGAAAAGAAGAGCCTAAACAGGCGACCATCGACCAGGATGCCACGGTGGTTGAGAGCCACAAAGAACAGAGCCAGATGACGTATCTGGGAGAGCGTGGTTATCAGCCGGTGATCAACTACTGGGCGGAACAAGATTTGATTTTGGCCGATGAGTTTCGTGATGGCAATGTGCCGGCGGGGATGGATTGTCTGTCATCGTTTTTGCGAGCGACCAGGGCACTGCCACAGAGCGTAGAGACGATCTACTTTCGTTCCGACAGCGCGGCTTACCAACACAAGCTGTTAGATAAGATGCGTGAGGGGGTAGAGCATAACGGCAAGCAGGTCCCGGTCTATTTTGCCATCAGCGCCGATGTGAGCGAGGCGCTCAGAGGCAAAATCACTTCTCTATCGGAGTCGGCGTGGAAGCCGTTGAGGAGACTTACCGAGAAGGGGCTGATCGAAGGGAGAAAAGAGTGGGCGGAACTAGAGTTTATTCCCTCGGCTTCATCGGTGAAAAAGGACATGAAGCCGGATCGGTATTTAGCGATCCGGGTGCGGCCCTGGCAGACCGAGCTGTTTTCTGACGGCCACAGTTATCATTACTACGCGGTAGTGACCAACCGTTGGGAGATGGAGGGCGAGGAGTTGTTGCGCTGGCAACGCGAGCGGTGTGGGAGCGTGGAGAAGGTGCATGACGTAGTGAAGAACGACCTAGCGGGAGGCGTCATGCCGTGCGGGAGATTTTATGCCAACGCGGCGTGGTGGCGGCTCAACTGTCTTTGTTACAACGTGATTGCGGTGATGAAGCGCAAGGCTTTGCCGAAAAGCTTTTGGCCGGTGCGGATGAAGGCGTTGAGGTTTCACCTGATTGGGGTAGCTGGCAAGGTGGTCTCTCACGCGCACATGATGTTTCTGAAAATTACTGAAGGGTTGATTGGTTATCGGGAGGCGAGAAGCCAGCTGGTAGAGTTTTCCCGCGCTTGAGCAAGCGCATCTTTGACTCTAACCACGATGTTCGCACAGCCCAGAAATGCAGCGGGCAACCCAGCGATTTGCGTCAAAGGCGTCTGGATAACGATTGAGAGGCGCTGAGGGAAGTCTGTAGATCTGATTGTTTAGAGCGCGGTTGTGCTGCCCCGCTCACGCCCGCTGATCATGCTCTGCGCCTGCCGTGGGTGTACATGTCCAGCTTCTT
>QHQO01000103.1 GCA_003221195.1 Verrucomicrobiota bacterium
TGAAGAGCAATGGCCCGCAGTGCGCGAGTATCGCGAACGGACCGCGCGCAAAAGCGATCTCGAACGCGCCGATCTGTCCAAAGACAAAACCGGCGTGTTTACCGGCGCCTACGCGATTAATCCGGCAAATAATGAAAAGATCCCAATCTGGATCGCTGACTATGTGCTGATCGGTTATGGGACTGGCGCGATCGGTGGCGTTCCCGCGCATGACGAACGCGATCTGGAATTCGCGAAAAAATTCGATCTGCCGGTTGTCGTTGTTGTTCAGCCAACAGGAGATGACGCGGCGATGGGATTTACCGGCGAAGGCATTGCAGTCAATTCATCAATTATCGATGGCCTAACCAGCGCTGAAGCAAAGAGAAAAATCACTGCGTGGCTAGAGGAACGCGGCCAGGGTAAACGCGCCATCAATTACAAATTGCGCGACTGGCTTTTTTCCCGGCAGCGTTATTGGGGTGAGCCATTCCCGATCGTCTGGGAAGGTGGCAGTCACCGTTCGTTAGGCGAAAACGAACTGCCGCTGGTCCCGCCGCCCCTGGAAGATTACAAGCCCACCGGAACAGCCGAACCGCCGCTGTCAAAGGCAAAAGATTGGATTCGTTACTCCGAAAGGGCGATTCGCGAGACGAACGTCATGCCTCAATGGGCCGGTTCGTGTTGGTACTATTTGCGATTCTGCGATCCGCACAACGATCAGCGTTTCGCAGGAGAGCAGGCCGAGCGCTATTGGATGGGCGGCGAGAAGCCGGGTGGTGTCGATTTGTACGTTGGCGGCACCGAGCATGCTGTCCTGCATCTGCTGTATGCACGCTTCTGGCAAAAGGTGTTGTTCGATCTCGGTTATGTCTCGAAGCCCGAGCCGTTCCAGCGCCTCGTCAATCAGGGAATCATCCTGGGTGAAGATAATCAGAAAATGTCGAAATCGCGCGGCAACATTGTGAATCCGGACGATGTGATCGACCGGTACGGGGCCGACGCCTTTCGCTGCTACGAGATGTTTATGGGACCCCTGCAGCAAATGAAACCGTGGAGCATGCGCGGCGTGGAAGGCGTGTCGCGTTTTCTTGCGCGCGTCTGGCGTTTGTTCATGACCGAGAACCAGAGCGGCGACTGGGAATTGTCGGCGAAAATCAAAGAGATCGATGCAAACAAGACAGAGCAGAAAATGACCCATGCAACGATCAAGAAAGTCACTGAGGACATCGAGTCGCTCTCGTTTAACACGGCGATTTCGCAGATGATGATTTTTGTAAATGCGTTCACTGGTGCGGAAGCGATTCCATTGTCATCAATGCGAGCCTTTCTGGTTCTCCTCGGTCCGTTCGCGCCGCACATTGCCTCCGAGTTGTGGGAAAAGTTGAACGGTAAGTTTACGGACGCGCGGGGCGATATCACAGAACAGAGCTGGCCTTCCTATAACGAGCAGTTACTTGTCGAAGACGAAGTGGAAATCGTCCTTCAAATTAACGGAAAGGTGCGCGATCGAATGAAGATGCCGATTGTTGCAACGGATGAAGAGATGAAAACCGCTGCGTTGTCGAACCCGAAAATTCAGGAGCGAATTGCTGGTAAGACAGTGGACAACGTGATTGTAGTCCCCAAAAAGCTTGTAAATATCGTCGTCGATTAGTTCGATGAACCGCTATGTGGAAGGAATTTAAGGAGTTTGCGATCAAAGGAAATGCCGTCGATCTCGCGGTGGGCGTGATTATTGGCGCCGCCTTTGGAGGTATCATCAATTCACTCGTCAAAGACATTCTCATGCCGCCGGTAGGTTTACTGACTGGTGGCCTCGATTTCTCCAACAAGTTCCTCATCCTTAAGGCGGCGCCTGGCGGCGGTTCCTTTAATACTCCGGCCGAGGCGGCCAAGGCAGGGGCAGTGACTTGGAACTACGGAAATTTTATCACGCTCGTGATCAACTTCATCATCGTCGCGGTCTGCATTTTTCTCGTGGTCAAAGCGATGAACAAGTTGAAGCGGCCGTCGCCGGCCGCCGCGCCAGTTTCGAAGGACTGCCCGGCCTGCGCCATGACGATCCCGATCAAGGCGACACGTTGTCCGCATTGCACGAGCCAACTCTCGCAGGCTGACGTGCGTTAGGATTGTATTTATCCGGAGACATCACTTTCTCGAGAGTTTCCGTTTGGAATCAGCCATTCCCCCTAGGGAATTTTCTTAAATTATTGCTTGCCCTTGTCCGCTTGGGCTGGTATTGAGGGCGCAATATTGCCAATGCCGAAGTGCCTTAACCTTACGGTGGCAGCAGCGGGCGCGTGCTTAGTCGTTGGTTGTGCCACTCAGTCGAAACCGAGCGTTAGCAGCGCGCGCCACATACCAAACGTGCGCACCACTGCCTATACGCATAGTGAGGGAAGCGGATTCCACAACGCAGTCGGCACCTATCTTTCCGGCCGCCACGTGATGAGTGCCGCATCCGATTGGTCGCGTTATCCGCTTGGCACACGGTTTCGCGTCGCCTCCACGAACGAGGAATACGTTATCGACGATTATGGATGGGCACTCGTCGGCACCGATACCATAGACCTTTATAAACCGAGCCGGCTGGAAATGAGACGCTGGGGCGTCCGTCACGTGGATATCGACATCTTGCAATGGGGATCGGAGGAACAAAGTTTGAAAGTGCTCGCACCGCGCTGCAAACATCGTCGCGTGCAGCAGATGGTCACAGCTCTTGAGAAGAAAAAGGGGAAAACCGTCGCACAAACCTCTCCTCCTCATAGTTCGCTTTGATTTAAAGCCCATCGCGCCGCATTTTCACGGCGCATGAGAATTTTCGTTGTTGGCGGCGCCGGTTACATCGGAAGCGTTTGCACTGAGCTATTGTTGGATGAAGGCCACGAAGTAGCCATCTTCGATAATCTGACTGAAGGACACGGGCGCGCGGTCGATTCACGCGCTAACTTCATTCAAGGCGACCTGGCCAACCGTGAACAAATCCAGGGTGCGCTGTCCGATGCGCGCCCCGAAGCCGTGATGCATTTCGCAGCAAACGCGCTCGTTGGGGAATCAATGCGCGATCCGTCGAAGTATTTTCGGAACAATATTTGCAGCGGGTTGAACCTGCTCGATGCCATGATCGCAACAGGCGTTCAGCGAATCGTTTTTTCCTCGACTTGCGCGATTTTTGGATTGCCCGAGCAGTTGCCAATTGAGGAAACGACGCCCGCGCGTCCGATCAATCCATATGGCGAATCGAAACTCGCTTTCGAAAAAATACTGAAATGGTATGATCGGATCCACGGATTAAACTTTGTGTCATTGCGTTACTTCAACGCAGCTGGTGCGACTGAGAACTTCGGTGAAGATCATCGGCAGGAGACACATTTGATCCCTAACGTGCTTAAGGTCGCGCTGGGCCGAAAACCGAATGTCGAAATTTACGGCACCGATTACGAGACGCCAGATGGAACATGCCTTCGCGACTACATCCACATCCTGGATCTGGCGCGGGCGCACATCCTAGCGCTTGGCGCGCCTGGCAGCGCATTTTACAACCTTGGTACGGGAGGCGGCTCCAGCGTTCGCGAAGTAATCGAGGCTTGCGCCAAAATCACCGGGCGAAAGATCGCCACGAGCGAAAGGCCGCGCCGGCCGGGCGATCCGCCCCGGCTTATCGCATCTTCGGAAAAGATAAAAAAAGAACTAGGTTGGCGACCGCAGTTCCAGTCGCTGGAGGCAATTATCCAGAGCGCGTGGAAATGGCACGAGAAATTTCCAAACGGCTACGAAGATTAAGGCCTGAGAAACTCCAAATCCCTTTTACCAACCCGACGACACCTGCTGCCAGACCCGGCGGCCTCGTGTTACATGTAGGAGGAAACGGTCATTGCGTTCCTGAACGAGCCGGACGCAGGGCTGTTGTCACTGCCGCTCGAACTTCTGCGATGTCCAGATCGTTTAGGCTGCCGCTTTGCGCTTGAAGCACGCGCACATTTTCGTTTCTAGGCGCCCAAACGTTGGGATCGGTCGGACCGAAGAGCAAAATGCAGTTTGCTCCTGCGGCAGCGGCAAGGTGCGAAATTCCGCTATCGTGGCCCACAAAAATGGTGGGTTCGAGTACAGCGGCCAGATGCGGTAGCGGCAAATTTTTTGCGAACCAAACACCGCGATCCTTCCAGTCGTACTCCAATTCCGCAGTCTGAGCTTTGTCTGCCTCGCCCGAGACAACGACAAGAGAAAACTGCTTTCCCATGTGGCCAAGCTCACCCTCTGCCTTTGATGAATGATCTTTGCTTGAGACAAGCTCAATCCAATTTTCCAGCGGCCAGTTCTTTTCCTTGCTGCCGCTTCCAGGATGAATCGCGAGAATTGATTGCGATGACCTCCGGAGGAACTCTTGAGCGAATTGGCGATCGTCCGCGGTGAAAAAAATTTCTTCAGTGAGATCGGCAACTGTAATCCCCAATTGTTCAATGGGTCGCGCTAGCTGCCTCGCGGCATGGCCGCTTTTTTCGATAATCTTGGCGGGTCCGCAAAGCAGATTTTCAACACCACACCGGCGGAGGTTGCTTTCAAAGATTCGATCCGAATCATACAGATAGCTGACGATCAAATCGAAACTCGCGAAATAACCTGCCAATTCCGCCGGTAGCTCCGAATCCTTCGCAAAGAAGCTGGCGAGAGATCCGTTTTCGATTGAGCGAACTGCTTGCGCATAGAACCGGTTTTCCGCGACCACTGCGATATGCTTGTAACCAAGGATCTCAATGCGCGCATCAGGATAGGCTTCACGGAGCGCCTTGAGCGCTGGAAGCGTAAGAAAGAAATCGCCGATTGCGCCGCCACGGATTACGAGAATGCGATTCATCTTGTACTGCGCCGAAATCCGCGGGAGCCTGCAAATTCAACTCTCAAAATGCTGAGACCAAACGTCGTGGGCGGTCGCAGACCGTTGCTAGAGTCTTTTAATACTGGGTAAACGCGAATGTTAGAATCACGCAGCCGTAAATCAGCGCGATAGCGTGCAAACAGCGCCACCGAAACGTGCTTCGCGTGGTCCAATTGATTTGATCACGCAGGACGTACGGGATGGCGACCCAAAAGAGACCGCCAAGAATTAACAAATAAGCAAGTACTGTTACGAGCAAACGGCTTGTCTCGTAGCGAAGAAAGGCCGCGTCGAGCAGTGGCTCCGCGGCCAGCAGACACAGAATTCCAAGAGCGCGCACGGCGAGGAATTCTCCAACAAAACGCAGCACAAGTCCGTAGCCGATGGGCAAGGCAATGAGCAGGGGACGCCGAAATGCGGAGAATTCACCCATCTGGATGGTCGCGAGCAACCAGAAGGTCCAAACAAGACAAATGGTTAGCAAAAATACGCCGGCCATGTGAGATCGCGGAAACTTTTGTGCAACGCCGGCAAGGTTTGGTTTTAGCAAACCGGGCAGACTGATCAAAACGAGAAGTACGCCTGCGATGATTCCAGCAGCTTGTAAAGAGAGATGGTAAATCACCGGAAAATGCGCCACGGCGGGTTCGTCCGGCGGGCGGCGAATTTTCAACTCGCCATTCGGCGGATGCAACTTAAAAAGTGCCGCAATCGTTCAGGAGCGGCATCCCGTACAAGCTGAATCCGTTGGAGCGTTGGATCTGCACATCAAAAATTTCTCCAATCAGCTTTTTGTTGCCTTCGAACACGACAATCTTGTTTGTGCGTGTTCGACCCACCAATCGCGTTGGATTGGTCTTGCTCGGGCCCTCGCAAAGAACTTGAACAGCCCGTCCCACCAAACGTTCGCCAGACCGGCGCGCTGATTCATTAACCACCCGGAGCAAATCCTGATTGCGCTGTTCTTTGATATGCTCATCGATTTGATCTGCCACCTCCGCAGCCGGCGTGTCGCGCCGCGGTGAATAGCGAAAAACAAACGCGTTATCAAACTGAATTTCTTCAACCAAAGCTCGCGTCTGTTTGTAATCCTTTTCAGTCTCGCCTGGGAATCCGACGATAATGTCGGTGGTAATTGAGATGCCCTCGCGTGCGTGTCGGATGCGGCGGACGATATCGACATATTTCTCCGACGTATAGGCTCTGTGCATCGCCTTGAGAATTCTGTTAGAGCCGGATTGCAACGGCAGATGAATGTGCTCCGTCAGCTTCGGCACACGCGAAATCGCATCGATCAAGTCGTCGCGGAAACCGATGGGATGCGGGGAGGTGAACCGGAGCCGTTCCAGGCCGTCGATTTCATTCACCGCTTCCAGCAACTGCACGAAAGGACTTTTGCCATCGCGTTTCGGAAATTCGTGACGGCCATAAAGATTCACGATTTGTCCAAGCAACGTGACTTCTTTGACACCACGCGCGACCAGGTCGCGCACCTCCCTCACGATCTCGTCAATGGAACGGCTGCGCTCCGTGCCGCGCGTCTGAGGAACAATGCAAAAGGTGCAATGCATGTTGCATCCCTGCATAATGGAGACGAACGCCGTGGCCTGCCTGGATGCCAGCTGTTGGTTGCGAATCGCCGATTGCGAGCCTGGTTCCTCCGCAATATCGACTATCGAAAAACGCAGATCGTCCATTGCGCGATCCTGGTTCGGCGCGAGTTGAGCTTGCTCGTCGTGGCGAGAGCGGGCCGTTTTCTTCGCCACCAATTCTTCCACGTAATCGGCAACGCGATGAAATTTCTGCGTCCCGACAACGAGATCGACGTGCGGCAGATTCTCCAGTAACACCTCGCCACGGGCTTGTGCCATGCAGCCAAGAAACCCGAACACCATATGCGGCCGCTCTTTTGCCATTCGCCCCAGCATCCCCATTTTTCCCAGCGCCTTCTGATCAGCCATATCGCGCACGCTGCACGTGTTCAACAGGACTACGTCAGCTTCTCTTTCATGGGCCACCCGCTCGTAGCCGCGTGCGATGAGCGAATGAGCGACCTGTTCCGAGTCGCGCTCGTTCATCTGGCAGCCATAGGTCTTGATGAAAAACTTCGGCATGGACCAGCGAAAATAATACACGCGCACGCTGCCTCCGTCCAAAGCCGGACACGAATTTCACGCCCTCACACGGATCAAACCCGCTAGGTTCGTGACAATTCGTGTATTCGTGTCTTAAATCGCAGCATGCCCGAGAAAAAGGATGAACCGCCCGCAATTGGGATCGTCGGCGGCAGCGGTCTCTATCAAATAGAAGAATTGCGTGATACCAGCGAACTCAACATCGATACGCCATTCGGGCCACCGTCGGACACGCTCGTTGGCGGAAAGATTAGCGGGCGTCAGGTTTATTTTTTGCCGCGTCACGGCCGTGGTCACCGGATTTTGCCGCACGAAATCAATCACCGGGCCAACATCTATGCGCTGCGTTCTCTGAACGTTCGCTGGATCATTTCGGTCGCAGCGGTGGGCAGTCTGCAGGAAAAATATGCGCCGCGAGATGTGTTGCTGCCTTCGCAGTTTTATGACCGCACAAGGGGGCGCACAGTGCACACATTTTTTGGGGAAGGAATTGCGGCGCACATCGCGTTTGCTGAGCCAATCAGCACGAACCTCCGCAACCTTCTAGCGGAATCAGCGAGATCTCTTGGTGTTGCCGTGCATAACGGCGGCACCTACGTGAACATGGATGGCCCTGCGTTTTCCACCCGCGCCGAATCGGAATTGAATCACCGCAACGGTTTCGATGTGATCGCGATGACGAATCTACCGGAGGCGAAACTGGCTCGCGAAGCGGAGATCGCATTCGCGACAATGGCGATGATTACCGACTACGATTGCTGGAAAGTGGAAGAGGAACCGGTCTCGGCGGAAATCGTTCTCAGCCATTTGATGGCAAATGCTGAAACGGCGAGGAAAATAATTGTGGATGTAATCCCGCAAATCCCGACGGAGCCGAACTGGCCGGAGCATTTCGCCCTGAATACCGCGCTGATCACAGACCGCAAGCTTTGGCCAAAAACTACCACCCAAAGACTGAAGCCGATCTTGGAGCGGTTTCTGTAGCCAAGGCCCGGCGGGCCGTCTGCATTGCCCAAGATTTCTGTTTGTTGCCGAAGACCGGCCGCAGGCCGGTGGCTAGAGGTTCATACAATAGCGGTTAGGCGTTTGATTGCTTTGCAGAGCTCCCGAATTTGGGCTGCTTTGTGTGTCGCAGTTACAGTAATCCGCAGTCTGGCGGCGCCCTTCGCTACAGTAGGATATCGAATGGCCGGCACGAGAAATCCTTCGCTTTGCAGCACGGCTGCCAGATCAAGTGCTGCTTTCTCGTCGCCCACAATCCAAGGAAAGATGGCGCTGCGGGCAGTAACGTCTTCTCCTTTTGCTCCGGCGCGTGGCAGAAGTTGCTGCATCAATTTGATTCTTTCCCAAAGCAAAAGTCTCCGTTCCTCGCCTGACGGCGACGCAAGAAAATCAACTGCCGCGAGGGCGGCTGCCGCGGTTGCTGGCGGCGGAGCTGTGGAATAAATGAAGGAACGGGCGCGATTGATTAGCCAGTCGATTAGGGTGCGTGACCCGCAAATATACCCGCCGCTCGAACCAAGGGCCTTACTCAATGTCCCCATCTGAACGTCGACTTCCTCGCTTACGTTTTCTGCCGCAGCGACGCCACGTCCGTTTGAGCCAATTACCCCGACTGCATGCGCTTCATCGAGCATCAGGAGCGCGCCGAAGCTTTTTTTTAGTTCCACTAATTCGCGTAACGGCGCGCGATTACCATCCATGGAAAACACAGATTCAGTGACGATGAGAACGCGGTGACCCGGATATTCGCGCTGAGCCCACTCAAGATGACTCTCTAACTTGCGGAGATGATTATGTGGAAAGACGCGCAGGACCGCGCCGCTGAGTTTTGCGCCATCGATTAGCGAGGCGTGACAGAGTTTGTCGAGCAGAACGACATCATTTTTGGCGACCAAGGCGGGAATTGTTCCAAGCGCTGCGGAATATCCGCTGCTGAAACAAAGCGCGGCTTCGGTCCCTTTCCATTTCGTCAGTGCGCGTTCCAACCGCAGATGCGATGATTGCGTTCCACTGATCAGACGCGACGCGCCGGCGCCGAAACCGAATTCGGCGATTGCGGCGGTCGCTGCTTCGCGTAAGCGAGGATCGTTTGCGAGACCGAGATAATCGTTTGAAGAGAAGTTAATGAAACGGCGGCCGGCGATTTCGATTTCAGATCCCTGCGCCCCGGTGATTTCGCGAAGATGTCGATCCAACGAACGCGCATGCAGCGCATCCAATTCTTCTGCGAAGAGATCCCGCATCATTGTCTTTACCTTGGAATGCTCGCGTGAGCGTGAGCTAACTCGGGCATCTTGCATGACCCGTCAAACGGGCTTCCAGCCTGTTGTTTCCTGTGGGCAGGATGCCCGCTCGACGAGGCAGGCTGGAAGCCTGTGTTACACGCCAGCAGTTGAATCGCCACGTGAACCAATTGAGAATCAAAAAGTGAAGACGCGTTGCTTTGATCATATTGACTTACGAGTGAAAGAGATGGCTGCGGCAAGAAAGTTTTACAAAAAATTCCTGCCGCAGCTTGGGTTTGTTCAGGAAAAACCCGGGCGATACTGTCATACTTTTTATTCCGCCGGCGGCGACAAGCCGTCGGAATTCTTCTGCTTCGAACGGGATAAGAATCACAAGCCGAACCGTACGCGCATCGCGTTCTGGGCAGATACGCATGAAGAAGTGGACCAGATTGCAGAGTTAGTGCGCGGAGCGGGCGGGAAAGCGCTTGAAGGTTCTATGCTCTGTTCAAGCTACAGTCCCGGCTACTATGCGTTTTTCTTCGAGGACCCGGACGGCAACAAGCTGGAGATCTGCTGCCGGAAGAGTCCGATCATTGCGAAATGACCTAGTTTCGGCGAACGGTTGAGGAATGAGTAAGCCGACGCATGAGCCTGCGATTCTGCAGGAGCCGCGTCGCCATCGCTATCTCAGGCTAATCGCGCTCTTCAAAATCGGCAAAGGCGTTCTCTTGCTTCTGCTTGGTGTGTCGCTGCTTTTCCTGAACGCGCGGAGTCGCTGGATGGATGCCCTCTCCACCTGGACCGCTGACGAAATCTTGCTGGAACACAGCAAGGCAGTGGATTATCTGCTGAGTAGACTGCAAGCCGTGCTTGCCGGTGGGACGTTGCGTGCCACCGGTTTTCTGGCGCTTTTTTATACGGCGGTACTTTTTACGGAAGGAATCGGCGTTTATATGGAGCAACGCTGGGCGGAATTGCTCATGGTATTTGCGACAGCGGCTTTGATTCCCCTCGAGGTACGTCATATTTGGCATCATCCAGGAGTCGTAGGCGCGCTCATTTTGCTGGTGAACTGCTTCATCGTTTGGTTCCTTTATCGCGTGCTCAGGCGCGATAAGGCAAAACCGCACGTTAGGCAGCCACGCGAACTAGTGGAGACGCGTTAGACGGCCGTTTCATAAGGTTATAGCTATGCCCTGCGGGGCGTCTCCGTCATCAGGGATGCACGTTCTAGACGGCGCACAGCACTGTGGCTACAGCTGATTGCTACAGCGCGCCCCAAAGAGATCCAGATATTGTTCGAGGTAACGGGTCAGCAGAAAATTTTTCCGAACTGTCTCCTGCGCCTTGCGTCCCATTTCGTCGCGCAATTCCTCGTTATTAATTATCTCCACCATTCGTTCGGCTGTCTCGTCGACCGAGGAAACCAGGAATCCGTTCACACCGTCTTCGATCTGGTAGCGGATCCCGCCCACGTTGCCGCCAATTACAGGTGTGCCTTTCCACATCGCTTCCGCCACGGTGAGCCCAAAGCCTTCACGCAATGATTTTTGCAGGACAACCGCTGCACGCGTTTGCAAAGCATTTACCAGGGCTGTGTCATCGCCACTGGTTAGAATTAGTATTCGCTCGTCCCGGCTCGCGCAGAGGGAGTGGAAAATTTCTTCGCCTTCCGGGTCGTCGGTCGCAAAATTGCCGAGCAGCACCAGCCGGGCATCGATTTGTTTGCGGGCCAACTTGAACGCGTCCACGACTCCTTTGGGATCTTTCCATGGATCGAAGCGCGAAACTTGGACGACGAGCGGTAGATCTGTGGGAATTTCGTAGCGCGACAGACGCTCGTTGATTTCTCGATCGCTTAGTTGACGATTCTTGATCGTGAACGGATCGATCGCCGGCATCATTACCCGTTGTGGGGGGTTCATTTCTTGAGCGAACTCCCTGCAACTGAGGATCACCGCGTCGTAATTGTCGATCCAATGCCGCAGATACTTCCAGGTTTCGGCGTCCGGCCGGGAAAGGTCGAGATGACAACGCCAAAGCCAGGGACACTTCTTTTCGTAATGCTCAATTAACGGAAGCGGCTGCGGGTCGTGTACCATGATGAAGTCGTGATCGAGAAAATTGCGCACGCTGTTCTCGTAAATCACTTGTTCGAAAATCTCCTTTTTGATCTTGGAGAGATCGATTTCTCCACCCTGAAGGGCATTGTGCATCTTCTTCGTGATGGAGAAAAAATCGGGCGTGCCTTGGATCACTCGCCACTCGGTGCGTAGTCCGAGGCTGTTCATGAGCAAAGTGAGCGAAGAAATTGTCTCGGCCACGCCGCCGCCGTAGTACGTAGAATTGAAATTCGCGACGCGCAGGCCTTTCAAATTGGCAGCTTTCTGGCGAATTCGCTCGATAGTCTCCGTTCCAACGAACGAGTCGTAATCTTCGATCTCAGTAATGCGATACTGGGCCATTTGTGAATGATTCGTTTATCAGCACGGACACGCTCGCAGGAAGCGTGAGCAGCGATTTAGTTTTGCGCCGCGTAGAGCTTGCCTGGCAATGAAGAAGCCAAAAATAGATGATAAACTGAGACTACTGGGGGATTTCGGGGAAACCGACGCAATCTGTGTGGAGGTACT
>QHQO01000104.1 GCA_003221195.1 Verrucomicrobiota bacterium
CGCTTTAAGGCCCTCCCCTTACTATGCCACAAATGAAGAAAATGACGAAATCCGAATGCTCATGGAACCGTTACTTCTTCCATTTAGCCATTCCTTATCATTCGACATTCGTGCTTCGCCACTCTCAGTAAACATCGCGCTTGTAACGCTTGTCGCTTTTGAGCTTCTCAACGTACTCATTAGCTTGATCAATGGTTTTACCGCCTTGCTCCTGCACGATTTTTCGCAGCGTCGCATCGACATCCTTCGCCATTCGCTTCGCGTCGCCGCACACGAAAAAGTGGGCGCCCTCGGCGTCGAGCCATTTCCAAATCTCAGCGGCATTGTCCTTCATCCGATGTTGGACATAAATTTTCCCGGCTTGATCGCGCGACCAAGCGCAATCGAGCCGTGTGAGAAGCCCTTCTTTCTTGAATGCCTCGAATTCCTCGCCGTAGGCAAAATCGCACTTTTGATGCTGCGATCCGAAAAACAGCCAGTTCTTTCCCTTTGCTCCCGTCGCCTGGCGTTCCTGCAGATACGCGCGAAACGGCGCGACGCCCGTTCCTGGACCGATCATGATAATTGGAACGTCAGGGTCCTCGGGCAAATGAAAATGCTTCGCTATGCTTGGGAAAACCGGGACCGGTACGCCATCAGCGCGTTCCGCAAGAAAAGATGAGCAGACGCCTTTGCGAACGCGGCCGTGACTTTCATACGTTACCACGTCCACGATAAAATGAACCTGTTCCGGATACGCCTTTAAACTCGAGGCCACAGAATAAAGGCGCGGCTGCAGTTTTGTGAGCAAACCGACAAATTCCTCTGGCCTGAAATGAGCTGACGGATGCTCGATGAGAAAGTCGATTACCTCCATGCCCCAAAGATATGTTGTGAGATCCTGCCTGCGCTCGGGAGCGAGAAGATCGCCGAGCAGCGGCGCAGCGTTCGCACGATGGGCGATGGCCCTCAAAATCTTGGGCGTTGGCTGCGTGATGCTGTAATCGCGCAATAACGCTTCGCGCAGAGTGGTTGGTGCGCCTTTTGGTCGAGGGACCTCTTCCTCGCCGGTGGCGCCAAGCGCGTGAATAATTTCGTCTACGAGCTGTGGATCGTTTGTTGCATATACCGCCAGCGAATCGCCGACCTCAAAGCTTAATCCCCATCCGGTGAGGTCTAGTTCAAAATGGCGCGTATCCTTTGCCGACTCCGGTCCGCTCAGGCTGCGATTGACCAGAAGTTTGGCTGGAAACGGGTTTGCGCGCGAATATCGAGGAGCGGCAACAGAAGCTTCAGCATGCATAACCGTTTCTAGCGGCGATCACTGGTCGTCGCAAATATTCATCCGTCATTCCCTATCGCCAGGGCGGGGCAAACATCCATGGCGCGTTGAGCATTGAGTAGGTATCTCATTAAGCGCGACGAGCGATGCCGGGTGATTTTCTGGTGCGACGAGTCCCTTTCGGCTGTGCAGACGCAAGCGCAATTGCGAAATCCACTTGTCGTTTGAAGGCGTCAACCCGGACAACAAACACGGGTAACTCGTCGCCTACACTAAAGCGTTTGCGCGACCGTCTCCCGATAAGTTGCCGCCGGGCCGAATCAAACAAATAAAAGTCATCCGTTAACGAGGAGACGTGGACCAAGCCGGTCACAAGAGCATCCGGCAGTTCCACCATCAATCCATAGTTGCGGACATCAATAATAGTGGCGCGGAAAATCTGGGGATTGCGTGCATCGAGCTGTCGTTGAAAAAACTCGAGTTTCTTCATCTGGACGGCGTCAACCTCCGCGTCCGCAGCGGTTCGTTCAGTAACTGAAATGTGCTCCGCAATCGAAGCGATCTCGGCCATATCAGGATGGTAGGACGCGCTCGCCGAGCGCGCCGGACGGCCTCCCGTGCCGGCGGGATCTCTACCAAGAGCACGATGCACAACCAAATCGGCGTAGCGCCGAATGGGACTGGTGAAATGCAAGTAATTTGCCTTGGCCAACCCATAATGGCCGAGCGGCTGCGGAGAGTAACGGGCGCGTTTCAAACTTTTAAGCAAACCGACCTTGAGCGCTTGCTCTTCCGGTTTTCCACGGATTGCCGCCAGCAATCGCTGCAGCTCCGCGCGATGAGTCACATCGCCCACGCTGTAATTAAAACCGAGCACGAATTCGCGAAACTCTGCCAATTTTTCTGGATCTGGATTTTCATGAATCCGATAGATGGTCGGAACCGCGCGCTTTTTCAGCTCGCGCGCGACAGCTTCGTTTGCGGCCAGCATGAATTCTTCGACAAGCTGATGCGATTTATCATTCTCGACACGCTCCAATTTTGCCGGGTGCCCGTCTTTATCGACCCAGACTTTTACCTCCGGGAAATCGAGGTCCAGGGCGCCATGCTCGAATCGCCTCTGCCGCAATAGCGCAGCGAGTTCCCAGGCAAGGTGCAGCCGTTCGCCCAACTGATCGCCGGGTGCCGCGGTCAGAATCGCGTAAGCCTGTTTGTACGTCAGCCGGTGAGCGCTTCGAATTACGCTGCGTGCAAAGCGCGCGCTTTTTACGTTCCCGTGTTTGTCGAAATGAATAAATGCAGAATGTGCGAGGCGATCGACGCCAGGATTGAGACTGCAAACGCCGTTGCTCAATCGCTCCGGCAACATGGGGATCACGCGGTCCGGGAGATAAACGCTGTTTCCGCGCCGGCGCGCTTCTCGATCCAGCGGGCTGTCGGGCTCTACGTAGGCGGCGACATCAGCAATGTGGACGCCGAGCCGCCAACCGCTGCCGATCTTCTCAACATGAATCGCGTCGTCGAAATCGCGCGCGTCATCGGGATCGATGGTGACGATGAATTCGCCGCGCAAATCTTCGCGTCTCTCGAATTGCCGGGCGTCGACTGTCTCAGGAATCCCTTTCGCCTGGTCCAAAACGTCCCTGGGAAATTCTGTTGGCAGATGATATTTCCGGATGATCGAGAGCATGTCGATTCCCGGAGCCGAAGCTGGGCCGAGCGCTTCGATGATTTCACCTTCGGGATTGACGTGGCGCGATTCCCAGGCTTCCAGACGAACTACAACTTTATCGCCAACCTGTGGCGCAAGTTTGTAAGCTGCCAGAGGCAAGTCAGCCACAGCGGATTCGTCCTGCGGCGAATTAGAAACTTGCCCCACATAAACGTCGTGCACGATGCGCGGATCATCCGGGACCACATAGTAAAAGTTCCGCGACCGTTGGAGAGTGCCGACAATCGTATCGTGAGCGCGCTCCAAGATTCGAATCACGCGCCCTTCGCGCCGCCCTTTGATGCGTCCGGAAGGTTCGTCCGGTGACATACGCGCGACCACACGGTCGCCATGCATGGCTGTTCCGGTGTTTTCCGCCGCGATGAAAATGTCCGGCTGCCCAGACATTTCTGACGTGAGAAAACCGTAGCCAGCTTGATGAATTGACAGTTTGCCGGTTACCAGGTCAGCCTCGGCCGGCAAAACATATCGGTTCTTCCGGATCCGGGCGATCTCGCCGGCGCGCTCGAGCTCGCGCAAGCTTTTCCGCAACGCTACTCGTTCGGTCCCTGTCAATCCGAGCTTGCGGGCAATGTCGATCTTGTTAAGCGGCCGGTAATCTTTCCGCCTCAGCAGACCCAGAATTTGTTCTCGAATGTTACGTCCGTTCAAAGACATCTAAGCGAAACAATAGCGCCAGGTTTATCGATTTAACGCGATTTCAATCCGAGGTCGAATCATGCCAAAAGTGATTGTTGCCGGCGCATTGGCGATCGCCCTGGTGGCGATTGTTTCATTTGCCGCGGGAGGAGCAAAGATGAAGATCACAAGTTCTGCTTTTCAAGAAGGTGGGAATATTCCATCAAAATTCACATGTGACGGCGGCGACACCAGCCCCACCTTGCAGATTGGGGAGGTTCCTTCGAGCGCGAAAAGCCTGGCCTTGGTTGTAGATGACCCGGATGCGCCGAGCGGACTCTTTACCCATTGGATGGTTTGGAACATCTCGCCGCAGAACAACACGATCGCGGAGGGAAGCACGCCCAAAGGGGTCCACGGAACAAATGACTTCGGCAAATCCGGTTACGGCGGACCGTGTCCACCCTCCGGCACGCATCGCTATTACTTCAAGATTTTTGCTCTCGATCGCGAACTGGAGTTGCCCACTGGTGCGAAGCGGAGCCAGCTGGATGCGGCGATGAAAGGGCATGTGGTTGCGCAAGGGGAATTGATGGGGCGTTACTCTCGAAAGAAGTAACCGTAGCGGCTTCGCTGCGCGAAGCGCGACGCTGGCAGGATGGCTCGCCTGTGCCGCGTCGCCCAGAGGTCGACGTCTACAGCTTCGAATAAAGTATCTGGTGTGTTAGTCTCATCCATGATGCGTGGGAGGCTTTGGAAAATCGGTGACCGCATCTTCGATCTCTCGCGACACGGGCTGATCATGGGTGTATTAAATATCACGCCGAATTCGTTTTCTGACGGCGGAAATTTTTTCGATGCGGAAAATGCCGTAGCGCACAGTTTACGGATGGCCGCGGAAGGTGCGCACATCATTGATGTCGGCGGCGAATCCACGCGGCCGGGCGCCGACGCTGTCACGGCAGAGGAAGAATTGCGCCGTGTGATTCCGGTGATCGAACAATTGCGCAGAAGGAGGGAAGTCATTATTTCGATTGACACGTCGAAGGCTGAGGTTGCGCGGGCGGCGATTCGAGCGGGAGCTTCGATTGTGAACGATGTTACCGGAGGGCGAGGCGATCAGGAAATGATGCCGCTGATTGCCGAAACCAAATCGGCTTTCATCATCATGCACATGCAGGGAACTCCGCAGACGATGCAGATCGCGCCGCAATACACAGACGTTGTTTCAGAAGTTTCTGATTTTTTTCGACAACAATATGCCCGCGCCATAGTTTATACTATTGACACCATGGCGATTGCGTTTGATCCGGGCATTGGTTTCGGCAAAACGCTTGAGCACAATCTCGAGTTGCTCGCGCAGCTTGAGCGGCTCCGCGCGTGTGATCGACCAATCGTGATTGGCGTTTCCCGAAAATCTTTTCTGGGCAAACTGATAAATTCGGCGCAGATAAGCGATCGGTTGGCGCCAGCGGTCGCGTTGACTTCGATTCTGCGCGCGCGCGGTGCAGACGTGCTTCGCGTTCATGATGTCAAGGAAAACGTAAATGCCTTAAAGGTGACGGAAGCAATTCTTCAGAGGGCAAAATGATTCAACTCATCGATCTCTGGTTCAGAAGCTGGCGCAGCCTGGTAGAGATCCTGCTGCTCAGCGTGGCGATCTATTACGGTTATCTTTATTTCCGCGGAACGCGCGGCGCGAAAGTGCTCACCGGTCTGGCGATCGTCTTTTTGACGCTGACTCTTATTTCGACGTTGCTCAATTTGGTTGTAATCGGCTGGATCGTACGAAGCTTCTCGGTTTTCCTCGCGGTCGCGCTGGTGGTGATTTTCCAGCCGGAGCTAAGACGTGGGCTGGCTGCTCTTGGCGGTCACCCCATTTTCTCGCTGACGAGTGAGAAGCGGGAAACTGTTCACGATCTGGCCGAGGCAGTCATGCAACTGGCAAATAAGCAATTCGGCGCGCTCATCGCGATCGAGCGCGACACGTCGATTCGCGTTTACGAGGAAACGGGCGTCACAATCGACGGAGATTTTTCCGTCGAGCTCATCCTGACCATCTTCCATCCCAAGGCCGCGCTGCACGATGGCGGAGTGATTATTCGCAACGGACAAATCGCAGCCGCGGCATGTATTTTTCCAGTGAGCCAGCGTGAAACGCTCGATCGCAGTCTGGGATTACGTCATCGCGCCGGGCTTGGGATTACCGAGGAATCGGATGCCGTGGCGGTAGTCGTCTCCGAAGAGACGGGCAGTATTTCCATTTGTCACCGGCGTCGAATTGAGCGCAATTTCACTCCGGAAACTTTTCGTCAACGGATCGCGGAGATTTTGTTGCACACCAAATATGAAGAGGCTGATTCTGAAAAACTGGCGCGCGAAGTTGATCTCTCTCCTGCTCGCGACAACGCTTTGGTACCTGATCAAAAAGAACGTAGCGACGACGCCCTCGCCGTCTGAGAGGCCGTCTCCGGCGCCCGTTACCGAGACGCGCTGACGGGCTATTTAGCGCAAAAAACGCGACAGATTCTCTTCCTCCCAGCGCCGAGCGCGTCGATAACCCGGGAATTGGCGCTCGCGACGGTTAAATTCTTCCGTGTGAACCCGCCGGCGACCTTGTGAGAGCATTTCGTCGGGGACTACTGAGTGCAGCATCTCGTGATAAAGCACGTACCGAAGAAACCAGGCCGGCACAAATGGTTGGTCCAATGCCCGATTAATTCGAATAACGCGGTCCTGCTCCTGAATTGTGCCAAAGATGAAATATTCCTTGGGGCGATGCCTTCGCCGGCGACCCCACATCACTTTGTAACGATGAAGGCGCCCGCGAAAGTATCGCTTGTTTAAGTCGTCAAACATCGGGCGCAGGTCGAAATGCGTCCCTTCATGAAGCAAATTCAGCTGCTGTTGCATCGGCAATTTAGGGTGCGCAAGCTTTCGTTTCGTCTTTTTCTTTGTCTTTTTGCTCTTAGCCATTTTGCTCTCCCCTCCCGAACAACAAACAAAAGTGGAGACAAGTTTAGTGGGGTTCAAATGTACAGACAAGTGGAGCGCCAAGATTTACTAGAAAAATTCTTAACAAACTGATAATCAACTTATTATGCATATTTTCTCTAAACTAATATTTTGGCCAACGTAATGCCCACATCGTCTGGCCTTTACCCTAAAAACTGTCGGCTGTTTGATCGCCTCCGCTCCGATCTCGCCACAATCCTGATCGAATCCAGAATCTGTCCAGGTTCATATTAGGCACAGTAAAAACAAAAATGCTGCACAGCATTTTTGCGAAGATTGCAATGCGCGTATAATTGTCCTCACGTCCCGCGGATGTGTGGGGAGATTTAATCGAGTTTACATCGGATGACGCCGTTTCTTCGAAAATTGCTGGGACAAAACTGGCTGCTGCTGTTAACCATGCTCGCTCTCGCCGTCTTTGGAGTCGTGGCGATTTACAGCGCCACTTCCACGCGCGCAGACTCGAATGCAGTGGATTTCTGGCGAAAGCAGGCAAACTGGGTGGTCGTGGGCGTCTTTGCTTTTATGCTGACGAGTTTGATTCATTACCGCTGGATCCGGTGGGGAGCGCTACCGATGTATCTGGCTGGTATCGTCTTTCTAATCCTGACGAAGTTTATTGGCACGAAGGTTTACGGGGCGCGCAGTTGGCTGCATTTGGGGCCGGTCAATTTTCAGCCAGCACAGCTTGCGGTTATCGCAGGCATCATGGTTTTGGCGCTGTTCCTGACACAATTTCGCGAAATGCATCCTATGCTGCGGTTACTGCTTTGCGGCGCGATTGCTGCGGCGCCGTGCTTGCTCATCCTGATGCAACCGGATCTGGGTGAGGTTATCATCTGGGGGCCGGTGCTCCTGGCGCTGTTATTCGCCGGCGGTCTTCCACTGCGGTACTTAATTTGCGTCATTCTCATCGCGGTCGCGTTTATCCCTATCGCGATCAATTTTGGTTTAAAACCCTATCAGCAACAGCGAATCACCGCGTTTACGCATCCCGATATCGACAAGCAAGGATCCGCGTGGGCGATCAATCAATCTCTCATTGCGATCGGCTCAGGCGGCTGGTCAGGCAAAGGATTTAAGGCGCAAAACACACAGATCGAGCTCGGATTTCTGCCTGCCACTGCCGTGCACAACGACTACATTTTCTCCGCCATCGGCGAGCAATGGGGATTTATTGGAGGAATGTTTCTTCTTGGCGGATTCGCCTTGCTCCTGATCACGTGTCTCTTTGTCGCTTTTTTCGCTGGCGATCAATTGGGACTCCTACTGGTTGTCGGAATCACGGCACTTATTTTCACGCACATCTTCCAAAACATGGGAATGACGATTGCTCTGCTTCCCATCACGGGTGTGCCATTGCCACTGATTAGTTACAGCGGGTCCTTTGTGCTGATGATCATGTTTGGCCTCGGCCTTGTGAACAGCGTTTGGATCCATCGAAAAATTCCCGCGTAGGGCAAGCCCACGTGATTCGTTACAACGTTAAATCGTTACATCGGACCTACGCTGGGAACGTTTGTTGCCCTGCAACGCTTCAACGCTTTAACGTTTCGAGCGTTTAACGCGGTGAAGCCACAAATGGAACCCGATTACAAGGTCAAGCTGGAGGTTTTCGAAGGACCGCTCGATCTATTGCTTTACCTGATCAAGCAGGATGAGATCAATATTTACGATATTTCACTTGAACGCATCACTCGTCAGTACCTCGAATACCTCCAGGCGTTCAAGGAATTGAATATCGAACTTGCCGGCGAATTCATCGTGATGGCAGCAAACCTCATTTACCTGAAAAGCCGGAGCTTGTTGCCGATTGATCAGCAGCCCCCTGAAGAAGACGCCGAGGAAGATGATCCACGGTGGGATCTGATCCGGCAGTTAATAGAGTACAAGAAGTTCAAAGAAGCGGCCGCGGATCTTCATCTGAGGGAACTGGAACAGGAGCGGATCTTTGTGCGAGAAGGTAGCGCATCGTCGCTCTTGCAAGGGCCACTGCGTCTGGAAGAGGTTGGAATTTTTCAGTTGATCAATGCATTCCAAACGGTGATCAAACGGATCGAAGCCCGACAGGATGTGCAGGAAATTTTCGCCGAACGTTTTAGTGTTTCGGAGAAGATTGATATTATTTTGCAACGGGTCGCAAATAATGCGCGGCTACGTTTTTCCGATTTGTTTGGCGCTGCCGTATCGCGCGTGGAAGTCGTGGTAACGTTTCTCGCGCTCCTGGAGCTTATTCGCCTTAAACAAGTCCGCGCTCTCCAGAAAAACATGTTTGAAGAAATTGAAATCGCAGCCGCGGCGTAAGGCACTGGCGATAACCGGAACGGTTGTTATAGCCACGGAGCAGGGCCGCCGTGCCGGATGCAACGCGCAGAAAACGCCTCGCAGTGAGGCGACTACAACGACATGCCGCGAATCTTGATCGCCGGCTGCGGTTATGTTGGTCAGGCGACCGCGGATTTGTTCCATGCCGCAGGCTGGGACGCGGAAGGCTGGACCGCTTCTGCGAAATCAGCCGCAACGCTGTCCGTCAAACCGTATCCTATTTGCCAGGTCGATATTTCAGACAGCGATCAGGTCGCGGAGCGCCGCCGAACATTCGATGTCGTCGTTCATTGCGCGAGTTCGCGCGGCGGCGAATTCGAGTCGTACCGGCAAATCTATTTGAATGGCGTGCGCAATTTGCTCGATCGATTCGTTGAAACAAAGATGCTCTTTACGAGCAGCACCAGCGTTTATGCGCAACGCGATGGTTCATGGGTTACCGAAGAAAGTGAAACTAAACCTGCTCGCGACACAGGTCGGGTCCTGCTTGAAACGGAAAAGGCAATGCTCGACCGGGGTGGTACAGTTGCGCGTCTCAGCGGAATCTACGGCCCGGGCAGGTCGGCGTTACTGAGCAAATTTCTAGCTGGCACGGCGATCATCGATCCGGAAAGCGATCGCTTCGTTAATCAAGTGCACCGCGACGATATCGCGTCCGCACTTTTCCTCCTGGTGACCGGGGAATTGCAGGAACGTCAGATTTACAATGTAGTTGATAATCAACCGATGCTGCAAAGTGACTGCTACCGCTGGTTGGCCCAAAGACTGAATCGGCCGTTGCCGCCCTTTAGAGAATTAACGGGGCAACGCAAACGGGGCGACACCAACAAGCGTGTGAGTAATGCGAAACTGCGGAGTCTGGGCTGGACTCTCCAATACCCTACGTTCGCGGAGGGAATGGAAAAAAGCATCCTGCCTGGTTTGTCTGAGTTTGATGTGCCGTTAAGTCCTAAGTGTTAAGCGTTGACGATCGAACCGCGCCCTCTCAAGAAAGCGCGAGCAAATCGCTGCATAAGTTATGGAGCGGCCACAGGCAGCTCCTGTGCGCTAACGGCCCTCCATTTGCCATCGCGATAGGCGAAGACATCTGTGAACAGAGTCTTGCGCTCGCCGTGGTCAGTCGTTTCAATCACGGCGCCATTCACAATTCCTGCTTCACCATAAACCCTTAGATGAAGATCTTCGAAACGCTTCTCTGGACGTTTCCCACCCGCAGGATGCTCGCGCAGAAACCGGAGGTGTTGGTTCTTTGTGATAATTGCCCCCGGCACCACGTGCAGGAAATCAGAAGCAAGGATATCTTCGAGAGCCACAGGATCGTCCTCCACCTGTAGCCACCGATTTTCCAGGGCCAGCAACTCCTGTTTCGACTTCTCAGCTAATTTCGACTCCCGGCTGACGTGGCACGAGAGAAGCGCCAAAAGAAGCAGCGCGTACCCGATCACGCGATCCCACGATCTCATAGTGAAAGCTGTTTGACCTTGCCCTACTCGAATCGGTCCGCAAGTGGTACCATAGCCAGCCAGTCGATTGCGACCAAGCCTAGGTAGCTTGTGCCGCTTCGGTGGGTGCGAGATCAGTGGCACGATGACTTTCGCGTCGTTCGCCAAAAAGCTGGCGGATTACCTCTTCCACGGGCACTTCCTGAACGTTAATGTCGCTCACGTCGCAGGCTTCGAGCAGTTCGCGGCAGGTCTCGGTGACCTTTGCGCGTGGGACTTTTAGTTGCACCGAAACAGGCGTTTGTTCCGTTACTTCACCGAAAGCGGAAAGATCGCGCGTCGCCTCTTTTTCGAAAGTGAGACTCAGAATTTTGTATCCTGAAAACCGGTCGACGATTTCATCCAATGGCCCGTCAAAAAAGATTTTACCGTGATCGATCACGAGAACCCGATGACACAGCTCCTGGATATCCTGCATGTAATGGCTGGTCAGCAACGTGACGATACGATGTTCCTCATTGTAAATACGCAGAAATTCCCGGACCCTTTTTTGACTGACCACATCCAGGCCGATCGTTGGTTCGTCGAGAAAAAGTACGCGCGGCTCGTGAATAAGTGCGGAAATCAGCTCCATTTTCATCCGTTCGCCTAACGAGAGCTCGCGGACCATCACGTTCATTTTCTCCTGCACTTCCAAGAGCTCCGATAATCCGTCCACGACCTTTTTGAAGCGTCCACGGTCGATCCCATAGATGGCGCGATTGAGTTCAAGGGATTCTTGCGCGGGCAAATCCCACCAGAGCGCATTCTTTTGTCCCATGAGCAGGCTGAATTGCCTTTTCATCTCGTTGCGTCGTTCCCATGGAACAAAGCCGAGCACGCGCGCATCGCCGGAGGTTGGATTCAATAACCCTGAAAGCATCTTCAACACCGTGGTCTTGCCCGCGCCGTTCGGGCCGAGAAAACCAACGAACTCGCCTTCCTCAATGTTAAAGGAAACCTGGTCGGCCGCGCGCGTTTCATCGTAACGGCGTTTGACCAGGCCTTTGATTGATCCCCAAAGTCCACGCTCCTTTCGGTAGGTGCGATAAACCTTGGTCAGGCCTGACGTTTCAATCATTGGCATAACTGGTGATTTCCAAGCAAGACGTTACCCGCGATTCGCCTTAGGAAAACTAGCGCCCAGTGCGGGAACCTTTTCTCTTATGCCCCGAAAATTAATTCACTCTGCGCCAGACGACGTCTTCGTTGTTTCGGCGGTCGATGAGCGCATCCACTTTCCCATTATCCGCGTAGCGAAATAAGATACGGCCTTCGACGCCCTTGCGGAAAAAGATTTCGGATCCCTCCGGGAAAAGTTGTTCACGTTTTCCGTTACGTTCGACATATAAACTTTCCTCTTCAGAAAAGACTCGTCTCGTTTGACCAGGCGCCAGCTCGTAGGTGCCGCTGAAATAGGCGAATTTTTTTGGATCGATCCTAGCAACAGCTGGATCTTCATAGTAACGCATCGCCTGGCTGGAGGCGATTTGCCAGACGCCGTTGCGTCGAAGCCACGTATCAGTTACGTGATAACGGGACGTGAGGTTCTGGCCAAAGATGGTTTCGGTTTCATCGAGATCGTAACTCAAGGTGGCGGTGTCACCGTGAATGAGGCTTTGAGGCTTCGCGATCTTGATCGTGCCTGAATAACCTTTCGGCAGCGGCGTGATATCGGCGACCAGTTGCGCCTTGTTTAAGTTGCGGCCTTTTTCATCTGCGAAGATGCAGTCGTCTGCGAAGTATTTTGCCACGGCTCCTTGTTGCCTGGTACTACGGCGTCGAAAAGTTCCTGGGCCCGACGAACAAGTTCCTCCTGCGTTATTGCTACAGGATCTCCGCAAACTGACTCCAGCGGTTTAAAGAAACTGAGAAGAAAAACCAGGATCAGCGGCCGAATGTTCATGCTTGATGCCTCGCTTGCGGTACTAGAGAACGTCATCCAGACAGCTGAGCAGATGCGCGACAGTTTGCTCGGTTTCATCACCCATGTTGGAAAGACGAAAGGTTTTACCTCGAATTTTGCCATAGCCGGGATCGATCACGAGATGATGCTTTTCACGAAGTTTCTTCACCAGCTTCAGAACGTCGATTTCCTTGTTGTTCTTGACGCAGGTGAGCGTCTTTGATCGGAATCCTTCCTCAGCGAAGAATTCGAATCCAGTCCGCCGAACCCAATCGTGCACCAGAGTGTTGGTGCGTGCATGACGAGCAAAGCGCGTCTCCAGGCCTTCCTCGAAGATTTCCTCCAACTTCGATTCCAGCGCGTGCATGTGTCCAATGCTAGGCGTGCTCGGCGTCATCCATTCTGCTTGTTGCTTCTTGAACTCGAGAAAATCAAAGTAAAAGCCGCGGTTCGGGATTCTTTCTGCGCGACTAAATGCTTTCCCCGAAACCGAGAACAACGAAAAACCTGGCGGCAACGCCAACGCCTTTTGTGCACCCGTGAGCATCACGTCAATGCCGAGCGCGTCCATGTCGATCTTGACTCCCGAGAATGACGACACGGTATCGAGGACGAGGGTCACATCAGGATACTTGGCGAGTGTACAGCAGATTTCCGGGAGAGGATTCATCACGCCCGTTGAAGTCTCGTTGTGGATGAGAGTGACAGTATCGAACTTTCCCGTGGCTAATTGCCGATCGACAGCCTTCTGATCGATATGTTTTCCCCAATCGACCCGCAGCGGAGCGGCCTCCTTACCAGAGCGCTTTGCAACATCAAACCATTTGTCCGAGAACGCGCCGCACATACAGCAGAGCACTCCGCGATCGACCAGGTTCCGGATGGAAGCTTCCATCACGCCCCATGCCGAAGAGGTGGAAAGGAACACCGGCTGTTTTGTTCCAAACAGAGTCTGAAGACCCGGATGAATCGCTCGGTAAAGATTTTTAAAATCCTCGCCGCGATGCCCAATCATCGGACGCGAAAATGCGGCCCAGGTTTTCTCCGATACTTCAACGGGACCTGGAATGAAAAGTTTGTCGTGCGGAATCACGGCAGAAAACGTCCAACGTCCAACGCCCAACGTCCAATATTAAACTCTAGCAGATGACTTGCGTGCGGATCACGTGCGATGTACGCGTCACGCGTGAATGCCCAATTTATTCTTTATCTCTTTCTCGCCAGCGCACTCGTCGTGCGCGCTGAATCGCCAGATTATTTCGTCTATGTGAGCAATGAACGATCCGGCGATATCAGTGTCATTGACGGTGCGACGGATGCGGTTGTCGCGACTTTTAGAGCAGGCAAGAGACCGCGCGGGATTCACGCAGCGCCAGATGGCAAGCGGCTCTTTGTGACATTGAGCGGTTCACCGCGAATGGCGCCCGGTCTGGATGAAAATCGCGCACCGGCGGACAAGACCGCCGATGGGCTTGGTGTAATCGATCCAGTGGAGCGCAAGTTAATTGATCGCTGGCATATCGGATCGGACCCGGAGCAATTCGCGATAAGCAAGGATGGAAGGCTCGCTTTTATTGCGAATGAAGACGATTCGAGCGCTTCCATTATCGATCTCGGCTCCGGGCAGTCTCACGGAAAAGTTAAAGTCTCGGATGAACCAGAAGGTGTTGGGGTCAATCCGCAGAATGGCGAAGTCTATGTCACTTGCGAACAGAAAGGCGAAGTATTCGCAATCGATCCCGATCAACAGCGCGTCGTCGCAACAATCTCGACAGGCGGACGACCGCGGTCGATTGCATTTCTGCCGGATGGCTCACGCGCATACGTCGCTTGCGAGAACGGCGGCTATCTTGCCGTAATCGATGCGGCGTCGCACAAATTGTTATCAAAAATCCAACTGCCAACAGGCTCGCTGCCGATGGGCACTGCAATGGCTAAGGATGGAAAAGAACTGTATGTGTCAACGGGCCGCGGAAACGCGATTGTAGTTGTCGATACCCAAAAGAATGCAGTAGCGACAACCATCCCGGTGGGAAATCGTGTCTGGGGAATCGCACTCGACCCCAGCGGATCGAAACTCTACACCGCGAACGGAGCGTCGAATGATGTCTCAGTCGTCGATGTGAAATCGCGCAAAGAATTGCGCCGCATCAAAGTAGGCGACGGTCCCTGGGGTATCACGACTATACGCGCCGCGAAATAATCGGTTCCGGTTAACAATAGGACTATCCGCCGGCGTAATTCGGATATCGCTCGCGCAGCTCGTGCGACAGCCGGTCGGCTTCCTCGGTTTTGCCTGCTTGTCGATACGCCAGCGCCGCCTTGTCCAGTGCGCGCGGAGTGATGGCCGGATCATCGTAAAGCAGCGCCACTCCCTTAAAGGCTTTGCCGGCGTCATCGAACTTTCCGCGTTCCAACTGCACTTCTCCTGCCAGCAAGCGCGCTTCCGCATTTACTCGTCCCTCTGGTTGCAGCGCCATGATCTCTTCAGCAATTTTCTGAGCCTCGTCTGGTTTATGGGCGCTGATCTTGACGGAGCCAAGCGCGAGTAACACCTTCGCTTTTCCCGCCGGGTCTTTCGCTGTCTGCAGATATTTACCGAACGCGTCCTCGGCTTCGGGCAGGTTCTTCAGCTTGGTGGCTGTGTCTCCCAGATAAAAGAGAAAATCAGGTTTAACGCTGCCCGGGTTATCGATTTTACGAAGCGCGCTCAGATATTTTTCCGCAGCCTGAAAATTTTTCTCGTTGTAATATCCAATTCCGAGCCATTCCAGAACTTCCGGCGGAACGTTTGTATTTGGGCTGTTGGCCATGAAACTGTTCACCTCTTTGGTCAGCGCATTCCGATCTTTCAAATAAAACTGACATAGCATGATCCGGAGCGATGCGAGATTGTAGTACTGATCCTTATTCAATTGGCGGGCTGCGTTGAGCGCTGTCAGCGCCGTTTTGTAATCCTTTAATTCAAACGCAGCCTTGCCGATGTAATACTGCGCCTGCGCTGCAACAGAGCTCTTTGGAAATTCTCTCAAAAGCTGGCGAAAGGTCTCCATCATGCCCTTTGTATTTTCCTGTTGTCCCAGGATCAAAGCCTTCAACTGCAAAGCTGCCTCCCGTTCGTGAGTCTTGGGATACTTTGTGAGGATCGTGTTTAGATCTGCAATCGCAGCAGCGTAGTTCTTGTCTTGTTCGTAGGCCAAAGCTCGTTGAGCCAGGGCGGCAGGCACCTGCGGATCATCCGGAAACGTCTGCATGTAATACGTGAAGGCTTCAATGATGCCGGGAATGTTCTTCGCCTGCGCATGACACAAGCCCAATTTGTACGCAGCTTCGCTGCGCAACTTGGCAGACAATTGAGAAGCCCGCAGTTCCTCGTAAATCGGCACTGCTTCGGCGCAATTCTGCTGTTTATAAAGCGCTTCGGCTTTAAGCAATTTCGCCTGATCGGCGCGTTCGTTGGTCGGACTTGTTGCAAGAAATTCGTCCACTGCCGAAACCAGCGCAGAGGGATCAGAGTTGTAGACGTTGATCAGCCGCTGATAGGCAGCATCCTTTGCTTCCTCTCGATCCGGATACTTCTTGATAATCTGGCCATACAGCGTTTCAGCCTCCTTCGAGTGGCCAAGTTGGCGCTCACTGTTTGCTGCGAGCAATAATACCTCGGCCTGGGCGGCCTCCGGCAGGTTCCCCTGCTCCTTTTTGTACTCCGCGAGCAACTGCGCGTATTGTCCGGTTTGATATTGCAAACGGCGCAGACCAGCCTGCGCAATCGCACGGAATTTTCCGGCTTCAGGAAGAGCTCGACCTTTCCGCAACAACGCTTCAGCTCTATCCGCCATCGCTATGTCGATTTTTCCATTGTCAGCCTGGACAAGGTTGAGCCCGATCATGCCACCACGGACAGCCGACTCCGCTTTTAACGCTGGCTTCTGGGCTTCGTTAGCAAGAGCTTCGTATTGCTTCAACGCATCGATCTTTCTTCCTCGGCCTGTGAAAATGGATGCTGCTGTGATTCGTGCATCCTCGCGATAAGGATTCGGATTTCCAGCCTCTGCAACCTCGACGTATATATTGGCGGCCTCTTCCTTGCGACCCAGAGCCTCGAGGCAGCGCGCTTCGAAATAATGTGCGGAAAGGGCCACCGCCGGTTCCTTTGATTTTCCAGCAGAACGGTGGAAGAACGGAAGCGCTGCGGCATAATCCTTCTGAGTGAACGCCATTTCCGCGAGAGCGTACGCCGCGGGCCCGGCAAATTCGCTATCGCCGTAGTCGTTGAGCACTTTTTGAAAATTTGTGCGAGCACTCGACGCGCGATTGAGATTTCGATTGCACTCCGCCAGCGAGAAGTAGGCGTTCGCCCGACCCGCGCGCCCAGGATAATCGTCGAGATATTTTTGATATTCAGGCGCCGCCAGATCGTAAAGCTTGCGAGTGAACAGGCCGTTCGCGTAATCGAGCTGACGCTGAGCTGCCCCCTCGCCTTCATGCTGTGATGGCTCTGAAGACTCCTCCTTCAGAGAGCGGAGAACTCTCTCGACGGATTCATCCGCGGGAAGAGCCCGTGGAACGGGCGGTTCATCGACGGGACGCGCCCGGCGAACTTCCGGCTCTGATTGAGCGATGGCGATGCTCGCCGTCAAAAGCAGCATCGCCAGTCCCAGGAGACTGGCTGCGCCGCGCGTGGTTTTCATTTTGCTGTCGCGAAAGCTACGTTGGTTACCCCTGCCTCGGTGCAAATGTTTAACACGCCGATGATGTTCTTATAGGCACCGGCTTCATCGCCGCGGATCACTACGGCTTGCTCGGAGTTTAATTGGACCAGGCTCTTCAACAATTCGCTCAATTCAGCGCCATTTAGGGTGCGGCGGTTGACCACTACATTACCGTCTGCCTTTACATTAACGACCACATCGCCAATTGGCGCACTTTTCTCCTTGGCAGCCGATGCTTTCGGCACCTTAACATCGAGCTCATTCTCGGTTCGCGCCGCGTTCCACGTCAAAAGGAAGAAAATCAGCAAGAGCAATAGCACATCAACGAGCGGGGCCAGTTGAATGCCTGGATGATGCAGAGGTGCGTGACCACGCAGATTCATTGGA
>QHQO01000231.1 GCA_003221195.1 Verrucomicrobiota bacterium
TTTTCGGCGACACGGACTTATCCTCCGCCTGCTCGGCGACGAAACGTTGGAATCCCTTGAGGATCCAAAGGTAACTCTTGGGTTTCTTGGGAGCGCGCAAAAGCAATTCCCCGACGCAATTCTGTGGTGTTGCCTCCATCGACGTGGCTGCTCCTGATTCCGATGAAGGCGGTCAGCGATTCCGATTTGATCCCGGTCACTCGTTCCGATGCGATGCCGGTCAAGATCGGAGCGCAGCGACGCTGGCGTCCTTATCGTGCTTGAAGTGACCGGGATCGGTCAACTGGAATTCGGTTGCGGCTGCATTTTTTCCTCCCGATCTTGAGTATGAAGAAACCCGTCGTCGGCGCGGTGGAAATGTGGAAATCCGGGCCGCCTTTTGCCGGATTTCCAAGCCCGGTGGAAAGAGTGGAAAACTCGCTTTGGGTTTTTGAGTTTTCCACGCTTTCCACGGGGCGTCATTTCCACGGCGCTTTTCCTCTCGCGTCCTCGGAGCGTAGCGACGCGGGTTACTGCTCCTTGCCGCGCTTCTTGCGCATCGATTCACCTTGCATCTCGATCCGGTGGGCGTGGTGCACGAGCCGGTCCAGGATGCTGTCGGCGAGCGTCGGGTCGCCGATCTGGGCGTGCCACTGGGCCACGGGCAATTGGCTGGTGAGGATGGTCGAACGCATCTGATAACGGTCTTCACAGATCTCCAGGAAGTCGCGGCGCTCGACGTCCGCCAGCGGCGCCATCGCCCAGTCGTCAACCAGCAGCACCTCGACCTTGGCCAGCCGGGTGAACAGCCGACGCACACTACCGTCGGCGCGCGCCAGAGCCAAGTCGCGGAACAGTTGCGCGGCCCGCGTGTACCAGGCGGTGAACCCATCCCGGCAGGCCTTTTCGGCCAGCGCACAGGCGAGAAAGCTCTTGCCGATCCCGGTCGGTCCGATCAGAAAAAGGTTCTGATGCTGGCGGACCCAGGACGAGTCCTGGGCCAGAGCGCGCACCAGGGCGCGGTCCAGGCCGCGCGGGGAGCGGAAGTCGATGTCCTCCACCGAGGCGCGGTGCCGCAGCCTGGCGTGGGCGAGGCGGCGTGCCAGGGCACGATTCTGCTTCCAGGTCCACTGCTGGTCCACCAGCAGGGCAAAGCGTTCCTCGAAGCTCAGTTGGGTCAGGTCGGGCTGCTCGGCTTGGGCGCGGAAGGCTTCTGCCATGCCCACCAGACGCAGGGCGTGCAACTTCTCCAGCGTGGGTTGATTTAGCATCAGGGCTCCTTTTCCGAGAGCGAGGGCAAGGTCCTGGGCGCCACGGCGAGATCGAAGTAAGCGGCGCCACGGAGGTTGGGATGATCGAGGGGCGGCCGGGTCGACGGCGCCTCCAGGGGTTGGCGGTCGAGCCCGCGTTCCAGAATGGACTTCACACTGCGATAGGAGCAGGCTCCCGTGGACACGGCTCGCGCCGCGGCCGCTTCCAATCGCTCGTTCGCATAGCGCTGACCCAGCCGCAGAATCCCCAAGCAAGACCGATAGCCCATCTCCGGGTGCGGCCTACTTTCCAGAATGGCGGCGAACAACTGCGCCGTGGCCGGTCCCACCGACTCCGCCCAGTGGAGCAAGCGCGAGGGCGGCCAAGCCAAGTGCTGCTGATGGCTCTTGGGTCGATGCTCGGCCTGGGTCGTGGCTTGATAGGTCTGGCGGCTGCGCGGGTGCGAAGCCACGCGCTCGCCACGGTGGAAGATCTCCACCGTGGTCATCGTCGCCCGCAACTCCACCAACTGCCCGGTCAGGGTGTAGGGCACGCTGTAGTAGTGGCGGTCGAATTCGACGTGGTAGTCGATGTTGACGCGCGCCGTAGCCCACTGGTGGAACTCGTAGCGCTCGCGGGGCAGGGGTCCGAGGGCGGGCTGGTCCAGTTCCTGGAACAAGCTGGCCCGACAGCCGGGGCGCTTGCGGAACGGTCGCTGGTTGAGCTTGGTGAGCAGCTCCCGAATCGCCTGGTTGAGTTCCGCCAAGCTGAAGAACTTGCGGTGCCGCAGCGCCGCCACGATCCAACGCTGGACAATCTGCACTCCGGTTTCGACCTTGGCTTTGTCGCGGGGCTTGTAGGGCCGAGCGGGCAGCACGGCCACGCCGTAGTGCATGGCCAATTCGTGATAGGTGCGGTTCAAGTCGGGCTCGTAGCGGCAAGCGCGGTTCACGCCCGTCCGGGTGTTGTCGGGGATGACCAGCTTCGGAACGCCTCCCAGGAATTCGAAGGTGCGGAGGTGCGAGCCGATCCAGTTCTCCAACTCCTGGCTCTCGGTGGCTTCGGCGTAAGTGTAGTTGCTAGCCCCCAGGACGGCCACGAAGATCGAGGCCTGACGCACAGGGCCGCCCTGCGGGTCATGGAGGGGAATCGTCGCCCCAGCGTAATCGACGAAGAGCTTCTCTCCGGCCTTGTGCTCTTGCCGCAGCACCACATCCAGTTGTTGACGCCATTGTTGGTAGAGTTCGCAGAACCGGCTGTAGCCGTAGCCGTCGGGGTGAGCCTGTCGGTACTCCTCCCAGGCCAATTGCAGCGTCAGATGGGAATGGCGTTGGAGTTCTTCGTAGAGACGCGCAAAATCCGGAGTGACCTTGCGGTTTTCGTAGACGCGCCGCGGGGTGCCCCCGAATAAGGCCGCTTCCAGTTGACGGTCATCCCAGCCTTCCGGGAGCGGCCAGGTGACCCCGGCCACCTGCGCGCGCTTCAGATACTCATAAACCGTTCCCTGTCCGATCGAGCAACTGCGGGCGACCTGCCGCTGCCCCAGCCCAAGCTCGTATCGGAGTCGCAGGACTTCTTTCAGCTTTCGCATGGACGACCTTTTCGTTGGCAATGTGGGTTCCTCCACCTTCCAGTGGAACCTCATTGCCGGCGATGTTGTCCAGCGTCCTGCGCCCTGTGGAAATCTCTCCGAAATGATCCCGGTCAGGGTTCCGACCACCGACGAAAAGTGACCGGTTTGAAATCGGAATCGGTGACCGACTTCATCCCGGAATCGTGACCGGGATCATTTCGGAATGCTGACCGGGATGATTTCGGAATCGCGACCGGCTTGCCCCGGAATCCGCACAAAGTTCACCTATTGGCAGGATGGCGACTATTATCTCGGCTTTCTCAACGACTACCCCGATTATCAGACTGAGGGTATGTCTAAGGAAGAATTAGTTAAGAATCTCAAGGATCTGCTTGCGGACCTCCAATCAGGCGAAATCCCTTACATCCGGAAAGTTGAAGAGTTGGTCTTGGCCGATTGAAAAGACGCGACTTGGTCAGGAAGCTGCAGGAACTCGGTTGTGTGCTTGTGCGCCATGGGGCAAGCCACGATTGGTACTCCAACCCAAAAACGAAAAAATCGCAGCCGGTTCCGCGTCACAGTGAGATTCACGAGGGACTGGCCAAGTCCATCATCAAGTAGCTCAGCGAAGGCT
>QHQO01000105.1 GCA_003221195.1 Verrucomicrobiota bacterium
ACCGAGCGTCTCTTCGACAGTCGTCACCTCATAGCCTTCCATTGCCGCTTGCAACGCATTGATCGGATCGATCTCGGCGATGACGACGCGCGCGCCTTGACCGCGCAACGATTGCGCGCAGCCTTTACCAACGTCGCCGTAACCGCAAACGACGGCGACCTTTCCAGAAAGCATCACATCGAGCGCGCGATTCAATCCGTCGACCAGCGAATGCCGGCAGCCGTAGAGGTTATCGAACTTCGATTTGGTGACGGAATCGTTCACGTTGATTGCCGGAACGAGCAGCCGGTTCTCCTGATGCATCTTGTAGAGTCGATGGACACCGGTTGTGGTTTCTTCAGAGACACCGCGCCAATCCTTTACGATCTCGTGCCAGCGATAGGGATTCTCCTGATGAATCTCAAGGAGCAAATCCTTGATGACCTGTTCTTCTCTATTTGCCGATTTCGTCTTGGCCCAATCGCTGCCTTCTTCAAGCTCATAGCCCTTGTGAATCAGCAACGTGGCGTCGCCGCCATCGTCGACCACCAGTTGTGGACCTTTACCTTCAGGGTGCGAAATAGCGCGATAGGTGCATCGCCAGTAGTCTTCCAGCGATTCACCTTTCCAGGCGAAAACCGAGATGCCGCGTTTAGCGATCGCTGCTGCGGCATGATCTTGCGTTGAGAAAATATTGCAGCTCGCCCAACGCACGCTTGCGCCAAGATCGGTCAGCGTTTCAATCAACACCGCGGTCTGGATCGTCATGTGCAGCGAGCCCGTGATGCGCACGCCTGAGAGCGGTTTCTGTGGCGCGTATTTTTCGCGGATCGCCATCAGGCCCGGCATTTCCTTCTCCGCGATGGAAATCTCTTTTCTTCCAAAATCAGCCAATGAAATGTCGGCGACTTTGTAATCCTCTTTTCGTTCAGTCTGTATTGCTGTCGGCATAGGTATTAAATTTTCGTGTTAAGTTCCATTTTTTTACGGCGCGATCGCGCTGTGGGAGCGCAGCTCGGTCGCTTTATCCGTGCGTTCCCACGTGATCGCCTCGAGATCATCAATTTTGCCAAAGTGACCGTAGTTTGTCGTCTTGGAATAGATCGGGCGGAGTAAATCGAGTTGTTGAATGATGTCGGCCGGTTTGAAACTGAACGTCGCCAGCACGGCGCGCTCGATCGTTTCTTCGTCGATGGTGTGCGTGCCAAAAGTGTCGATGTGGACGCTAAGCGGTTTCGGGTGCCCGATGGCGTAGGCAAATTGCACTTCACACTTTCTTGCCAGCCCGCCCGCAACCACATTTTTCGCTACCCAGCGTGCCATGTAAGCCGCGCTGCGATCGACCTTGCTCGGGTCCTTTCCGGAAAATGCGCCGCCGCCGTGGCGTCCCATTCCGCCGTAACTGTCGACGATGATTTTCCGACCCGTCAGACCGGTGTCTCCCTGCGGACCGCCGACGACAAAATTTCCGGTGGGATTCACAAGGAACTGCGTCTTCTCGCTCAGCATCTCATCAGGCAAGACCTCCTTGATGACATTTTCAATGATAAAGCTGCGGAGTTCCGAATGCTTCACATCGCGGGTATGCTGTGTGGAAACGACGACGCATGAGATTCCAATTGGTTTCCCATTCTCGTAAATTACCGAGACCTGCGATTTGGCATCTGGTCGCAGCCAGCCAGCTTTTCCGCTCTTGCGGATACGTGTCAGTTCCCGCCCCAGCCGATGCGCAAACATGATTGGCGCGGGCATCAGCTCCGGCGTCTCGTCGCAAGCGTAACCAAACATGAGTCCCTGATCGCCGGCGCCTTGCTCGGCTGTCTCTTTTCCATCCGCCGCGCGCGCATCGACCCCTTGGGCAATGTCGGGCGACTGCTTGGTAATGATGTTCGTAACAAAAAGCTTGTCCGCGTGAAAAACGTCGTCGTCGTTCACGTAACCAATCTCGCGCACCGTGTCGCGAACGATTTGCACGTAATCGAGGTCCGCTTTGGTCGTGATCTCGCCGCCAACGATGACGACGTTGCTTTTTGCATAAGTCTCGCAGGCAACACGACTATGTCGGTCGTGTGTCAGGCAGGCATCGAGCACCGCATCAGAAATCGTATCGCAAACTTTATCGGGATGACCTTCACCAACCGACTCGGAAGAAAAAATATAGCGACGTGGCATGACTTGAATTCGTTAAGAGGTTACAACGTTAATTGGATTAGCCGAGAGACGCGTCCACACTGTAACGATTTAAGGCGTTACCGAGTTGACGTTGTCCAAAGACATATTGACCAATCATGATGCGTCGATATATCGTTGCCTGCTCATGGCGTCAACTATTAATTTGTTGCGACTGTTGGCCGACCCGACCCGGGTGCGGCTATTGCTTCTTTTAGAGCAGGAAGAGTTCTCAGTGGCAGAGTTGCAGCAGATTCTGGGAATGGGCCAATCGCGCATTTCCAGTCATCTCGCTCAATTAAAACGCGCGGGCGTCGTTTCCGATCGCCGGGTAGGTAAAAATGTGTACTATGGCGCCAACCATCACGGACGGAATTCACAGCGAGAGCGCGTTGAAGAAATTACGCGGCTGCTCGCCCGCGAACTGCCGGAAACATCACGAGATCGAACCAGTCTGAAGCTTGTTCTGCATAAACGTCAGGACAAGGCGCGCAAATACTTTGACGAGCTAGCCGGCAAGTTTGGCCGCAGTTATGTGCCGGGTCGCTCGTGGAAAGCGCTGGCGCATACGCTTATTACTTTACTTCCGCCGCTGACTGTCGCCGATCTGGGTGCGGGGGAGGGAACGCTTTCGCAATTGCTGGCGAAAAACGCACGCAAGGTCATCGCCATCGATAATTCGCCCAAGATGGTTGAGTTCGGTGGTCGGCTGGCAAAAAAACACGGAATAAAGAATCTTGAATACCGGCTTGGTGACATCGAAGATCCGCCGATTGCCAAAAACAGCGTCGATCTGGCGATTTTGAGCCAGGCATTGCACCACGCCATTCATCCCCAGGAAGCGGTCGCTGCCGCTCACGCGATTCTGAAACGCGGGGGCCGGCTGGCAATTCTCGATCTCTTGAGCCACCGATTCGAACGGGCCCGGGAGTTATATGCAGACCATTGGCTTGGCTTCAGCGAAGTGGAATTACACCAATTCCTGGAAAAGAGCGGCTTCCGGCAAATCGAAGTGAGTGTTGTATCGCGGGAAAAGCAGGGCCCGCACTTTCAAACTGTGCTGGCTACAGGGATTAAGTGAACGCCAGGGCCACTTCGCATGTCAATATAGTGGCCGTTGGTTTATGGTCTCTACCGACAAAGCTGTAGCCATGACCGGCTTCTTCGAGGAAGTAAGACGGCGGAAGGTGTACCGGGTCGCGGCAGCCTACATCATCGCTGCCGGCGGGATTATACAACTGGCTTCCGCTGCATTTCCTGCATGGGAATTGCCGAACTGGGCGCTGCGTCTGGTGATCGTGGCCCTGCTGATGGGCTTCCCAATCGCATTAATCCTTGCCTGGGTGTACGACATCACCGCGCAGGGGGTTCGCGCAACACCAACGCCGGCGATGCCCGGATCACATCGTCGCCGGAATATAGTCATGCTTGTAGTGACCGGCGTGATTATTTCCGCCGCCGCCGGGTTCTTTCTTCTGCCGCGCGTGTCAGCCCACAAATGCGACAAGTCAATCGCAGTGTTGCCGTTTGAAAATCTGAGCGACGAAAAAGAGAACGCCTACTTCGCGGACGGCATTCAGGACGACGTGCTCACTAACTTGTCGAAGGTCGGTGACCTGAAAGTGATTTCACGCACCTCGGTCATGCCGTATCGAGGGAAAGCATCCAACCTTCGTGAAATCGGAAAGACGCTGGGAGTTGGTGCCATTCTGGAAGGCAGCGTTCGCCGCATCGGCAATCGAGTGCGTGTAAACGTGCAATTGATTAACGCCGACACTGATGAGCACATGTGGGCGGAAGATTACGATCGTGATCTGACTGATGTGTTTGCAATTCAAACGGACTTGGCCCGACAAATCGTGCGCGAATTGCAAGCGAAACTGTCGCCAATGGAAAAAGCGCAAATCGAGCGCAGACCCACTGAAAACGGCGAAGCCTATCTGGCGTTTATGCAGGGCCACGAGATGTTTTATCGGGCTGACAAGTTCCGCAGCAATACAGAAAAAGCTGAGCAGCTCTTTGAAAAAGCAACGAAACTCGATCCAAACTTCGCCGGAGCATTTGCAGCATTGGCCTGGGTCCACGATTGGAATTACCACGACTTCGATCCGACGCCTGCGCGAAAGGAAAAAGCGCGAGCCGCAGCAGTGCAAGCGCTTCGTTTGCAGCCGAACCTCCCTGAGGCACATCTCGCAATGGGTTTTTATCATTACTATTGCGAGCGTGACTATCAGGCAGCGCTCGACGAATTCGCCATTGCGAAGCTCAGTTTGCCAAACTCCCCGGAAGTTTATATGGCCATTGGTGCCATCGAACGTCGTCAGGGCAAATGGAAAGAATCCACCGCGAATCTGCAGAAGGCGGCGTCCCTAAGTCCGAAGGATGCCTGGGTTTTGCAAAATCTTGCTGACAATTATTATGCCACCAGAAGTTTTGAAGCTGCAGACAAGATTTTCGACCGCGCGATTGAAGCCGCGCCTGGATCATTTGGTGCTCGCGCGGAGAAGGCCAGCCTTGCGATTGATTGGAAAGGAGATCTCGGTGAGATGGAGAGACAACTGGCGCAAGTCCCGACAGGTTTCGATCCAGACGGTCTTATTACATATGCGCGCCTGCAGCTTTTAATTTTACAACGAAAATTTCCGGACGCTCTCGTGCTTCTGAAGCAATCGCCTCAAGATCTCTACCATAAAAACAAGCCAAAGGACCTCTTTGAGGGCGCGATTTATACTTATTCGAACAATAAAGAAAAAGCGCGGCCTGCCTTTGAACGGGCTCGACCCATTGTAGAAAAAGCCTTGCTTGAAAGCTCGGATGATGCGTCCCGGCATGTAACTCTCGGTTTAATTCTGGCCGGGCTTGGTGAGAAGGACGCAGCCATCGCCGAAGGCAAACGCGCCGTCGAGCTATTGCCCGAGTCTCAGGATGCCCTCGAAGGGCCCAAGACGGCCGTGGCCCTCGCTCAGATCTATGTCTGGACAGGCGAAAATGGCCAGGCGCTCCAGCTTCTTGAACGTTCGCTTAGCACGCCCAACGGGGTGACAGTCCCGTCTCTAAGACTTGATCCCATTTGGGATCCGTTGCGAAGCGATCCACGCTTTCAGGCTTTGATCGAGAGACACGAAGGAGAAAGCCTAGCGCTGCTTTAATTTTTCGCTGTCTGCAACAGCCATCATCGGGAACTGAACGACGCTGTTCATTTTCGTGTGGTTGAACTATAGTTCCGCCCAATCAAATCTCCTGTTATGAGCAGCGGCTTCTTTGAGGAAGTGAAACGGCGTAAGGTCTACCGTGTCGCAGCGGCTTACATCATCGCTGCGGGAGGCGTCATACAGCTGGCGTCCGCTGCGTTTCCGGCGTGGGAATTGCCAAACTGGGCGCTGCGTTTGGTGATCTCGCTGTTGCTCCTAGGCTTTCCGATCGCGCTGATGCTTGCCTGGGCGTACGACATCACTCCGCAGGGCGTCCGCGCAACACCAACGCCGGCCGTGCCCGGATCGCATCGTCGCCGGAACATCATCATGCTGGTAGCGACCGGCATGATCGTTTCTGCTGCCGCCGGATTTTTTCTCCTGCCTCGCGTCTCAGCGCACAAGGTCGACAAATCGATTGCAGTGTTGCCGTTTGAAAATTTGAGCGACGACAAGGAGAACGCCTATTTTGGAGACGGGATTCAGGACGACCTGCTCACGAATTTGGCGAAGATTGGCGATTTAAAGGTGATTTCACGCACGTCGGTAATGCCCTATCGAGGGAAAGCCTCCAACCTTCGTGAAATTGGAAAGGCGCTGGGTGTTGGTACCATTCTCGAAGGCAGTGTCCGTCGCGTCGGCAATCGCGTCCGCGTAAACGTGCAATTAATTAATGCAGAGAACGACGAGCACTTGTGGGCGGAGGACTATGATCGCGAGCTGACGGATGTGTTCGCGATTCAAACCGATCTTGCTCAGAAGATCGCGAATGAGCTGCGGGCAAAATTGTCGCCAAGCGAAAAAGCGCAGATGGAACAGAAGCCCACGGAAAACGGCGAGGCCTATCTGGCTTTTGTCCAGGCGCACAATCTTTCCTGCGCGGTCGAGGACTTGGAAAAATTGAAACAGAGCGAACTGCTTTACCAGCGCGCCATCGAACTTGACCCAAACTTTGCTCTTGCCATTGCACGTTACTCGCAGTTGCAAAGCTGGATCGTGCATACGTTCGAACGGACGCCACAACGCCGCGAAAAAGCGCAGACCCTGGCCGAGCGAGCCCTGCAATTGCAGCCTGATCTGCCGGAAGCACACCTCGCCCGCGGATACTCCTATTACTGGGGCGATAACAATTATGACGCGGCACTGAAAGAATTCGAAATTGCGCAACGCGGATTGCCTAACGAATCGGAAGTTTATCTCGCGGTCGGTGCCATCCAGCGTCGTCAGGGAAAATGGGCCGACTCCACCACTAATCTAGAAAAGGCAGCCAGTCTAAATCCGAAGGACATCTGGGCGTTGCAAAATCTCGCCTTCAACTACCAGATGCTCCGGAATTTCGATAAGGCTAACGCGACGATTGATCGCGCTCTGGCATTTGATCCCACCGCTCTGGGACCTTTGGAGGTTAAGTGCCAGCTAGCCGTCGCGGAGAAGGGTGACTTCAGCGTTACAGAGAAAGCATTTGAGGCGGTGAAATCTGTGCCAATGAGCGCGGAGCAGAAGCTCAAGACCGCCACTTCCCGGGCGGATGTGTTTCTCCTCGAACGCAGGTATACGGAAGGATTGCAGGCCGCTGAAAGTCTGCCGGACGATCAACTCGCCGCTCTTCCTGGAGCTCTGTTCGGCAAATATTATTCTGTCGGTTTTGCACGAAAAGCCTTGCATGACGAGGTGGGCGCTCGCGACGCTTTCCTAAAAGCAAAGAATGCAGTCGAAGAGCAGCTGCAACGGAGTCCCGACGTCGAAAAGACCCATATTCAGCTGGCAAGAGTGCTCGCACAACTCGGCGAAAAGGACGCCGCACTGGCCGAGGCGCAGCGCGCGACTGAATTACTTCCGGAGAGCAAGGATGCGTTTGGTGGCCCGGAGATTACGGCCGGAGCGGCAGAAGTTTACTCCATTCTTGGCGAGAACGATCGGGCGATCGAAAGCTTGGACGGATTGTTAAGCCGGCCCAGTGCTGTGACGGTGGAAAGCCTGAAAGTAAATCCCATTTGGGATCCGTTACGGAGCGATCCGCGTTTTCAGACGCTGCTGCAGAAATACGGTGGTAAAGCATAGCTGCGGGCAGCATTCGCAATCTGCAGCCAGCATTCGCAATCTGCAGCCAGCATCTAACACAGGTGGCCCATATAGTTCATGCGTTTTAAACGTGTCTTTTTCTTTCTCGCTCTTGCTGCAACCGCACAAGCGGATTGGACGATTCTGTCGACCGCGTCGGAGCCGGGACGCGACGGCCTGGTGCATCGACATATAGTTCTGGAAGACCCCGTTGGCAGCCAACGCATCACCATGGAGCTTGCAATCTTCCCTACAAAGTCCTGCACACTGCGTATCCTTCAAAATGAAGGTGGCGCAGTCGGTCTTGGTGAGATGATGAGACATGAAAAATGTCTGGCCGGTGTAAATGGCGGGTACTTCAACGAAAACTTCGCGCCGCTCGGTTTGCGAATCGCGAACGGGCAAATGATCGCGCCACTGCAGCGCGCCCGCTTGATTACGGGCGTGCTTGTGGCGTCACCCCGAGGAGTGCAAATCATTCGCTCTCGTGAATTTTCGCGGCGCCTGGGAATGACTGCAGCAATTCAGTGCGGGCCGTTTCTCGTTGATCGAGGCCAGCCTATCAGCGGTTTGAACGATTCGCATCTGGCGCGACGGACTTTTGCAGGTACGACAGGCGGCAGTCGCGCATTGATCGGCGTTTGCTCAGGGGTTTCGCTGGCAGGATTGGCGAAGATCCTTGCGACAACGTCCCTCGCTGAGGATTTGAAAATTGAACGCGCACTAAATCTCGATGGCGGATCGTCGAGCGCATTTTGGTTCGCGCGAGAGAATGGCAACGCGTTTTCAATTTCGGAGCAGAAATCCGTGCGCGATTTTGTCGGGATCGTTTCAAAATAGCTGTAGCAGCGCTCTGCGAGCGTCAAATAACGAATGGATTTGCGACGGTCAGGGACCGCCGCTACAGAAATGCGGAAGATGCGCACATTCGGCGGCTTTAGATCTGGGCACAGATTTTTCTACGGCGAAATTCGTGGCGACGAAGTTCGCGTCCTAAAGAATCCCTTTTGGAACGACATCGAGCCGACAGGCGAGATTGTCCGCCTAACGAGCGTGGTTGTCGATGTTCCGGTCGCGCCGTCCAAGTTGATTGCAGTCGGCCTCAATTACTCCGACCATATCGCGGAGATGAAGCGGACACCGCTGGGTACGCCGTTAATTTGGTTCAAATCTCCAAACTCGCTTTTGCCGCACGGCGGCACAATCGAAATTGCGTTTCCCGAACATCAAACCGATTTCGAAGCGGAGTTGGCAATCGTCATTGGCAAGTCCGCGAAAAATTTGCTTCCAGAGCGAGCGCTGGATTTTGTTTTCGGGTACACAATTGGTCTCGATATCAGCGATCGAGATCTGCAAAAGACCGAGAAGCAATTTGGCCGCTGCAAATCATTCGACACCTATACACCGATTGGGCCGTTTGTTTATGCTGATGTCAACGTGAACGATGTTTCGCTCGAGTTACGGCAAAACGGGAAGCTGCGCCAAAGCACGCGCACGAGCCGGATGATATACTCGGTTGCGCAAATTATTTCCTTCGCGAGTCAATCGCTCACACTCTTCCCGGGCGATGTAATTTTAACGGGAACGCCTGCTGGCGTCGGTCCAATTCATGTCGGGGATGAACTCGAAGCAACAATCGAAAATTGGCCGCGCTTGCGGAATACCGTTGCGATCGCATCAAAATCCCGTTCCCCCGGCGAGAAATGACGGAATTTTGGCGACGACAAACTCGACGCGCTTGCCTTACATCCTCTCTGTAGCGATATTACGAAGTAAAGGGTACATCCTCGGGATCAAAAAAGTGAAAACTTTTGCTGGACTCACCAGTAATGATTTTGCGATAAAGACACTCCTGTACCGCAACCGTTCGATCACATTCCTGATTTAACAAAACTATGAAAACATCATTCATCGCCTCAGCCTGCTTACTAGCGCTTGTATTAACATTGATCGCGCAGTCTCCGCCGCCCGCTCAAAATCCGCCCGGAGCTCCCGCTACGAGTCCCGCAGCGCAAGCGCCGACAAATCCCGCGGCGGTAAATCCTGCCGCACCCATGCAATCGCCGGCGACGAACGTGCCACAGGGGCAGCAACCAGCCGTGCCACAGGGGCAGCAGCAGCCAGCCGTGCCAGGGACATCGGTCCCAGTCACGCTAAGCCCGGCACCAGGAGCAGTTACCAGCCCGGCTGCGGCGACCGCGATCAGTCCTTCCCCAGCCGCCTCGCCCACTCCTGAGCAACCGACAGGTTTTCTCGCCGGCAACTGGTTAATTGACAAATTCCACAAAGGAGGCCCGGTAATGTGGCCGATTCTGATCGTGTCGATCATTGCGCTGACAGTAGTCATCGAACGGTGCTTTTGGTGGGGTGGGCGCTGGTTCCGACGCGATCCAAAACGCATCGAGAAAGTGTTTACAGCGATCGAGAACGGCGATACAACCGAGGCTTCCAGGCTTTCGCGCGGATCACGCGACCCAGTCCTTCGCATGATGTGGAATGGCCTCAATCACCAACACGCCTCGTTGCAAGGCGCATTACAGGTCGCTGCCGGCATCGAGATCAAACGCGCCGGTCGATTCCTCGTCGTCATGGACACCCTCGTAACTTTGGCTCCCTTGCTCGGTCTGTTGGGCACCATTACCGGTCTTATTAGGTCGTTCAGTTTTCTGGGGAACGAAGAGTTGGCTGTGCAGGCTGTCACTGGCGGTATCGCCGAAGCGCTCATTGCCACGGCCTGCGGTCTGGGTATTGCCATCTTCGCTTTGATTCCGTTTAACTTTTTCACTTCCAGAGTGTCTAACTTGGAGTTCGAACTGCAGACGGCAGCCACGAACCTGGAAGTGATGCTTGAAGCCCAACATAAGGAACACAGAGGAGTAGAGATCGAACACGGTACGCCCGCCTCAGCAACGCGTTCTTCAATCTAGGAATTTTCCAATGCGCGTCAGTTCACCTGTCCCTCACAAGAAAGCGCGGATCGAGATCATCCCGTTGATCGATATCATGTTCTTTCTGCTCGCCAGTTTTATGATGGTGAGTCTGAGCCAGGTGCACATGAAAGGCATCAAAGTGAATCTGCCCACGGGCAGCTCGGGCGAGACGCAATCAAAACGGGATTACATCAGCGTCTCGGTCGACAAGGACGGCCATTATTTCTTCGACAAAAACGAAATGACCGAGGCTGATATGCAGGCGCGCCTGATCCAGGTTCACCAATCAGATCCGGAAGCGAAAGTGTTCGTGCGCGGCGATCGCGATACCGTGCATGGAAATATTGTTCATTTGCTCGATATGCTTCGCTCGGCAGGATTCTATAAGATCTCATTCGAAATTAAGAGCGAGGCGCTAAAAGGGGTGCCGGGACCCGGCACGTAATTTATGGCGGAGGAAGTACCAAAACCGCTTCTTTATCGGCCACCGCAGGCATGGTATTTCTGGAGTGCTTTTGGCGCTGCATTAGCAATTCACCTGACCGCGGTTGCACTTGCTCAAAAACACGAGGCGCCGGTTGAGGTTCCTCCTGACATACCGACGGCTGTTGTCGAGGCAACATTGCAGGCCACCGAGGAACCCACGCCTCCGCCGGAAGACATTCCGTTGCCTGAGCCTCCGCCGCCACCGGAGATCAAGCCAGAGTACGTAGAAGAAACGACTCCTCCGCCAAAGAAACCGCAGGCGCAAAAATTCACCCCCATTAAGGCGCCGCAAGCTGCCGGTCACCCTGGTACCGTGTCAATTTCTTCAGCGAAAGCGCTAGCCACTTATGCACCGCGCCCCCAGTACCCGTACGAGGCGCGTTCACGGCATGTTACCGGAAGTGGAGTGTGTGTCGTCGAAGTCGGTTCGAGCGGCAGCGTGACGAGCGCTTCAATGGCACAAAGCATCGGGAGTCCTATTTTGGATAACGCAGCAACGAGCGCTTTCCGTCAATGGCGATTTAAGCCCGGATCGGTTTCGAAGGTCAAAATTCCCATCACGTTCACGATGACGGGCGCCCAGTACTGAAAATCCCTTGGAGCTTAACAAATGATACTTGGTTCACCGGTTCCGAAGAAAAGAGCGCGCATTGAGATCATTCCTTTGATCGACATCATGTTCTTTCTACTAGCCAGCTTCATGATGGTCAGTCTTAGCCAGACCCATATGAAAGGGATCCGGGTCAATCTGCCGGCAGCAATTGCTCCGCCCCCAAGCCCGGTAAAGGATTATGTCTCCATCAAAGTGCGTGAGGGTAACGTGGTTACTTTTGATAACCAAGTCTTGACCGATGATCAGGTACTACCTCGCCTTTATGAACTGCACCGTGCGAATCCAGAGATTAAGGTCTCACTTAGCGCGGACTTGATGGCCATGCATGGTGACGTGATCGCCGTTTTGGACAAGGTGCGTTCTGCCGGAATCACCAAGGTGGGCTACCAGATCAGAGCCGCAGGTGCTCAGGGCGCGCAGGGCGCTCAACCCCCAGGCGCTCCTCCGCCTCCACCGGCCCCGAAACCCTAGGTTTCGCCGCAGAGCGTCGGCAGTTTAGCTTGCAACTTGCGAATCGCCTTCGCGCGGTGACTGATATTGTTTTTTACCTCTTCGGGAAGTTCGGCAAAGGTTTCTTCGAATCCATCTGGGATAAAGATCGGATCGTAGCCGAATCCGTGTGAGCCGCGCGGCCGTTCGGCGATTTTTCCGTCAACGACTCCTTCGAAAATCGCGAGGACATGGCCATCGCGCGCAATTGCCAGAACGCAACGAAACCGCGCGCGACGCTGATCGCCTTTTGGATCAACGTTCGCAAGTCGTCTCAGTAACTTGGCGATCCTTTCTGTGTTGCTCGCATTCACGCCGGCGTAGCGTGCGGATTGAATTCCCGGAGCGCCCCCCAAAGCGTTGACCTCCAGTCCTGAATCGTCCGCGATTATTAGGCCAGGCAATTCTCTTGATACTGCGATTGCTTTGAGTTTCGCATTTTCTTCGAAGGACGTCCCGCTCTCCGTTATTTCGGAAATCTTGGGATGGGCGGTGAGATCCCGTACAGCCGAAGCTGATCCGAAAATTTGCGCAATCTCCCGCGTTTTATGCGCATTGCGCGTTGCCACAATCAATTGCATACGCGTTTGACAGGATTCAGAAGATTAGCCACGAATCAACACGAATAACCGTGAGCTTTCCGTACAGTCGCGGCCCAAGTGACGAAGAGCGTCAACCAACTCGGTGACAGTTGACGAGTAGCGAGGTTCCTCTGTGAATTGGTGTTCATTCGTGTCCATTCGTGGTTTAACGTCAGGGGCTTTCCATGGACGAGCGCCGCAAACCATATCCATTCGACGAATTCGAACCAAGATGGCAGGCCGTCTGGGAAGAGCGACAATTCTTTCATGCGCCCAATCCTGCTGAGAAAGGTTTCGATCCCTCGAAGTCGAAATTTTATGTCCTGGATATGTTTCCCTATCCCAGCGGCGCAGGCCTGCATGTTGGCCATCCTGAAGGTTATACCGCCACGGATATCATCGCGCGTTACAAGCGCCTGCGCGGATTCAATGTCTTGCATCCGATGGGTTGGGACGCATTTGGTCTACCTGCTGAGCAATACGCGATCAAAAGCGGCCAGCACCCTGCAATCACCACACGCGAAAATGTGGCCAAATTCAAGAACCAGCTCAGGCGAATTGGTTTTTCCTACGACTGGCAGCGTGAAATCAACACGACCGATCCACGTTATTACAAATGGACGCAGTGGATTTTTCTCCAGATTTATAATTCATGGCTCAATCCGGCCACAAACAAAGCCGAGCCCATTTCGACGTATTCGGGGAAAAACCCGGATGAAGTTCGCCTCGCGTACGTGGCTGACGTGCCGGTGAACTGGTGCCCGGAGCTCGGCACTGTTTTGGCGAATGAGGAAGTCGTCGATGGGAAAAGCGAGGTTGGCGGATTTCCGGTCGTGCGGCGGCCGATGCGTCAATGGATGTTGCGGATCACCGCTTATGCAGAGCGCCTGCTCAAAGAGCTGGATGGACTCGACTGGCCCGAAGGAATCAAGTTACTCCAGAGAAACTGGATTGGAAAAAGCGAAGGCGCAGAGATCGATTTCAAGATCGACAAAAGCGACCAAAAAATCCGGGTTTTTACCACACGTCCCGACACGCTTTACGGAGGAACGTTCCTGGTGCTGGCGCCGGAGCATTCGCTTGTCGATCTAATTGTGACTGAAGAGCAATGGCCCGCAGTGCGCGAGTATCGCGAACGGACCGCGCGCAAA